>JACMOI010000065.1 GCA_014378105.1 Pseudopedobacter sp.
AATTACGGGTACACCTTGCGAAGTTCCGGTTCCTAAAAAAGTAACTTTCAAAATGTAATCTGAGTTTGTTTTAATGAATAATAAAATGCTTTTTGCTTTTCTCCGATGTTAGAAATATCTACATCTATATTTTTGATCAGGTCTATTAAAGAAATGATTTTACTTTTTAAGTTAGAGAATTTATTAACTACAATTATCTTACTGCTTTCTATCAGACAAGAGCCTGTTTTAAAATTCCCCTTTTCATACCTCACCTTAAAACCAACTTCTTTTAATAGTTGTTCTAACTTTTCTAAAGTATGGTTGGTAAATGAAATTGACATTAACAAATTTGCAAAAAAAACACAAGATGACCTCTGTATTAATTAAATTTTATTGCACCATTTAAATATAATTATGTGAAGGCCAAAAGCTAAATGCTATTCTGCTGCCTAGCCGGCACAAAGATGAAAACCTGTGTTGATGAATATTACATCATATAATTGTGTAATTAATTATTAAACGCTGTATGCTATCCGTATTTTATTGTGTTAACGATTGGAATGGGATCTTTTTTTGCTTTTTCTGCAAGAAAAAATATAATGAAAAGCGTGTTAAAACGCCCAAATTATATAGAGGCTAAAATCAAAGTGTACAAGGCTTACAATTAAAAACGTATATAACAGAATATTACATTGATTATTTGCGAAATTAATTAATGGGCTCTACATAATCTATTAGGTCAAAAATTAAATACTAATTTATCTTAAATCAACTACATCTACACCAGCATGCGCTTTTGGATCAAAGGTGAATGTAGCATCAGAAACCTTAACATTTGGAGTAAAACTTTTGATGGTATAAGTATAGACGTTTCCATTTTTGTCGTTTACCACGATATTTGAAATCTGTTTATTTATTTTATCTACTCGTAATTTTATTTTAGAAAAAGAACGGGTTTGTAGTGGAGCCAATTCAATGTTTTGATAAACTCGCCCATTCAGTTTTGTATCCCCTAAATAAATATATTTAAAACCTTTTTCATACATCGTAAAGATTTTGGCAGGGTTTAAAGCATCAGAACTGTTATCAATCTCACTGATCTGAACTTCATTATCATTTTTTAAATAAGTCCATTGTACCTGTCCATTAGAAATTAACTCTTGTCCACCAACGTTTACTTTATATTTATTTTGAGATGATTTTACTAATAAAATTCCACTTTGGCTTTCGTTAATATTAGCTTGAGGGTTTTTTAAAGTGTAGCTAAAATCTGCCTTTACAACATTATACGACCTGTATTTTTTACTTACACCTGCTAATATTGATTTTGCTGTAGCATCAGATTGTGCAAAAACGTTTCCAATGGTGGTTAGCAAAAACATTATCAACATCAATATATTTAATTTCTTCATTTTAATCTTTTTTGTTCAAGTTAGACAAGAATTGTTCCAACGAATATTCATCTGGCATTAATACCTCTCTAGCTTTACTTCCTTCAAATGGGCCAACAATTCCTGCGCCTTCCAATTGGTCAATTATTCTACCTGCCCTGTTGTAACCTAATTTCAGCTTTCGCTGGATTAAAGAAGTAGAACCTTGTTGGTGCATCACTATTAAACGGGCAGCATCCTCAAACATTGCATCACGATCGTTGGGGTCAAAATCTTTAACACTTCCGCCATCTCCATCATCGCCAACATATTCAGGAAGTATGTAAGCGGAAGCATAACCTCTTTGTTCTCCAATAAAATCGGTTACACGATCCACTTCTGGCGTATCTACAAATGCGCATTGCAAACGTATTAAATCACTACCTGTGGATAAAAGCATATCTCCTTTACCAATCAATTGATCAGCACCGCCACTATCCAAAATTGTCCTCGAATCTATTTTTGAAGTTACCCTAAAAGCTAATCGAGCTGGGAAATTGGCTTTAATTGTACCAGTTATGATATTTACCGAAGGTCTTTGGGTAGCTAAAACCAAATGAATCCCAATTGCCCTAGCCAATTGCGCTAACCTTGCAATAGGTGTTTCTACTTCCTTACCGGCAGTCATCATTAAATCTGCAAACTCATCAATTACCAAAACAATAAAAGGTAAAAACTTATGTCCGTTATTTGGGTTAAGCTTTCGCTTGATAAACTTCTCATTATATTCTTTTAAATTTCTTACACCTGCATCTTTTAACAGATCATAACGCTGATCCATTTCGATACAAAGCGAATTAAGCGTATTGATTACTTTTTTTGTATCGGTAATAATCGCATCATCATCTCCTGGAAGTTTTGCCAAAAAGTGTCTCTCAATTTTTTTAAACAGTGAAAGTTCTACCTTTTTTGGATCTACCAAAACAAATTTTAATTGCGATGGATGCTTTTTGTAAAGCAAAGAAACCAATATGGTATTGATACCAACCGATTTACCCTGACCAGTTGCTCCAGCAACCAACATGTGGGGCATCTTAGCCAAATCGGCAATAAAAACTTCATTAGAAATGGTTTTACCCAAAGCAATCGGCAAATCCATCGTTGTATTCTGAAATTTCTCTGTTGCGATGATAGAACGCATAGAAACCATTTCTGGATGAGAATTTGGGACCTCAATTCCAATAGTTCCCTTACCTGGCATTGGCGCAATGATCCTAATCCCTAAAGCTGCCAAACTTAAAGCAATATCATCTTCTAAATTTTTGATTTTAGAAATCCTTACTCCCGCAGCTGGGATAATTTCATAAAGCGTAACGGTGGGACCAATAGTGGCTTTAATTTTATCAATTTCAATATTATAATTGTTAAGGGTTTCAACAATTTTATTCTTATTATTCTCTAATTCAGATGTATCAACCGCTATTTTTCCAGAACCATATTGCTCTAATAATTCTAGGGTTGGGTTTTTATAGGATGCTAAATCTAAAGTAGGATCAAATGCACCAAATTGCTCTACTAAATCTGCCGCTTTAGCATCCTCTTGCGTTCTTTCAATTGTTAGAGATAAATCTTCTTGATCTTCTATTTTTGGCGATGGCTTGCTGATTTTATTTACTACATCATCAAAATCTTCATTAACTTTAGAAATAGGCTCTTCTTTTTCTAAGGTATTTTCAACCTCAAAAGAATTATCTTTAGTTTGGATAATTGGAACTATAGGATTATTTACTTGATTACTCCTTACCGGAAATTCTATTGGCGTGGTCGTATGATCATCATTATCTAAAAATTCTTCCTCTTCTTCTTCCTCCTCATCAATAAAATTATTATCTGCTACAAAACTTTCTTTTATAGGTTTTGGTTTCCTTTCAGGGATTTTAAAATCTAAGTTATAAGCAATGATTAAACAAGTCAGTCCAGCAAAAATTAACAATGCACCAACTCCAGTAGAACCTATTTGTGCTTGTAATAAAAGATTTGAGAAATAACCAAATTCTCCTTCTATGTAATGCGGATAATCGCCAATAAAAGAATGGAAAAAAGCTAAAGTGATGGAGGCAAAAATTAGTACAAAAAAACTATAAGCCAGTGTTTTATGTATTGATAATAATTTCACTTTAAACAATAATCTATAGCCAATAACTATAAAAACAAAAACAAAAATAAATGAAGCCAATCCAAACCATTCGTACATAAATTGGTGCGACAGTAAAGCTCCTAATTTGCCCGTCCAGTTTTGGATATTTGGATTAATTGCTCCATTAGATTTTAATTCGGCAACGGTTTTAAAAAGATTACTCCAACCTCCGTTTGCGTCTATTACATAACTTTGATCGTCTTGCCAAGTGAATAAATAAGAGGTTAATGAAACAAGAAAGTAAATAGATAGCAACAATAAAAATAGCCCAACAATTTTAATTGCCCTATCATTGTTAAAGCTGAACTTTGGCAATCCTTCCCTGTTTTCATTAATGATTTTCTTTTTATAAGGTTGTTGTAGTCCTTCCTGGGCTTCTTCCCTTATTGTGTTTTTTTTAAATTGGTTTCCTCTCACAGGCATTCGTTAATTATTTACTCAACAAATATAATTTAATGATTTAGATGATTGCACAGATTTTTTTTTCATTTCACAGATTGTTTTCGTGATTACTCAGATTTAGATAGTTACACAGATTTTCTTGGTTTTATAAAGCTATGTAGCTTTTTACACTTTGTGGTTGATTGTCTGAATCATGATTTGCAGGATTTTAGGATTATTTTGATTAAACCTATAAAATGAAGATTAGCAAAATAAATTAGATTTGCTATTAATGAAAATTAGCGCATTAGTGGCAAAATATCTATATCGTAGTTGTGTACATGATTAATTATAATATTTAGGTTAGTGGTGTAAAACCATTACCTAATAATCTTCGTATTTGTTATTATAATTCATTTAGGAATTTTTTCCATGATGTTTTAGGTTTTGATGGTTAAACCCTAGTTGAATTAATTTTTAACTAGGGTTTTTTAATTTTTAGAATTAATTAGCCATATATTTTAGCAAATACTTATAATTGCGTTTATTATTTTAATTTAGAATAATGCTTCACAATAATTTAGAAGAATTAATTATTAAAGATGATGAGAATGACCTAAGGGAGTTCTTAAATAAGGATATTTCTCTATTAAAACAGCTTACCTCTCATGACGTCTCGCCGTTAATGCTTTCCTGTTATTTTTCCAAAGCAAATGCGATAAAAGTTATTTTAGAATTTATAACCGATTTAAACCTTTTTGAAGCTGCCGCATCTGGAAAGTTTGATGAAGTTGCACATTTAATTTTTGTTGCCCCAGAAAAAATAAATGATTATTCGTCAAATGGATTCACTGCTTTAGGATTAGCAAGTTATTTTGGAAAAGAAGAAGTTGCAAGATATTTAGTTTTAAAAGGTGCAGACGTAAACCTGCCGTCAAATAATGGCTTTAATGTTTTTCCATTACATTCTGCAGTTGCTGCCAACAATTTAAATATTTCTAGAATGTTGATAGAAAATCATGCTTTAATTAATGTTTCGCAACAATCTGGAGTTACTCCATTACATTCTGCTGCACAAAATGGAAATGTAGAACTCATTATTTTATTACTGGAAAAAGGTGCTAAAGTAGATGTAAGAATGGAAGGCGGAAAATTACCCGCAGACTTGGCTAATGAAAAAGGTTATACGGAAATAGCTGAGATTTTAAGCACTTAAATCTCCTTAAACTGAATTCTGATTTTTTTAACGTAATTTCTGATGTCTAAAAAGAAAGCTGCAAAAAAGTAAAAAACTAGGGGAAAGCCAACGGCTAAAAACGAGGCGTAAATAAAAAACAGCCTAATTTTAGTTTGCGATATTTTAAATTTCTCTCCCAAATAGGTGCAAACCCCAAAAGAATAACGTTCAAAGAAAATTAAAATACGATTTAACATGTTTTTATGCGCTAAGTATTTTTAAACCAATCACACAATTTAAACATTTTTTTTGATCACAGTAATTTTTTTTCAAATGAATTACCGCCTGGCTATCAAAACTGTTCTGAGCAGACAATCCTCTTTCTTTAAATCCTTTGGTAATAATGTTGCTTTCAGGGTTAATATTTTCTAAAACCTCTAACGCCCTATCAATAAATTGTTTGTCTCCAATTTGTTTACCATAAAAGAATAAAAGTGGGGCTATGGCATTTATCAAAATGATTTCGATACTAGATTTTCCTAGATTAACTGATTTTTTATTAACCTCTTTATCAAACAAAAAATGCTTTTCCCAATAATTATTGATGGTCAAACCCTTAAATAATTTCACATAATCGGATTGCTTTTTTATATCGATTATTTTTGAAAATAAATGAGAAGATTTTATCACCAAGGCTGCAAATTGAGAAAGGCGAATAGTTGGGAAATTATCAGGACGAGTTTTAGAGAATTTCCAAAGACTTGCTTCCAAACTATTCAATTGATATTTTTTCTTTAAAAAATCAAATTCAACTTTCAATTGATTGGGATAATCATCATCAAATTTCCTATCCAACAATCCCGAAACGCCAAAAAACAAAGCTTCAATCTGTAATGGATTATTTTTATGCTTCGCTAAAATATTTTGGGGCAACTGCTTAGCTAAAATCTCTAAAGGCAAACTGTTAACCTTAAAACCGAAGCTTTTAGCTAACGCAATGTAAAATGTATCTTCCAAATTCCCTTTGTTTAGTTGATATATCTCATTGATGATGTTTGCTTTATCTTCCAAACGCTCCATCATCATCCTATCTAAAGTTTGTTGTTTGATAAAATTATCCACATTGGGCAACTGATTTTCGCAGGGAATCCAATAATTATTTTGCCTTAGCTGGTCGTAGTTTTCAATTATCCTTTTATCGATGATATTTTTGAGTTCTAAAACTGGAATAGTTGTTTGGTCGGTTCTTTTTATTTCTACATCATTTTCCCAAACCACATGTAGAATTACATTATCATAAGCTTTATCAACATCATGACGATGCTTTAACCAATCAGAAGATTTTAAATGGATTTCTACATTTCCAGCCCAAATAGTTTCTCCGATCTTAATTTTAGATTGATGGAAATCTGGCCCAGCATCCATATTATGAATTCCTGTAGCAATAATTTGCAATGTCTCGCCCTCAAAAGTTCTCAACCCAAGCGGATTAAAAAACTTGTACTTCCATATAAAATGTAAAATAGCTTCTGATGAGGGTATTGCCATGGTTAAATTTAGGGAAAATAATTATTAAGTCAACAATTGGTTTAATCTCAATCACTACAAATAAGATTGAATGCAAATCTTAAAATAAACTACCTCGACCCAAGGGTACGAGGTATTAAGTAGGAATTATTTTTTTATTTCGACGCAAGCGTCGGGGAATTAGACCCTAAAATTGATTTAAAAAATATACTAAATCGATAATAGATAATATTCAATGATTTTGCAAACTTAGAACTACTTACTTTTAGAAATAATTTAATGACGTCCTATTGACCATCGCAGTGTACTTACCTTATCTACTTCCCTCACTTTACAAAAGCACCAGTTATTACCATCGCACAATTGGCATCACAAAGTCTAAAAATCCTAAATCTACGATCTGTTCCACCAATAACCATTTTCATTTCATTTTTAGTCAATCTTACAAAAGTTTTCATGTTACTATTATTTATAAATGCCGTTGCTTTTATATCTTAAATCTAAGAATCTAAAAAGGAATAAAAATCTTATTTTACTTAAATCTTTTTAACTTCATCGGTCAGATTAAAAAATGAATAAACTAACTATATATCAAGTAGACGCTTTTACTAATCATGTTTTTGGTGGTAATCCAGCAGCCGTTTGTATCCTTAACTACTGGTTAGCTAGTGATTTAATGCAAAAAATAGCCTCAGAAAACAATCTTTCAGAAACTGCATTTTTAGTAAAAGAAAAGGATCAATATCATATCAGATGGTTTACCCCAACTATAGAGGTAGATCTTTGTGGTCATGCTACTTTATCTTCCGCCCATATTTTATTCGAGTTTGGGTTTGAAAGTAGTAAACAAATTAATTTCTTCTCACAAAAAAGTGGGGTTTTATCAGTTTCAAGAAATGAACACCTTTTAACTTTAGATTTC
This sequence comes from Pseudopedobacter sp., assembly GCA_014378105.1. Lineage (GTDB taxonomy): Bacteria > Bacteroidota > Bacteroidia > Sphingobacteriales > Sphingobacteriaceae > Pseudopedobacter. The sequence continues at coordinate 7,557 of JACMOI010000065.1, forward strand.
CCTATAGATAATATTTGCGAGGTAGAATTAACAGAAGAGCTATCTACACCATTTGATTTTGCGCCAATTGCAGCGTTTAAAGGAAAAACTGATTATTTATTGGTTTTTGAAAAAGAAGCAGAAGTAAAATTACTTGAACCAGATTTCGTAAAATTAGCAAAGATTAATTGTAGAGGAATTATTGCAACAGCAAAAGGAGAAAAAGTAGATTTTGTATCTCGTTTTTTTGGACCAAAAACAGGTGTAAACGAAGATCCTGTGACAGGATCGGCACATACCACACTTGCGCCTTATTGGTATAAAAAATTAGATAAGACTAAAATGATCGCAAAACAGATATCCGAAAGAGGTGGAGATTTAGAGATTGAATTTGCCGGGGATAGAGTCAAAATTAGCGGTAGGGCAATTACTTATATGAAGGGAGAAATTTATTTTTAATGGATACACAAATTCTACTAGATCTAGTAAAAGTTAGAATGCCCTTTGGTAAATATAAAGAAAGGTTACTTTGCGATTTACCGGTATCTTATTTAGAATGGTTTGCCAGCAAAGGTTGGCCACCTGGTAAATTAGGCCAACAATTGGCAACTATTTATGAAATTAAATTGAATGGATTGGAAAGTTTGTTATCACCTTTGAGAAAAAGATGAAGTATCTCTTAATTTTTGTTTTTCTATTCAGTTTTTTGTGCTTACAAACTCAAGCTCAGGTTTGTACTGGGAGTTTAGGGGATCCAACAGTTACCATAAATTTTGGAACAGGAACGGGTGTAGGACCGCCATTAGGATCTGCTTTTACCGATTATCCTTTTAGTAGTGATGAATGTCCAAAAGATGGCTTTTACTTAATAGTTAACAAAACAAATAATTGTTTTAATGGAAGTTGGCAAACCCTAACTGAGGATCATACACCTGGAGATACAAATGGTTATATGATGCTCGTTAACGCAAAAGAATCAGCTGATATATTTTATACATTTTCAGTGGATAATTTATGTCCAAATACAACCTATGAATTTTCCTCATATATCATTAATATGTTGAAGGCTAATGTTGTTTGTAATAATCCACCAATTTCTTACCCACAAATTATATTTCGTGTTGAAACTGAATCTGGTAATTTTATTACTTCCTATGACACTGGTTTAATTTACGGAACTAACGTACCTGAATGGAAAAAATACGGGTTCTTTTTTAAAAGTCCGCCTAATACATCTAAAGTAGTTTTAAAACTAATAAATAAAACAATAATCGGTAAATGTGGTAACGATCTAGCTTTAGATGATATAACTTTTAGGCCCTGCGGCCCAACTATTTTAGCAAATGAAGTGAATGCTACCGCTGGTGGCACCCTTACACTTTGCGAGGGTGCAACTGCAGATTATAGCTTTAACGCAGATGTTTCTGACGGGTATCAGGACCCAGCTTTTCTTTGGCAGGAGGATAAACATGATGGGAATGGCTGGTTAGATATTCTAAATACTAACTCGAAAACATATCAAGCATTGATTACCAATGCAGATACCAAAGGATATTCTTTTAGGATAGCAGCTGCCGAAAAAGAAAATATTGGAACGGTTAGTTGCAGAGTTTATTCTAATCCTATTGAAGTTACAGTTGTAAAAAATTTAGTTATTGATGCTGGCAAGGATATTTTTATTTTAGAAAATTCTTCAGTAAAAATATTGGCCACGGCTCCAGCAGATTTAGTTTATCAATGGTTACCAAGCAACTATTTAAGCGATGCTAAAATTTTGCAACCCATTGTTAAACCAAAAGAAACCACTACTTATCAATTAATAGTTACAGATTTAAATAGTGGTTGCGTGGCAACAGATGAAGTTACCGTTCATGTTGATTTGGATATTAAAATACCAAATACTTTTAGTCCTAATGGTGATGGCGTAAATGACCTTTGGCAAATTCAAGGTTTGTTAGGAAGTAATGATGTTGATGTTACTATTTTCAATAGAAATGGACAGAAAGTATATTATTCAAAAGGTTACCCTAAAGCCTGGGATGGTAGATTAAAGAATATTAATTTACCTCAGGGAATGTATTACTACATAATTGATACCCATTCACAAATCCGTTCTATTTACCGAGGCAGTTTGTTGATTATTTACTAAATTCGGTTTTTACTTTTTTCTGTACAAGAAATTCCTTTCTGAAAATTAACTGAATACAATTAAAATCCCGTTAGTTACCATCGCCGATGAAGTAGGAAAAACAACCAAATTTCTTTATAAAAAAAGGTAATTCAACAAAATATTGACGCAAACCAAGACCGTTTAATAACCCAGATAAATTTTCTTAGACTTTATTTTATGATTTTTAGAGAGTTTAAACCTGATTTCGATCATTAATGTCTAATAAAGTTTCATTTGGGCGTTTTAACACGCTATTCGTTTAAGTTTTTTTGCTATTTGCGTAAAGGTAAGAGCAAAAAAAACTACCACTTCTATCGTTAAAGATGTAACCTAATCTAGAACAATGCGCAAACTAAACACAGGCGCTCATTTACTAATCGAATCTCAGGTTTTTTGATTATAAAAAAATATTTTAAAATAAAAAAAGAATCCAAATTGGATTCCTTTTTTATTTTCCTAAAACAGAATATTATTTATTTTACTGCATCAAATACTGCCTTAAAAGCATCTGGATGATTCATTGCTAAATCTGCAAGAACCTTCCGGTTTAGGCCGATATTTTTAACAGCAACTTTTCCGATAAATTGAGAATAAGACATTCCATGCTCACGAGCGGCAGCGTTTATACGCTGTATCCATAAACCTCTGAATTCTCTTTTCTTAACTTTTCTGTCTCTAAAGGCATATTGTAAACCTTTTTCAACAGTATTTTTCGCAACGGTGTAAACCTTGCTTCTTGAACCCCAATAGCCTTTGGCTAGGTTCATGATTTTTTTTCTTCTTCTTCTTGACGCTACTGCGTTAACCGAACGTGGCATAATTTTAATTGTTTTTGGTAAGAGGTGATTCCTTTAACAGAATACTTAAACCCAATCCCTGGTTAATAATTTTTTTATTTTCCGATGGCAAGCATACGTTTAACATTCCCCATGTCTCCGTCAGAAACTAACTGAGTGTGAGTTAAGTTGCGTTTTTGCTTGGTGGTCTTTTTAGTAAGAATGTGGCTTTTGTAGGCACTCTTTCTTTTGATTTTACCTGTTCCAGTAAGCGAAAAACGCTTTTTAGCACTAGAATTGGTTTTCATTTTTGGCATAATAATGCTTTTTAATTTAATCTGTTAATATTAATTTTTTCCTGATTTAGGCGCTACTGTCAAGAACATTCTTTTACCTTCCAATTTTGGCAATAATTCTACTTTACCAACATCTTCTAAAGCTTGAGCAAATTTTAATAACAAAATTTCCCCCTGTTCTTTATAAACTATCGCTCTTCCTTTGAAATGAACATAGGCTCTCACCTTTTCACCATTCTCTAGAAAAGAAACAGCATGTTTTAATTTAAATTGAAAATCGTGATCGCTAGTGTTAGGTCCAAAACGGATTTCCTTAATCACCGTTTGTTTAGCATTAGCTTTAATTTCTTTCAGCTTTTTCTTTTGCTCGTAAACAAACTTATTATAGTCAACAATTTTACATACTGGAGGTACAGCGTTAGGTGAAATCTCGACTAAGTCAAGATCCATTTCTATTGCCATCTCCAATGCTTTTTCTATAGGGTAAATTCCCTGCTCTATATCCTCACCAACTACCCTAACTTCTTTAGCTCTAATTCTTCTATTGATATTATGAGCCGGTTCTGTTATTCGTCTGCTTCTATTCGGATTCAATTTTGGTCTAATGATTGTCCTCCATTTTTATTATTTATACTAAAATTTCTTTTTGAAGATGATTGCTAAATTCTTCTATGCTCATCACCCCTACATCACCTTCTCCATGTTTTCTTACAGAAACCGTACCATCTAATGCTTCCTTCTCTCCAATAATCAACATAAAGGGGATTTTTTTGATTTCTGCGTCTCTAATTTTCCGACCAATCTTTTCATCCCGCATGTCAATCAAACCGCGAATATCGGAATTATTTAACGATTCTAAAACATTTTTTCCATATTCTTCAAATTTCTCTGAAATAGGCAAAATAATAAATTGTTCTGGCGTCAACCATAAGGGAAAATTACCCGCACAATGTTCAATTAAAACCGCAACAAATCTTTCTAAAGAACCAAATGGAGCTCTATGAATCATCACAGGGCGATGTTTCTGATTATCACTTCCAGTGTATTCTAATTCGAATCTTTCCGGTAAATTATAATCTACCTGAATAGTTCCCAACTGCCATTTCCTGCCTAAAGCATCTTTCACCATAAAGTCCAGTTTTGGACCGTAAAATGCAGCTTCGCCAAGCTCTACTACCGTTGTCAATCCTTTTTCGGCAGCGGCTTCAATAATTGCCGATTCAGCTAATTCCCAATTTTCATCAGAACCAATATATTTTCCTTTATTTGAAGGGTCACGTAAAGAAACTTGAGCAGTATAATTTTCGAAACCTAAAGCTTTGAAAACATGTAGCACTAAATCGATTACCTTTTTAAACTCTTCTTTCACCTGATCTGGGCGACAAAATAAATGCGCATCATCTTGAGTAAAACCTCTTACTCTGGTTAAACCATGTAATTCGCCACTTTGCTCATAACGGTAAACTGTTCCAAACTCCGCTAAACGAACTGGTAAGTCTTTGTAAGAACGTGGTTTAAATTTATATATCTCACAGTGGTGAGGACAGTTCATTGGTTTTAAAAAGAACTCCTCTCCTTCTTGCGGAGTTTTTATGGGTTGAAAAGAATCTGCTCCATATTTATCATAATGACCTGAAGTGACGTATAAATTTTTATGTCCAATATGTGGAGTAATTACCTGCTCATAACCCGCTTTTTGCTGAGCTTTTGATAGAAAATTCACTAACCTTTCTCTTAAAGCAGTTCCTTTAGGTAACCATAATGGTAATCCCATTCCCACTTTTTCAGAGAAGGTGAAAAGCTCTAATTCTTTCCCTAGTTTACGGTGATCACGCTTTTTAGCCTCTTCAATCATGTGAAGATATTCAGTCAACTCACTTTGCTTAGGAAAAGTTACCCCATAAATACGTGTTAATTGCTTTCTAGTCTCGTCTCCACGCCAGTAAGCACCAGCAACATTCATCAGCTTTACAGCTTTGATAAAGCCAGTGTTTGGAATGTGCGGACCACGACATAAATCGGTAAAATTACCTTGTGTATAAAAAGTGATTTTTCCGTCTTCCAAATCCTTGATTAAATCAAGTTTGTATTCGTCACCTTTTTTCTCGAAATATTTTATCGCTTCAGCTTTTGAGACCGCTTCTTTGGTATATTCTGATTTGGTGCGGGCTAATTCTAATACTTTATCTTCTATCTTTTTAAAATCATCAGAAGAAAACTCTCGGTCTCCAAAATCAACATCGTAATAAAAACCTGTTTCTATTGCCGGACCAATTCCGAATTTAGTTTCAGGATATAAAGACTCAAGAGCTTCTGCTAATAAGTGAGCTGAAGAATGCCAGAAAGTAGATTTCCCATTCGTATCGTTCCAGGTTAATAACTTAACGCTAGCATCAGCATCGATGGGCAGAGATGAGTCAACCACTTTTCCGTTTACTTCTGCTGCTAGTACATTACGGGCTAAACCTTCGGAGATAGAAAGCGCAATTTGGTGCGCAGTGGTTCCTTTTTCATATTCCCGAATAGAACCATCGGGAAGTGTAATTTGAATCATTTACAATATGATTTATAAGTTGTGAAAAAATCTAAACGTTCACTCATACAAATGAGTGCTTTTAATTAAATGCAAAAATAGAGGATTTTTTTCAGGATTCTACTTTTCTTTTAATTGATATAGAAATCAGTAATGATTAAATGTACAACAATTTAAGGTTCAATAATTTGAAAAGCAGTGAAATTCAAAGTAGACTCAAACCAGTATATGCTAAAAACAAACATTCGATCACTAAAAAGACTTTTTTAGAGATATTATCACTTTTGATAAGGTCCACAATGATTATAATGATAGCAATTAAACTAATAATGAACACAAAAATCACGGCTTGATAAGCCTCAGAAAAGAATGGCCAAAATCCATTGAACATTTTTTGTTGCTCCTCAAAATTGAATTTTAAATTCCTTGAATAAATTGATGAATAAAGAAAATATACTTGAAATAGAATTACAGATATTATCAAATACTTAAATTTTTTCATTTTATTTTTTTTGTAACCGCAGTAAATAGAGGCACTACAACAACTCAAACTTAAAAATTAAAATGCTCATCAAACATTCCCCCAACCAGTAGCCAAAACATCTGCCAAATGCATGGTTTTTATGGATAGTTGATGTTGATCTATGTAGCCTTGCAACTGCAACAAACAGGAAGCATCGGTTGAAATAATGTATTCTGCACCAGTTTCTAAGGCATTTTGAACTTTTTGCTCTGCCATAGCTGATGAAATTCCGGCAAATTTAACCGCGAAGGTTCCACCAAAACCACAGCAAACTTCCTGGTCTTTCATTTCTACAATCTCCAAACCCAATACTTTAGATAATAGTTGACGGGGTTCTTCTTTTATTCCACATTCTCTTAAACCACTACAAGAATCGTGAAAAACTGCTTTACCTAAAAGTTCAGCTCCAAAATAATCCTTCTTTAAAACGTTGATTAGAAAATCTGATAACTCATAGATATGAGACTGGATATTCTTACACTTATTATGAATGGTGGTATTGAAAAACAAATCGTCATAAGCGTTTTTGACCATCCCTGTACAAGATGCAGATGGAGAAACAATATAATTTTGTTCAGAAAAATCGTTTAAAAACTTACTTCCTACTTCTTTAGCTTCGTCCCAAAAACCGGCATTATAAGCGGGTTGACCACAACAAGTTTGATCTGGATTATAAATTACTTTGCAACCCGCTTTCTCTAAAACTTTTAAAGTGTTTTTCGCTGTTGTTGGATAAAGCTGATCTACAAAGCAAGGAATAAAGAGTTCTACGTTCATTAAAGTCAAAAGTAATAAGTTTAAAGTTTAAAGTCATTTTTAAATCTTTAAATCAATTCGTTTTTAAATTGAATAAACGTTCTTTTTTTAAAACAGAGAATAACATCACTAAACCGATGATAAAGAATATTGCTAAACTCACGGCAGAGTTTCTCATATTCCCGGTTAGTTCTTCGATAAATCCGAAACTGAATAAACCAGCTACTATCGCTAACTTTTCGGTCACATCATAAAAACTAAAGAATGAAGCGGTATCTGGCGTGTTTTCTGGTAAGAATTTAGAAAACGTAGATCTAGATAAAGACTGAATCCCCCCCATAATTAAGCCAACAACTGCTGCTAAACCATAGAATTGAAATTCATTTTGAATAAAATACGCTACCACACAGGCACCAATCCAAATGACAACTACAAAAATCAACACTTTTATATTTCCAAAAACATTGGATAACCGCGACATTAAATAAGCACCTAAAATAGCCACTAATTGGATAATCAAAATAGTTGCAATTAACTTTTCAGTTCCCAAATTCAATATTTTTTCCCCGAAATTTGCTGCTACCAACATGATGGTTTGTACGCCCATAGCATAGAAAAAATAAGCAATTAAAAATGTTTTTAAAACGGGCATTTCCTTTAATTGAGACCAAACTTTTCTTAGTTCTTCGTAGCCACTGGCCACTTTTGTTTTCTCAGCTTTATTATAATTAGGGCTTCCTTTTGGCAAAACGGTGAATGGAATATAGGAGAACCCTATCCACCAGATTCCTACTAATAAAAATGATAGTCTTGCGGGAAGTGTCGCATCAGTAATTGCAAAAAGGTCGGGTTTTAAAACAAATACAAAACAGATGATTTGTAATAAAACACTTCCTATATATCCGTATGAAAAACCTTTGGCACTTACCTTATCTTGCTGATCTGGCGTGGCGATATCGGGTAAATAAGAATTATTAAAAACAATTCCTCCACAATATCCAATTGCCGCTAAAGCAAATAAGATCACACCCAATTCCAAATGATTTTTATCAAAAAAGAATAAGCCGCAGCAAGCTAAGGCGCCTAGCCAAGTAAAAATAATCATGAATATTTTTTTGTTTCCTCGATAATCTGCGGTTGCTGTTAATAAGGGCGTAATGATAGCGATGATGAGATAAGCTACAGCTAAGGCATAATTTGTCAATGCGGTATTCACGAATTTTATCCCAAAAAAATAAACTTTATCATTTATTAACTCACCATTTACCTTTGTAGATGTTATCGCTGTATAATAAGCGGGGAAAATGGTCGAGGTGATTACCAAATTATAGGCGGAATTTGCCCAATCGAACATTGCCCAAGCTCTAATGGTCTTTTTGTTATTTTTGAAGGTCATTAACGTTGGTTTAAGGAAAAATCTTTAACAAGTATAAATTAATTGAGTGTAAAAAGAGAAATAAAATGTCCGCATTGCAATGAATGGACTTTATGGCGTGGAGAGATTTATGATCGCTGCTTGTACTGCGGTGAGTTTTTACAAAACGAGGATTTTACTAAAAAAGTAGAAAACGAAATTAGGAAACAGGTAAAAGAAGAAAATGATATTTTCTTCGTAAAGCCAAGTGACTCTAAGTTTATTGGAGTTTCTAAGCGATTTTTAAGAAAGTTTAGAAAGTTCGCTGTGTTTGCACAAGCAGCACTGATTGCTTTTATGAGTTTATTATTATGGATTATTGGTTTGATGAGCACATGAGAAAAGCATTATTAAATTATTGGTTTATCGTTTTTAGCATTTTGTGGTTGATTATTTTTACTTGTACCAAATTGCATTTTTATTTTTGGTGGCCTATTCAATTTTATCTGATTGATTTAATGGCTATTCCTATTTTAGGTACACTAAGCCTTGTTTTTTACCGATGGATTTTACAGACCGAAAAAGCAATACTTCCTTTATGGAGTATTGCTTTTCTATTCATTAGTTTGTCTTTAATTTTTGAATGGTATTTACCGAAGTATAACTCGAGATATGTTGCCGATGTTTGGGATATTTTGATGTACCTGTTAGGTGCTATTTTTTTTATTGTGACGATGAATAAAAAATCAGAAATTAAAACCTATCGTTAGTTTTATTTTTAATCTGAGTCCAAAACTGCCTGATAAATCCGGTAATAGCAATAAGCACTATTCCTATTAAGAAACCATATTTCTTTTCTATTAAGCCTGGAGAAATATTAGTTAATGATAAAGTTAATGCGATTACTAAAGCAAGCCAAATCAATATTAAAAGCATTAGAAATATGTTTTTCATACCTAAATATTTAATCAAAAATATAAAATCTACCTTATTTAATCAACATGCTTTAAAGATGCCGCACCACTTTTATCTTCACTTACATTTTTCGGATTGCCCTTGTAATAAATTTTACTAGCTCCGGAAGTTTTGACAAAAAGACTAGTTAATGCATTTATTTCGCAATTACTTGCCCCAGTTGATTCAATACGATAATCACTTACCACAAAATCATAAGCGTGAATTTCAGAAGCACCGCTTAAATCAACATCATGCTGACGGGCTTGTCCTCTTAATAAAATAGATGCTGAACCTGAGGACTCGGTAGACAACTTACCAGTAACTAAATCCAGGTTTACTTTGGAGGCACCACTCAAGTCGAGTTTAAAATTATCAGAATGTATTTGATTTTCTGAAATAATTTGCGTTGCCCCAGAAGCTTTTATACCTTCCCATTTTTTAGCCCCCAATTCAATTTCGATTAAACCTGAATTACAAAAGTTTCCATCCATTTCAATTTCTAAAACTCCGTTTCTTACTCTGGTTTTAATTTCTTTTTGTATATTATCATCAGCTGTTATTTTCATTGAAAAAGTAGAATCTTCTTTTACTTTTAATCTGATATTTCCACCAAATTCCACTTTTGTGAAATTAGAAACGTTTCGACTTTCGGTGGTTTGCCTACCCGAACCTTTAATACAATTGATGTTACAAGCTGTTGTAAACATTAATAATACAACCGTTAAGGCTGATAGTGATTTAGTTATTTGATTTTTCATATTCTCTATTTTTAAATTGGACTACATGATAAGATTTAAGGTTACATATTAAATAAAAAAAGCCGCTTTTATGGCGGCTTTTTTTATTTATGATGGAGATTATTATTGTAGTGAGAAAATTTCTTCTAGCTTATCTAATTTTTGAGCTACAACTTTAGTTTCAAATGTTTTAGAATTCTTACTATTTCCTAAAGTGATACTTGAATCATCATATAGTTTTAACTCTTCTGTTTGTGCGGTGAATTTAGTTACATCGATGTTCGAAGAATCATGAGCTACTATTTGATGAAACTCTGATGAACCTTTCAATTTCAACTTTGATGAGTCTGAAATATCAGTAGTTAAATCAAAAGCTTGAACATCTAATAACGCTACAGCCTGATTTCCTAAAGTCACTTTAAAATCTATCGCTCTAAATTGATTCAAACTGTAAACTAAAGCATGATCATAAGCCTCAACACTACGTAAATCTTTTACCGTAACCCAAACTGTTAACTTTTCCTTCTCAAATGAACTGATTCTTAAAGTACCGCCTTCTACTTGTGTTAATGCATTTTGAGCATAGTAATTGTTACCAACTTTAATTTCTTGCTCTTCACCTTGTGAGATAAAAACCTGAACATTTCCTTTTGCGAAAATGTTATGAATCGGAGTTTTCTCGTTTAAAACTGTTAACGCTTTGTTATTTTCTGACGCCATTACTTTTTGAGTTCCTGAAACTATGATCAGGATAAATAATACAACATACAATGCTGCTATCATTCTTGCTTTTAAATTTTTAATCTTATTAAATATTTTTCTTAATTATTAATTATTAAACCGTTCTTATTCATTCAGAACATTTATGTACTATGTATTACATAGTATTATTCTAATTTTTAATTTGTTCGTTAAGGAATCTTAGTAAGCTTTTTTCTTTTTTGCTTGCTGTAATTAAGACGTCGTTTAGTAAAAAACGTTACACCAATCAGGTGAAAAACCTTAATAATTTATTTCTTAATAAGAAAAATCCATTTAAATGATTTAAACGCATTTTTTTATTTTAATTTGTAATGTGTTATCCATTTGTATTCCGCATTATAATTATCAAAATCTTGAACTTTTTGAAACTTTAAAGTCTCAAGCAGAGCAACTTCATCTAAATTTTGAGCTATTAATTATAGATGATGCTTCAAAAGAGGACCATAAAAGTTACTTAAGAAAGCTTACTGAATCTCCTTACAGAGTTGAGTTTTTAGAAAAAAATATTGGGCGATCAGCGATTAGGAATTTATTGGCTAAGAAGGCAAAGTTTGAAAGTCTTTTGTTTTTGGATGGGGACTCTTTGGTTGAGCATCCTGATTTTATTAAAAATTATTGGGTCAATAGGGAATTAGACTTTATTTCTGGTGGAAGATATTATCAAGATAAAGTACCAGAAACCAATTATTTACTTCATTGGCTTTATGGGAAAAAAGTAGAATCATTAGCAAATAGTCAATTTCATAGTTGTAATTTTATGATTAAAAAATCAGTATTTGATAAAATTAAGTTTGATGAAAATTTAAGAAATTACGGTTATGAAGACGTCCTTTTTGGAGTTAGAGCGAAAAATATGGATGTCGTTTTGAATAATATTGAGAACCCTATTAAACATCAACAATTAAAAACTAATACCCTATTCTTGAAGGATATTGAAATAGCTATAAATAACCTAAAAATTCTTGAAGAATTAAAACCTAAATTTAAATGGGCGAATGAGATTAAATTGTTAAAAAAATATCAACAATTTAAAAAAATTGGTTTTACAATCCTTATCCCAAAAATAAATTCAAAGCTTTTCAAAAAAATTGAAAACAGTTTAATTCATGCTCCAAATAAAAATTTCTTTTTGTTAAATATTTATAAATTGAGTTTATACCACCACATTAATTAAGTTGAAAGTAACCTTCATTTTTTTTAATTTCTTTAGCGTCTAGTAGTAAACGAATGATTTCTAGCTTTTCCTTGTCCGATCCCTTCTTTAAACATTTAACCAAATCGTTCAATTTTAGTGGCGCAAATTGCAATGCCTTTAAAATATCATTGGTGATCTGAGACTTTAAATCTGGTTTTTTAGCTCTTTTCTCTGCCAAACAAACATCACAAACACCACATTTCTCTGCGTTAGCCTCATCAAAATAGTTTAATAACTGCCTACTACGACAAAGGGGCTTTTCTACAAAAGCCAACATGGACACCATTTTTTCTTTGTAAATCTGTTTTCTGTTCTCGTAATATTTTCTATCGATGGTGATATCTTCGGTTTTAATCCTAGGTCTTAGAAAAGTTAATAAGGGCTGATTACTTTGCTCTATATAACTAATAACTTCTAATTTATCCATTTCTCTCAAAAATGCTTTTACCTCAAATTGAGTCAAATTTGTTTTCTGTGAAATATCAAGCTCTTTTATGTGCACAAATCCATCAAAAGCACCACCATATGAACGTAAAATGGCCTTTATAAAACTATCAAACTTCGAATTTTCAACCTGGAATTTATACAAATCTTCTCCATTAACTATAAACTGAATCCTAGAAGGGATTAATGCATTTTCGGATAGTACAAAGTATTCATCATGTTCTAAAAACTTAATTGCACTGATGGTAAGCTGTACCTCTAGTTGAAATTTAGAGCAGAAATCAGCTAAATTAAACTCGTAAGTAACTTGTTCGCCAGTATCAATTGGTATTTGGAGGTAATTACAGATGAAATGATAGGTCTTTTTAATCAGATTAGGTTCAGGAAAATTTTGTTCAAATTTCCTTTCAAATGAAAATTTATCTCTAGCTTGATACAAAACTACCGCATAGGCTTTTTTCTCATCTCTTCCTGCCCTACCCGCTTCTTGATAATAGGCTTCTAAACTCTCAGGCATCTCATAATGCACTACAAAGCGAACATTGGATTTATCAATTCCCATCCCAAAAGCATTGGTTGCAACCATCAAGCGCACTTTATCTTCAAGCCAAAGTTGTTGCTTTTCCGATCTTTCGTCTAAATTTAAACCAGCATGGTAATATTGGGCTGCGATGCCATGTTGATTAAGATATTTGGCCAACTCTACCGTATCTTTTCGAGTTCTTACGTATAAAATCCCACTCCCTTTTACGCCATTACAAACATCAATCAGCTTTTGTAATTTATTTTCTTGATTGATGACTGCATAACTTAAATTTTTTCTTTCAAAGCTCTTTCTATAAATATTTTGGTTTTTAAAGCCAAGTTTTTCAATGATATCTAACTGAACTTTTTCTGTAGCAGATGCCGTTAAAGCTAAAATCGGAACTTTGGGATGCAGATTTCTAAATTCGATGATATGCATGTAAGGAGGACGAAAATCATATCCCCACTGAGAAATACAATGCGCCTCATCAACAGCTAACAAATTCACTTTCATGTATTTAATTCGCTCTTTCACCAATTCAGAAAGCAACCTTTCTGGGGATAGATAAAGAAACTTTACTGGCCCGTAAATACAATTATCCAAGGCGATATCTATTTCTCTTTTGCCCATACCTGCAAAAATCGCGATAGCAGAAATCCCTCTTTTATGAAGATTTTCTACCTGATCTTTCATCAATGCAATCAATGGCGAAATTACAATACAGATTCCCTCCATCGCCATTGCAGGCACCTGAAAGCAAATAGATTTACCGCCACCTGTTGGTAGTAAAGCTAGTGTATCTTGCTTTTGTAAAACGGAATTAATGATTTCCTCCTGTAAGGGTCGAAATTCATGATAACCCCAGTATTGCCGTAAAATTTCCTTTACTTCCATAGATTGAATCTATTCAAAGCTATAAAATTTCCTAAATTAGCCACTGCTAAAAATAACATCCATGAATAAATTCTTACTTGGTACTTCTATTTTCTTCTTTTCTTGTTTAATCGGTTTTTCTCAAGAAAAAGAAACCAAAAAATGGGATGTAGAGAAACCAATGGGTCCTTCAAAAAACATTTCTTTTAATACTACAGAAGGAACCTATATGGATATTGATGTAAGCCCTGATGGTAAATTTATTGCATTTGATTTATTAGGAGATATCTATAAAATGCCGATAACTGGCGGTAAAGCCTCTTTGCTTTCAGGTGGAATGGCATTTGAAGTGCAACCTCGCTTTTCGCCAGATGGTAAATACATTTCATACACCAGTGATAAAGAAGGTGGAGATAATATTTGGGTGATGAATGTAGATGGATCTAATCAACATTCCATTACCAAAGAAAATTTCAGATTGCTAAATAATGCAGTTTGGACACCAGATAGCAAATATTTAATTGCTCGTAAACACTATACAGGAACTCGATCTCTAGGTGCTGGCGAATTATGGATGTATCATATTGCCGGAGGATTAGATGGCATACAATTAACTAAAAGAAAGAATGACCAACAGGATTTGGGTGAGCCTTGGGTTTCATCTGATGGAAAGTTTGTTTATTACAGTGAGGATGTAAGTTCAGGTCCCTTTTTTCAATACAATAAAGATCCCAATGGAGAAATTTACGCTATTAATAAATTAAACTTAGAAACTGGAGAAATAGAAAAAGTTGCTGGTGGTGCTGGCGGTGCAGTTAGACCACAGGTATCACCAGATGGAACGATGTTAGCTTTTGTAAAACGAGATCGTTTAAAATCTGTTTTATACATTCAAAATTTAGCTACTGGAGAAGAGTATTCTATTTATAGTGACTTATCTAAAGATCAACAAGAGGCTTGGGCAATTTTTGGCGTTTATCCAACTTTTAACTGGTTGCCAGATAATAGAACCATTGTATTTTATGCTAAAGGGAAAATCAGAAAGGTTGATGTAGTTACCTATTATTCAGAAGAAATTCCATTCTCGGTAGAAGTGAAGCAAACCATACAAGATGCCTTACATTTCCCACAAAAAGTATTTACTGATGAGTTTAAATCAAAAATGATTCGTCAACTAACCACTTCACCCGATGGAAAGAAAGTTGTTTTCAATGCGGCAGGTTATTTATACATTAAAGATTTACCTGATGGCAAACCAGAACGTTTGACAGACCAAACTGAATGGGAATTTGAGCCTGCTTTTAGTCCCGATGGAAAATCAATCATTTTTACAACCTGGTCTGATGAACAGCGAGCTGCAATTATGCGATACGAGTTTAAAGGAAAAAAGCTGAAAGTTTTAACTACTGAAAGAGGATTTTATTATTCCCCAAAGTTTAATCACAAAGGCGATATGATTGTTTATCGAAAAGGTGTGGGTAACGAAGTTTTAGGATTCAACTACGGTAAAAATCCTGGTGTTTATATTACTAATGTTGATAATAGCTTTCCAAAACTAATTAGTAAAAAAGGAATTAAACCACAATTTAACACTACCGATGATCGCATTTTTTTCCAGTCTACACAGGATGGAATAAAATCCTTTATGAGCTGCGATTTAGATGGCGGACATTTTAGAACTCATTATACTTCTAAGTACGTTAATGATTTTATACCAAGCCCAGATGGAAAATGGATGGCTTTTAACGAGTTGTTTAATGTTTATCTCACTCCTATGGTGACCACTGGGAGTGCTCAAGATTTATCATCACAAAATAAAGCACTTCCACTTAAAAAATTAACTAGAGATGCTGGAAGTTATATTCATTGGAGTAGCGATAGCAAAACATTACATTGGACTTTAGGTCCTCAATATTTTTCGAGAAATATAAAAGATGCTTTCACTTTTGTAGATGGTGCCCCTGATAAATTGCCTGTAATTGATTCGACTGGTTTAGATTTAGGTTTGATGCTTAAAGCAGATAAACCTGAAGGTAGAATTGCTTTTAAGGGAGCAACCATCATTACCATGGATGGGAATGAGGTGATTGAAAAAGGAACCATTATCATCAACCAAAATAAAATCGAAACGGTTGGAAACGAATCTGATGTAGTTATTCCTGCAGATGCTAAAGTTTATGATGTCACTGGAAAAACCATCATGCCAGGCATAGTCGACGTTCATGGACACTTACATACAAGTCCAGATGGAGTTTCGCCAAAGCAGGATTGGGCTTATTACGCTAATCTGGCTTACGGCGTCACTACTTCACATGATCCTTCTAGTAATACGGAAATGGTTTTTAGTCAATCAGAAATGCTAAAAGCAGGTAGAATGGTTGGTCCGAGAGTTTATTCTACTGGAACAATTTTATACGGAGCAGATGGTGATTTTAAAGCTGTGGTTAATAGTTTGGATGATGCCCTTTCTCATGTTCGTAGAATGAAGGCAGTAGGTGCATTTTCTGTAAAATCGTATAATCAGCCTAGAAGAGAACAACGCCAACAAATCATTGAAGCAGCTAGAGAATTGAATATGGAAGTTGTTCCAGAAGGTGGCTCAACTTTTTTTACCAATATGAGTATGATTGCAGATGGACATACTGGAATTGAGCATAATATTCCTGTTTTGCCAATTTATAAAGATGTTCTTAATTTTTGGAATGCTAGTAAAAGTGGTTATACTCCTACTTTAATCGTTTCTTATGGATCACAGTCTGGCGAAAATTATTGGTATGATAGAACGAATGTTTGGGAGAATGAACACTTATTAAGCTTTACACCTAAAGCAATTATAGATGAGCGATCAAGAAGAAGAACAACTTCTGAATACGGAGACTATGGACATATTGATGTATCGAGTGCTGTAAACGATATTGCCAAAGGAGGAACTAAAGTTAATTTAGGTGCACACGGACAATTACAAGGTTTAGGTGCTCATTGGGAGTTATGGATGTTGGCTCAAGGTGGCATGAAACCAATTGATGCCTTAAAATGCGCAACTATTAACGGGGCATCTTATTTGGGTATGGACAAAGAAATTGGTTCTCTAGTAAATGGAAAATTAGCCGACTTAATCGTTTTAAATTCAAATCCTTTAGACGACATCCGCAATAGCGATAAAATCAAATACACCATGGTAAATGGCCGTTTATTTGACTCCGAAACAATGAATGAAATTGGGAATTATTCGAATCCGAGAGGTAAGTTTTGGTGGCAGTTTAGTAAAAGTGATAATTACATCATCCCAAATGGAGAAGTAGAAACCTATACTTTTGAAACACCAAATTGTGATTAATTGAATCTTGGGTTTGAAGATGATTCACTATTAATAGACTCATCAACTGTAAATAAGAATTATCGTCCAAATCTAAGAATATAGATCCTTTATTTTATATGTCAGAATACATAAAAGCCGAAAAGTCTGAGGTAAATCATATCATTCAACTTTTATCAACTATTTACCCAGTAAGTAACGAACTGGCAGAATTATTTTACGAAAATGCCATTTCTATTCAGGTCGAAAAAGACGACCATATTTTAAAACAAGGAGAGTTTTGCAAATACATGTACTTTATTAAAAAGGGTGCAATGATGGCATACTCCTATCACAACCATCAACAAATCACAACTTTTATTTCTGTAGAAAATGAATTCTTAAGCTCATTATCTGGTTTATATGGCGAAGCTCCTTCCAGAGAATCTATTATAGCAATAGAACCCACTTACTTATTAGGAGTACATACAGATGTACTTTTAGGATGGTATGAGCAGTTTTTCGATTTGAATTATATCATTAGAAAAGTTTACGAGAGTTATTATAGAGATGCTCAGGAAAGATCGCATATGGTGAGAGTTGGAGATGCCAAGGAGCGATATCAATATTTCGTTAATTCAAGGACAAGTGATGTAGATAGACTACCGATTGAATGTGTTGCTTCTTTTTTAAATATGAAACCCGAAACATTAATTAGGGTAAAAAAACAGTTAGGAAAAGAAATAAAACCTAAAGAATTAGAAAACATAAAACAAAATTTCGAGAGTTATATTGTAAAAAATGAGCTTTTTAAAATCAATGATATTAGTATTAAAAAGATATCCAAAGAAATGAAAATATCATCTGAGAAAATATCATATTTATTAACTCATCACTATAAAAAGAGCTTTAAAGACTTTATTAATAAATATAGGATAGCTTGTTTTAAACAGTTAATTAAAGATGAAAATAACCTTCAAAATTATACTGTGGCCACAATAGCATTGCAAGCAGGATTTAGTTCTAAAAGTATTTTTTATAAGGCATTTAAAGATCAGGAAGGTATTAGCCCTAAGAATTTTTTGAATGATACTAAACCTTAAATTTTGTCCTGTTTTCATATCGGGACAAATTAAAAGACTACAAATAACAGCATCGAAGTACCTAATACATAACTTTGTAAATAAACTATTTATATGGATAAAAATTTACTTCTCATTACTTCGTTAGAAAATTACACATACTATCTAGGGATCACTTTAACTGCTATCATCGTTTTTACTTTATTAATTATCTCTATAATTACGCTATCTCAGCTTTTATTTAGCAAAAATGACAACGAGATTTCTATTTCCAGAAATGAGTTTCTTTTAACAAATATGTTTAAACATCAAGTAAAAGAAAGAAAAAGGAAAGCTAACTCTGATCAGTAATTATCTTACTGTAATACCAATCCCACTGAAAATTACAACCATCTAACCATGCAATAATATCTACATATTACCCACCAAATTATAAACCTACAATCGTTCTAAATTCTAAATTTTCCTAAGAAAGCTTACCAATACAAACGCCGCCACACACTACTTCTGCTTTAGGATTAACATTATTTCCATCTGATTTCACTTTAAAATGGTGAATAAAGTTTTCAAATACTGCTAAATCATATTTAGATAATGAGACGCTATTTTTATAGTTAGGAATAGATTTAAATGAATTCGAATAACTTTTTGATTTTAAATCAAGTAAGGAAATTGGCTAAAAAATTTAAATTTATATCTAGCTTCTATACTATTAGCTCAGTAATGTTTTAATGCGGTTGCACAAATACTATAAAAAAATTCAATCCTTTTAGCAATTTTTAAATTACTCATTTTTTTTTACCTATAAACAGAATTCTAATGATGCAATATGACTAGACTTTATTTGTTAGTTCTTATCAAAATGATAAAATAACAGTCATTATCTTTTTGATTTTAAATAATTCATATTTAAATAGATTTATTTTAATAAAATTATAAATATAAATAACTTCTATTGAATAATATATAAAATATATAGCATCTGATTAAACAATATGAATCTTTGATAGTTGTGTGTGTATAAATTAAAAGTTATGTCGTTAGTAGGAAAAAAAGCTCCAAAATTCACCGTGGGAGCTGTTATAAATGGTGAAGAAATAGTTGAAGATTTTAGTTTAGATCAGTATGTAGGAAAGAAGAATGTGATATTTTTCTTTTATCCAAAAGATTTCACTTTTGTTTGTCCTACAGAAATTCATGCTTTTCAAGAGAAAGTAGCTGAGTTCGCCAAGAGAGATACTGTAGTTGTAGGTTGTTCTACAGATTCTGAAGAAACTCACTTAGCATGGTTAAATACACCTAAAGACAATGCAGGCATTCAAGGTGTTACTTTCCCTATTGTTGCTGACAATTCTAAAGTAATTTCCATGAATTTTGGTGTACTAGGTGGCGAGTATAGTTTTGATAATGAATCTAGAACTTGGTTTTTTACTGGCGCTCCAATTGCATACAGAGGCACTTTTTTGATTGATAAAGAAGGAATTGTAAAACATGAATCTATCAATGATTTCCCTCTAGGAAGAAACATTGATGAGTATTTACGTTTAATTGATGCGCAATTACACGTGGAGAAATTTGGTGAAGTTTGTCCAGCAAATTGGGAAGAAGGTGGAACCGCAATGGTTGCAACTTCCAAAGGAGTCGCTGATTATTTTTCAGCAAATTAATTGTTAGGCGGGGAAACCCGCTTTTTAAAACAGAAGATTATGTTAATAGAATTAGAACAAGATAATTTAGAATCGGTAATTGCAGAAAATGGTACAGTGATGGTGCAGTTCTCGGCCGGATGGTGTGGAAATTGTCGCTTAATGAAGCCAAAATTCAAAAGAATGTCGACACAAAACGAGGGAGTTACTTTTGTTTTAGTTGATGCTGAGAAATATCCAAATTCAAGAAAATTAGCTAACGTTAGTAATCTACCTACTTTCGCTAGTTTTAAGAATGGTGCTTTAGTGAACCAAATTCAAACTAATAAAGAGGATCTATTAAAAAACTTATTCAATGAAGTTACCAGTAATTAGACAAATACACAGCTCTAGCTCTATTGAAGAAATTAATCATACAATTTCTGTGTTAGAGAATATTTCCGAAGCCCTGTCTATTAAAGAGAATGAATTAGATTTAATTGGCGAATTAATTTCTAATCTATGTGGTGCTTTAGAAGTTCATCAAATGGTTGATGAAGGAATGACTGAAAAAGATGCTTTAAATGCATTTATGAAAAAAGTTTTAGGCTCTATTGACCAATAAAAATTGTTTTTAGTTTTTAGTTAATGAGAATGCTCGGCTTTTATTCGGGCATTTTTTATTTATTTATGATTTAGGTTTTCAACAAAAATCTCTCCGACAAAAATGCTAGAGGTTTTAAATATTTTGAGCAATAACGTAGCCACAAGCCCATGCCCACTGAAAATTATAACCTCCCAACCATCCAGTAACATCTACACACTCCCCTCCAAAATATAAACCAGAGATGCTTTTGGCTTCCAATGTTTTGGAGGACAATTCATCAGTAGAAACACCTCCACGCATCACTTCAGCTTTATCATAACCTTTATCCCCGGCCGGTTTCACTTTAAAATGATGAATAAAACTTTCAATGGTTGTGAAATCATCTTTAGATAAGGATGCGAGATTTTTATCTATCGGGATAAATTTAGAGATAGCTTCTACAAACTTTTTGGTGTAAAATTGAGTAAGAAAGTTCCCTAGAAACTTTCTTCCGTTTAAACTCCGCTCCTGTTCCATTAACTCAATAATATTTTGATGAGGTAATAAATCAATTTCAATTTGCATTCCAGGTTTCCAATACGAGGAAATTTGTAAAATAGCTGGTCCACTTAAACCCCAATGTGTAAAAAGGATGTTTTCTTCGAAGCTGATTTCTTCATTACTCACCCTCGCAAAAATAGAATTACCTGATAATCCTGAAAAGAATGACTCCTCTTTTCCAGTAATAGTTAATGGGACTAAAGCTGGTGCAGTATATGTTAATTTTATACCCAACTGTTTAGCTGTTTTCATTGAAAAATCAGAAGCTCCCATTTTAGAAATAGGTAAGCCACCACTTGCCATCACCACTTTTTTAGATTTTAAATTAATGATTTTTCCACTTTGCTGGTAGGTAATTTCAAAGCCAGAATCTACTTGAGTTACATTCTTCACATCGCAATTCAATATTATCTCTTGGTCTAGCTGATCACATAAATCAGTGAAAATATTAACAATGTCTTTTGCCTTATTAGATTCTGGGAATAATTGACCTAATGTTTTTTCTTGCCCTATAATTCCATAGGTCTCAAAAAAAGAAATAGAATCTTCTACTGTCCATTGGGATAATGCCGATTTACAGAAATGCTCATTCTCTGAAATGAAGTTTTGGGGCGAGGTATGAAGATTGGTATAATTACATCTTCCACCACCAGAGATTAAGATTTTAGCACCCACCTGAGCATTTTTTTCTAAAATTAAAGTCCGCTTTCCTAAAAACCCTGCTTGTACCGCACACATTAAACCACAAGCGCCTCCTCCAATAATTATTGCATCAAAATCTGCTGATTTCATTTTTCAAAAATGGCATTTTAAAATCATATCTCTCAAATTTGAATAAAATAGCGCTTCAATTATTAACTTTGTATAATGGCAGAAGTAAATAGCATTACTGAATTTGGTAAAGTTCTCATTTTCATAATTACAGGACTACTGGCTGTAGGTTTTGCTTTTGCCGTCAACAAAGGGATTGCACCACATCATCCCAATCCAGAAAAAAATAGCTCTTACGAATGTGGTGAAGAAGCTATTGGGAATTCTTGGATTCAGTTTAACAGTCGTTTCTATGTGATTGCATTAATCTTTTTGTTATTTGATGTAGAAATGATTTTTGTGTTTCCATGGGCAACCATATTTAGCGACAAAGCTTTAATTGCGGAAGATGCTAGTTGGGGCTGGTTAGCATTTTCTGAAATGTTAATTTTCATCGGTATTCTATTATTAGGATTGGTATACGTTTGGTGTAAAAAAGATTTAGAATGGATTAAACCAACATCGTTCTTACCAAAAGTAAATACGACAATTCCAATAACTGCTTATCAAAACATCAATCAAGAAAAATATATTCCATTTAAAAACAAAAGTAAAGCACAAGAAGTTTTGGCTATAGAAATAAAAGTAGAACCAACCATTGCTAAACCTCAATTTAAGCCAAGATTTAAGAAAGCATGAGTTTAGAAAAGCAATTAGAAAATACTGGAGTAGTCGTTACTAAACTCGATGACTTAATGAATTGGGCTCGACTTTCTTCCTTATGGCCACTAAGCTTTGGTATCGCTTGTTGCGCTATCGAAATGATGGGTTCTATGGCTTCGAACTTTGATTTAGATCGTTTTGGTGTTTTCCCTCGTCCTTCTCCAAGGCAAGCAGATGTTATCATCATTGCCGGAACAGTGACTTTTAAAATGGCCGAACGTATCAAAAGATTATATGAACAAATGCCCGAACCAAAATATGTGATATCGATGGGATCCTGTTCTAATTGCGGTGGACCCTATTGGGAGCATGGCTATCATGTGGTTAAAGGTGTGGATAGAATTATTCCTGTAGATATTTATGTTCAGGGTTGCCCTCCACGTCCAGAAGCACTGATTGGTGGTATTTTAGAATTACAGAAGTTAATTGAGAAGGAAAGTTTGAGTAATATTTAAACTTATCGAGCTTATTTCTCGCAAATAGATATAAAAAGCACAAAATATAAGCACACCTTTTAAACTTATCGATCTTTGTATAAAAATCATTTATAAGTTTGCGGACTTTACGTGATTATTCTTTATCAATTCAAATCATTTAATTAAACTTGTAAGGTTCAATGAAATCTTCAATCTCAGAAACCCGTTTAGGCATTTTAGGTGGTGGCCAGCTAGGCCGAATGTTTATTCAAGAAGCCATCAATTATAATATATCCATTAGTATTTTAGACCCTGATCCAAATGCGCCCTGCAAAAATATTTGCGATAGCTTTGAAGTAGGTTCTTTGGGTGATTATCAAACGGTATATGATTGGGGTAAAAACCTAAACCTGATCACCATAGAAATCGAAAAGGTAAATATTGATGCTCTAGAAGATTTGGAAAAAGAAGGTGTTGTAGTTTATCCTCAGCCAAGAATTATTCGTTTAATTCAGGATAAAGGGTTGCAAAAGCAATTCTTTAAAGAAAACGACATCCCAACAGCTCCCTTCCAATTGTTTAGCTCGAGAGAACAATTAGCCAACGCCAATTTGAATTTTCCATACATCCAAAAACTAAGAAAAGATGGTTATGACGGTAAAGGGGTGATGAAAATTGCAAATTCTGCTGATTTAGAAAATGCTTTTGATGCGCCAAACTTGGTGGAACAACTCATAGATTTTGAAAAAGAAATCGCTGTCATTGTCGCCAGAAATGCCAGTGGAGAAATGAAAACGTTTCCAATGGTGGAGATGGATTTTAATCCGCAAGCCAATCTAGTTGAGTTTTTGATTTCACCCTCAACCTACTCATTCGAAATCCAACAAAAAGCTGAAACAATAGCAAAAAATATTGCTTCTAGCTTAAGCATAGTAGGCATTTTAGCAGTAGAAATGTTCTTAACTAAAGATCATCAGATATTGGTGAACGAATTGGCTCCTCGTCCGCACAATAGCGGACATCAAACGATAGAAGGAAATTACACTTCTCAATTTGGCCAACATTTAAGAGCAATTTTCAATTTACCTTTAGGCGATACTAGAAGTATAACCAATGCCATCATGGTGAATTTATTAGGAGAAAATGGCTACGAAGGCATTGCTGAATACGAAGGGTTAGAAGATATTTTAGAAAAAGATGGCGTTTATTTGCATCTTTATGGTAAAAAATACACCAAACCTTTTCGCAAAATGGGGCATGTCACCATTATTGATGAAGACAGAAACTCGGCAATTGAAAAGGCTAAATTTGTAAAGGAAACGATAAAAGTAAAAGCATAAATTTTAATTAACCACAAAGCACACAAAGAAAAACACGAAGTTCTCAATTTTTTAGGAAATCATCCTTTGTGAACTCTGTGAAAAACTCTGTTAACTTTGTGGTTCATAAAAAAACAATGGGGAAAGCTAAAGTAGGTATTATCATGGGTAGCCGTTCTGATTTAGGAATTATGGAAGCTGCGGCTGATGTTTTAAAAGAATTAGGAATTGATTACGAATTAACTGTTGTTTCTGCTCATCGCACTCCCGATAGAATGTTTGACTATGCTAATACTGCGGAAAGTAGAGGCTTAAAAGTAATTATTGCTGGAGCTGGTGGCGCCGCCCATTTACCAGGAATGGTCGCTTCAATTACTTCACTTCCAGTTATTGGCGTTCCTATTAAATCAAGTAATTCTATTGATGGATGGGATTCTGTACTTTCTATTTTACAAATGCCAAATGGAATTCCAGTGGCAACCGTAGCTTTAAATGCGGCAAAAAATGCAGGAATATTAGCTGCTCAAATGTTAAGTATTGGTGATGCGAAAATTTCAGAAAGAGTAGTGAAATTTAAAAATGACTTAAAAAATAAAATAGAAGAATCAGCAGAAAACTTGAAAAATGAAGGCTATCCATCTAGCTTTTAATTTAAAGAAGGATCTTCTGGAAAATTAGAAATATGGGCATACTTAACGCCCATATTTAAAATGGCTTCTTTCCATAAATGATTTTCATTTTCTTCAAAAACCATTTCTATGTTGTATTTATTGGATACAATCCAACTATTAGTTGATAATTCATCATCTAATTGATCTTCGCTCCAGCCAGAGTACCCAATAAAAAACCGAATTTCATCCTCTTTTACATTGTAATTGTTGATCTGTGTTTTCAAACTCTCAAAATCACCTCCCCAAAACAAACCATTTCCTAATTCCTGTCCCCCAGGAATTTTATCAGGAATTTGATGAATAAAATGCAAAGTATCTGGCGCAACAGGACCGCCTATATAAACCTGAAAATCTGCATCCCAACAATCTGGTATCAAGTCCTTTAAAATAAAATCACTCTGTTGATTTAAAATATACCCTACAGTTCCTTCAGCAGCATGTTCCGTTAATAAAACTACCGACCGTTTAAAGTTAGGATCCGTCATAAATGGTTCTGAAATCAACAAACTTCCTTTAATTGGTATTACTTTACTAATCATAATTTTAATAACGATTATTCAAATTAAATAGTTTTGTCTTGCCGTTGCCACCTTAGCTATACAAACGAAATAATAAGTTTTATCCAATATCTGAATTTTTAAAACATTCGTCGAAACTATTTTACAATCATTAAGTTTGTCTTATCATGAGCATAAACAAAAGTACCATTCAAAATTTAAGGCAGGATTACCGCTCTGCTTCTTTATTAGAGTCAGATGTGGCGGAAAATCCTTACAGTCAATTTGAAAAATGGTTTAATGAAGCTCTAAATGCCAAGGTTTTAGAACCTAATGCCATGACTTTAGCAACTGCAAATACAAATGGGATTCCATCGGCAAGGATTGTATTATTAAAAGAATTTACTGATGAAGGCTTTGTTTTTTATACCAATTATAACAGCCAAAAAGGAAAGGAAATTGAAAGTAATCCTTATGCTGCGCTTATTTTCTTTTGGGCTGATTTAGAAAGGCAAATCAGGATTGAAGGTGTGGCAGAAAAGGTGAGTGAAGAGGAATCTAATCAATATTTCAACTCTCGACCTAAAGGAAGCCAATTAGGTGCTTTAACTTCTCCTCAAAGTCAGACCATTGCTTCCAGAGAATTTTTAGAAAAAAAATTAGCTGATTTAGAAAAACAATATGAGGATAAAGAAGTAATCAAACCTGAACATTGGGGAGGTTACCGCGTAATTCCAAATCGTATAGAATTTTGGCAGGGACGATCCAGTCGTCTTCACGATCGTATTGTTTACATTCAGGAAAAAGATAAAAACTGGAAATTTGAAAGGTTAGCCCCATGATATTTGATCGTGTAAAAGAAATACTAATTGAAAAATTTGGCGAACAAGTAATTGTTGCAGAAGAAAGAGATCAAAAGCAACCCGCTTTAGTCATACTGCCGGATTTAATAGCCGAGGCTTGTTTATTACTCAGAGATCATCCAGATACTTGGTTTGATTTTCTTTCTTGTTTAACTGGCATAGATTACGGCGTGGAGCAAAATAAATTCGGAGTGGTTTATCACCTTTCCTCCATCATCAAGAATCATCAAATTGTTTTAAAAGTTAATTTAGAGAGCGATAGAGCACTTACAAATTTACCTGTTTTTAAAAGCGTCAGTGAAGTTTGGAAAACTGCCGAATGGCATGAACGAGAAGCTTTCGATATGGTGGGTATTTATTTCGAAAATCATCCTGATTTAAGAAGGATATTACTGCCAGACGATTGGCAAGGTTTTCCATTAAGAAAAGATTATCAGAACGCCGAGGAATATCACAACATTAAAATTGAATTTTAAGATTTGGAATCTCTCCCTAGAAATTTTCATCAGGAAGCTTTAGACCGTTATCAGGCTAAAATCAATGCAGTTTCTGCAGAGGAAATGGTTTTAAACTTAGGTCCTCAACATCCAAGTACACATGGTGTTTTACGTCTAGAACTCATCACAGATGGTGAAATTGTAAAAGAAGTGATTCCGCATATCGGCTATTTGCACCGCTGTTTCGAGAAACATGGTGAAGCGCTTAATTATGCTCAAATTATTCCATACACAGATCGCATGGATTATCTGGCTTCCATGAACAACAACCACGCTTTTGTAATGGGTGTTGAACGGATGTTGGGAATAGAAAATGATATTCCCAAAAGAGTGGAATATATCCGTGTGCTGGTTTGTGAGCTCAACAGAATCGCTTCTCATTTAATTGCTATAGGAACCTACGGCATTGATATTGGGGCCTTCACTCCTTTCTTATGGTGCTTTAGAGACCGCGAGCATATTATGAATATGCTGGAATGGGCGTCAGGTGCCAGAATGTTGTACAATTACATTTGGGTGGGTGGTTTATTTTATGATGTCCCAGTTGGATTTGAGGAACGTTGCCAAGAGTTTGTACAATATTTCAAACCTAAAATGCAGGAATTAAATGAATTATTGACAGACAATCAAATCTTCATTTCTAGAACCGCAAATATTGGTGTTTTACCGTTAGATGTCGCCATCAACTATGGTTGTTCTGGCCCGATGTTGCGAGGTTCAGGTTTGAAATATGATTTGCGTCGTGTAGACGAATATTCTGTTTATCCAGAGCTAGATTTTGAAATCCCTTATGCAAAAGGGGAAATTGGAACAGTTGGTGATTGCTGGAACCGTTATAAAGTAAGGATTGATGAAATTGCGGAGTCTTTAAAAATTATTGAGCAGTGTACTGAAAAACTTACCAAAGAACATAAACGTACCAAAGAGTTTGACCCAAGAGCTTTAGTACCAAAGAAAACCGTTCCTAAAGCGCAGGATTTTTATATCAGAGCAGAAAATCCTAAAGGAGAAATTGGATTCTACTTTATAGCTGATGGACGTTCTGAGAAGCCGTTCAGAGTGAAATCTCGTGGACCTAGTTTCAGCAACCTTTCTGTCTTACCCGAAATTTCTAAAGGTGTGATGATAGCTGATTTAGTGGCAATTATTGGATCAATAGATATTGTTTTGGGCGAAGTAGATAGGTAAATCAGTGTTAAGTTGTCGGTTAAGCGTCTAAAGTTTAAGAGAATTTCTTTTCCATTAGGGATAGAAACAGCAGCTTTTTTGTTTTTTATCCTGAGCAAAGTCCGATGGCTATCGGGCGAAGGACAAACAAAAAACTATAGTGTATAGCCCGAACCAATTGGGAAATGCCCTATGTAACGTCCTAAAATAGGTTGACTAGTTTGTGAATACTAATATGGCGTAAAAACCTCAAACATCTTTAAAAATGTTTGAGGTTTTTTTGTAGGTTTTTACTTTTATCTTTTGTTGATTGTGCATACGGATAGGTGTTA
>JACMOI010000066.1 GCA_014378105.1 Pseudopedobacter sp.
AAACGCAATATATATTAAAATTGTTTTATAATTTATTATAAAACTAATTTATAGGCTATTTTATTAAAATATTACAATTATCAGAGCAAATAATTATATATTTTACAATATATATAAATGAGCATTTTATGAAGATTTTTACTTTTTATAAAAATAAATAAAATTGTTACACAAAAAGCCTCCTCAGAATTTCTGAGGAGGCTTTTTAAATTAAATTCCTGAATAAAATTACCAGCCTGGATTTTGAGCAGACTTAGGAATGTTTGTATTAACATCCAATTCACTTTGAGGAATTGGTTGTATTCTTCTGTAATCTGTTGCAGCAACAGCATTCGGTGCTTTTTGACGTGTTATAGCTCTTCCTAATCTATTTAGATCAAAAAGTCTATCTCCTTCAAACGCCAACTCTTTTCTTCTTTCTGAAACGATATCATCTAACAATTGAGTACCAATTGAAGCGTAAACTTGACTTGCATCTCTTTGAGCAACTAAGGTATTTAATTTACCTAATGCTTGAACTATATCATTAGTACGGTACGCAGCTTCAGCTGCAATTAAATAAACTTCAGATAGTCTAATTACTTTTGTATCATCTTTATCTCCACCAACATTAGGGAACTTAAGTATAAAGTATGCTGGGTTAGAAGTACCTCTAGAACCTACTTTAAATAAAGTTTTTCTAACATCAGTTGCAGAGTATAAATTATACAATGCAGTTGTACACAAAACGTCGCCATAACCACCTGGAGGTTGAACAAACATATTAGAATATGAGTCAAAACCTAAATTACTAATTGCATCAGAATTCACTTCAAAAAGAGTTTCTATTTTTGCGGTTTGAGGAGCTGCATTAGCCCAATAGGTGTTATAATTTGCTTTTGTTAATAAAGAGAAAGCACTATTGGTAATCACATCATTTGCGTAAGTTAAAGCATTCGTATAATCACCGCTGTATAATGCTACTCTTGCTTGAATTGCCCTAGCTGTGTATTTAGAAATTCTTGCTGTTGAAGAAAACTGGGTCATCAAAGTATACGCCTTTGCTAAATCAGCATTGATTTGAGTATAAACCTGAGCCACTGTATTTCTAGCTGGTAATGCTGTATAATCAAAAGATAAAACAATTGGCACTCCAAGACTAGTTTGAGTATTTGTATTAGAAAACGCTCTTAATAAATCAAAATATAATAAAGCTCTAGCCGCATAAGCCTCGCCCTTATACTGATCAACGTTTGCTTGCACTGAAACAGCAGGAGTAGAATTAATAATTCTATTTGCTCTATCTATTGCCTGATAAGCAGAATTCCAAATCCCTGTTGTATTACCATTTGCAGGAGTAACTACATATCTATCAAAAGCAGTATATCTACCAGAGTTATTTGAAACGATAAAACTATTATCTGCTAATAAATCTCCAATTATTGGAAATGTTCTGCCGTATAAATCTACCGCCCTCATTCCCGAATACATACCTAATACAGCACTCTTAACATCTGCTTCAGTATTTAAAGCGATATTTGTAGAAATCCCTGATGAAGGAGATTGATCTAAGAAGCTGTCTTTACAACCCGCAATTAATGTAATTGCTAGACAACTTGTGGTTAATATAATCTTATATTTATTTTTCATGTTATTTCTAATTAAAATCCTACGTTAAGTCCGAATACCAATGATTTAGGTATCTCCTGATCAAAGTTGGTGTTTCCATTAATACCACCTGCCTCAGGGTCATATGGTAATTTTTTATCTTTAGCCCAAGTAGCAACATTTGAACCACGAGCATAAAGTCTCAAACTAGATACTTTAAGTTTTGAAGTGATTGCTTTAGGGAAAGCATAACCTAATGTAATATCTCTTAATCTGATATAATCACCACTTACTAAGATTCTGTCTGACTGTTGGTAAGAATTTGTTCCATTATAATCAACTCTTGGAACATCTGTAATATCACCAGCTTTCTGCCATCTGTTTAATTCAGTAGCTCTTTGGTTGTAAGAACCATTATAATATCCACCACTGTTTAAATACTGATAATATGGATCATAAATGTAGTTTCCATAAGAATAGTAGAATAATGCACTTACTGAAATACCTTTGTAAGACATATCAGTTCCAAAACTTCCAAAAGCTTTAGGCGATGCTGATTTGTTAACTAAAACTCTAGCTGCACTGGTATAAGTACTAGTTGTTGTTGTTCTAGTTTCATCAGTATACCATAATGGACTTCCATTAGCAGGATCAACACCAGCATATTGTCTCAAATAATATGATTGGATGTCTTGACCAACTTGTCTGATAAATGGAGAAACGATTTGTTTATCTTGTTTCAAAGCTAATACAGTATTCTTGTTCTGAGAGTAGTTGACATTTAAATTCATTTTAAAACCTTTGTAGATTATAGGAGTTCCAGATAAAGATAATTCAATACCTTCATTTTTCATTGCTCCAATATTAGCTAAAAAGGTGGTGAAGCCAGTAGTTGCAGAAATTGGATAATTCAATAATAAATTTGTTGTTTTTCTGCTATAATAATCACCAGTAAATGAGATTCGATCTCTAAATAGAGAAACATCTAAACCTACGTCTAAAGGATTATTCTTTTCCCAAGTCAATGCATCATTACCAATAGATAAAGGAGCGGTTCCTACAGAACCTAAATAATTGTATCCAAATCCAAAATAAGGAAGTGCAGAATAATCACCAATTCCAGCATTACCGTTTGAACCATAAGAACCTCTTAATTTCAATTGAGTAATCCAGTTAATTTTTTTAACGAAAGATTCTTGATCTAGATTCCAGCTGGCTCCAACTGAATAGAAATTACCAAATCTATTTTTAGCTCCAAATCTTGAAGATCCGTCACGTCTGTAACTTCCAGAAATTACATATTTACTTTTGTAAGTAAAATCTGCAGAAGCTAAAATTGCATCAAAAGTATAACCAGTATTAGTACCACTAGCAGTGATAGGAGTTGCACCTACACCTGGAGTAGTGTAATCGTAGTTTAAAGGTAAGTTATTAGATTGAACGTTAATTGAGTAATACTGTGATTTTTGAGATTCGTAACCTGCAGTTACATTTGCAATTAAATCATTGTTTTTAAGTACATCCCAATGATAATCTAATAAATTAGTCCAAACCCAGTTGAAATATCTAGTGTAATATCTGTAAGATCTACCTAAGGAAGAAGCACCATCTCCATAATTTGGATTGTTGTAGCTATCTTCTTCTAAGTTGTTATAATCAACTCCATATTTAGTTGTAAACTTTAAATTAGGTAAAATTTTGTAAGCAGCAGATATTTGACCTGATCCTAATAAAGTATTGTTACCATTCTTATTGTAGGTTGCAATGGCTACTGGATTATACAAACTAGTTCCAAATTGAGCTGTGTTTGCTATAATATTGCCATTATCATCATAAGGTCTAAACCATGGCTCTAAAAATAAATTAGATAAAATTGGGTTAGCAAAAGCACCACTATTATTTGTACCAACTAATTTAGATTGAGTTAAACCTAAATTTGCACCAATTGATAATTTGCTACTTACTTCGTGACTTAAATTTATTTTAGAAGTATATCTCTTGAAAGCTGCAGTTCTAATAGTACCTTCAGAATTTAAATAACCACCAGAAACATAAAATCTTGTCTTATCATTTCCTCCGTTTACAGAAAGGTTATATTGTTGTTGTGTACCTTTTTGAGAAACCTGATCATACCAATTAGTATTAATAGTAGAATCTTTAATACCCATATCAGTAACTGCGTTAGCTCTAGAATATTGAGCAGGAGTTAAAGCAAAAGCATTTAAAATACTCTCTCTAAATAAAGTGATGTTTTCAGCTGTTGTGATAGATCTCGTGTTTTCGTTAAAGTAAGCTCTCTCTGAATTTCCAACTTCAGTATTGAAGTTAATTTCAGTTTTACCAGCTTTACCTTTCTTAGTGGTAATAATCACAACTCCATTTGCTGCTCTTGAACCATAGATTGATGATGCGGAAGCATCTTTCAAAACAGTTAAGCTTTCAATGTCATTAGGATTGATACCTGCTAAAGCGTTAGAAGTTGTAGATAATCTACTTAAATCACCAGAATTGATTGGAACCCCATCAACAACGTAAAGAGGACTAGAAGAACCAGTTATAGAACCTATACCTCTAATTCTAATCTCAGCAATAGACCCTGGCTGACCTGATCTACTGATGGATTGTAGACCAGCTACTTTACCTTGTAAAGCTTTGTCTGGCGAAGTAAAACTAGAGTTTGTTAAATCAACACCAGAAACCTGACTTACAGCTCCTGTTTGATTTGTTCTGCTTTGAGTACCATAACCAGTTACAATAACTTCAGAGAGTTGTTTAGAGTCGGTTTCTAAAAATGCGTTAACGACAGACTTTTCTCCGATAGCAATGGTTTGAGAAATAAAACCAATAAAAGAAACCTCTAAGTTTTTTGAACCCGTTGGAACAATGATGGAATAATTTCCATTTGCATCAGTCTGCGTCCCTAATTTTGTTCCAGTTACTTTAACTGAAACTCCTGGTAAAGGCAAGCCATCTTCTTTCGATGTCACCTTACCACTAATTCTCTTGTCTTGTGCCAATGCAGTACTCGCCAACATTACACAAAGCAATAAAATGCTTAGTAATTTTTGTTTCATGCTTTTTTTGTTTTGGTTAAAATTTATTTACACTTTGTTGTCTTAAACTTTACGATCTCTGAATACGATTTGAAAGTTTAAACATGATTAAGTGTCTAAATTCTTAAAAAGAAACTTAAATTCATAATTTCTTCACAATAAAAAATTATAAAATGACATTTAAAAATAAAAAAATAAAAGAGATAACCGTTATCGGTTCGGGTACCATGGGTAACGGCATAGCACATTCCTTTGCGTTTTCGGGCTTCAATGTGACATTAATTGATGTTTCTGAAGATTCTTTGCGTAACGCAATCGTTACTATTCATAAGAACCTAGACCGTCAAGTTGCTAAAGATCTGATCTCCGAAAAAGAAAAAGAAAATATCCTTCAAAGAATAAAAACAAGTGTGAATTTAAAGGAAGGAGTAAATAATGCGGACTTAATCATCGAAGCTGCATCTGAAAATATTGATATCAAACTTAAAATCTTTAAAGATTTAAGCGAGTTAACAAAACCAGATGCGATTCTAGCTACCAATACCTCCTCCATATCTATTACTAAAATAGCTGCTGTTACCCATCAACCAGACCAAGTCATAGGAATGCATTTCATGAATCCTGTACCCTTAATGAAGTTGGTAGAAGTGATTCGTGGTTATGCAACTTCAGATGAGGTGACCAGCGCCATTATGGAGCTTTCCAAAACATTAGGGAAATCTCCTGTAGAAGTGAATGATTATCCTGGCTTTGTTGCCAACAGAATTCTCATGCCCATGATTAATGAAGCGATTTACTCCTTATATGAAGGTGTTGCTGGGGTAAGTGAAATTGATACGGTGATGAAATTAGGGATGGCTCATCCAATGGGACCGCTTCAATTGGCTGATTTTATCGGCTTAGATGTTTGTCTTTCTATTATGAATGTCTTGTATGATGGATTTGGAAATCCTAAATATGCCCCATGCCCTCTTTTAGTAAATATGGTGACTGCAGGAAAGAAAGGCGTAAAATCAGGTGAAGGGTTTTATGCTTACAGACATGGCACCAAAGAATTGATAGTAGCAGACAAGTTTAAGTAGTATATGGTATATGGTATATGGTTCATAGGATAAACTATGAACCATATACCATCAGCTATTAACAAACTACATCCTTTCGGGCATTTCTATTCCTAATAAAGACATGGCTTTGTTGAGCGTTAACGCGGTATGATAGGAAAGCTTTAACCTGAATAGCTTCAAATCTTCGTCTTCAATTTTCAAAATACTTTCTGTTTGATAGAACTTATTATATGCTTTCGCTAAATCATACGCAAAATTTGCAATTGCTGCAGGGTTATGATCGTCGGCAGCTAATTTGATTAAATCAGGGTATTTACTTAATAGCTGAATCAATTCTAATTCTGTTTCTGTCAATGATTCTGGCTTTTTAATCACAATTTTACCTAAATCCTTTTCAGCTTTGCTTAAAATAGATTTAATACGGGCGTGAGTATATTGTATAAAAGGTCCTGTGTTTCCTTGGAAATCGATGGACTCTTTTGGGTCGAATAATAAACGCTTTCTAGGTTCTACCTTTAAAAGGAAATATTTTAAAGCGCCCAAGCCAATCATTTTGTAAAGGTTCTCTTTTTCGGATTCTTCAAAATGATCCACTTTACCTAACTCCTCCGTCTTAGCTTTGGCCGTTTGCTTCATCTCTTCTATTAAATCGTCCGCATCTACCACAGTACCTTCTCTAGATTTCATTTTCCCCGATGGAAGATCCACCATTCCGTAAGACAGATGATATAAGCCCTTTGCCCAGCTTTTACCTAGCTTATCTAAAATCAGGAATAATACTTTGAAGTGATAATCCTGCTCGTTCCCTACCACATAAATAGATTGCTGCATTTTAAAATCATCGTATTTCAATTGTGCAGTTCCTAAATCTTGGGTGATATAAACAGAAGTACCATCCGCTCTGCGAACCAATTTTTCATCCAAGCCATCGGCTGTTAAATCTATCCAAACAGAACCATCCTCCTTTTTAAAGAACACACCTTTTGATAATCCTTCCTCAACGATGTCTTTCCCTAATAAATAGGTATTAGACTCATAATAATATTGATCAAAATCAACGCCTAAAGAAGTATAGGTTTCTTGGAAGCCCGCATAAACCCAGCTATTCATCTTTTTCCAAAGTGTGATCACTGCTTCGTCACCTGCCTCCCATTTTTGGAGCATCGCTTGCGCTTCCAAAATCAGCGGCGCTTGTTTCTTAGCTTCTTCTTCGGTTTTACCCTCCGTTTTTAAAGCTTCTATCTCTTTTTTATAGTGTTGGTCAAAAATCACATAGTATTTCCCAACCAAGTGATCGCCTTTTAAACCAGTAGATTCAGGCGTTTCTTCATTCCCAAACCTTTGCCAAGCCAGCATCGATTTGCAAATATGAATACCCCTATCATTTACCAAATTAGCTTTGATAACATCGTAACCAGCGGCTTTTAAGATTTCCGCAACTGAAAAACCCAATAAGTTATTACGTATATGCCCTAAATGCAGCGGTTTATTGGTATTTGGAGAGGAGTATTCTACCATTACCTTTTCTCCATTTGCAGGCAGCTGTCCAAAATTGGACATGGAAATAGGGTTTTGAAATATCCCTAACCAGTAAGCATCACTTAAAACAATATTTAAAAAACCTTTGATCACATTGAAATCGGCCACCTCTTCCAACTGAATTTTAAGATATTCTCCTATTAATCGGGCTGTTTCTTCAGGAGATTTCTTGGTATATCTTACAAAAGGAAAAACGACGAAAGTCAAATGACCCTCAAATTCTTTTTTTGTTTGCTCCAGATTAATCTGTTCTTCAGTGACTTGCGTTTCAAAAATAGTTTGAAAAGCCTTCGAAATGGCCTGATTTAAAAAATTCATTCGGTAAAAATAATTAATATTGCCTTCATCTCGAGAATTTAAAATTGAATTAAATTCTGGTAGCTTTGTAAATCAATTATCCTTTTATGCTAGCAAATACGAAAGATTTTAAAGTTAATGTAAGTTCAGAAATAGGAACTTTACGCTGTCTGTTGGTGCACAGTCCTGATAGCGGACTTGGAAAAGTAGTGCCTTCCAAGGCTCAGGATTGGCTTTTTGAAGATATTGTTCACTTAGAAACCATCCGTAAAGACGAGTACGATTACTATTTAAAACTACTTTTATACTTTTTAGATCCCGAAAAAATCAAAGGAAAATTGAAGGATTTGGATGCAGATGACTCTAGAAGCTTCTACAAACCTCATCATCCTCAATTTCATAATTCGACCAAAGTGGTGGAGCTACAGAAGCTCTTAGCCGATATTTTAACGGATGAAGAAATTAAAAATAAACTGGTTTCTTCTGTTTGTGCCATCGAAGGCTGTACTTATAAGTTACAAATCGAATTAATTGCCACCTCACCCAAAGATTTAGCTAAAATTATCATATCGGGTTCTATAGATTCTGAAAGGATGATCTTCGCTCCTATTCCAAACTTTATCTTTACCCGTGATATTGGAATTACCATCAATAATCACATACTTTTAAATAAACCCGCCAAGAAAGCCCGTTCTCGTGAAACTTTATTGGCTCGATATATTTTCTTTAATCACCCATTATTTGCGAATTATAGAGATAAGGTGATTGAAATCCCTGACTCATTACAACATTTTCTTCGCCCTGGAGAAGAGAACGAACAAAAAAGCACTTTAGAAGGTGGTGATGTAATGGTAGTCAGCAAAAATCATTTATTGATTGGTTTTAGCGAAAGAACATCGGCAAGTGCCATCAGTGATACCATAAAAATTCTGTTTGAAAAAGACGTGGTACAAAAAGTTTCTGTTGTTAAAATTCCGCATAAGCGAGATTTTATGCATGTGGATACTGTTTTTACCCAAGTGAAAAGAAACATGTGGGTGATCCTTCATTCGATAGGTAAAATAGATAAACGTGGAGATGGCTCAGAACCAATTGATCATTTGGTAGAAGATGAACCTGTAGATAAAACAGTAGTGACTCAATTCATCAAAGGTCAAATTAATAACCCTAAAAAATTCGAATCGGTAGAGGCTTTATTAGAGGATATCAGCATTACTGATTTAAAATCGAAAGAGATTGTCCAGTTCATTTACTCTGGAAATCAAGAATTCCCTTACGATTCTCGCGAACAATGGACAGATTCTTGTAACCTTTTAGCATTAAAAGAAGGGGTGGTTTTGGGTTACGATAGAAACGACCACACCATTAAAGCATTTAAAGCAAAAGGATTTGACGTAATTCATGTCACTGATCTATTGCAGAAATTTGAAAGTGGAGAATTAAGTCCCGAAACTTTGGAGAATACTTTCATCACCATGCCTTCAGCAGAGCTTTCAAGAGCTAGAGGCGGATTTCATTGCATGAGTATGCCGATTTTGAGAGAGGAGATTTGATTTCTTGTTGATTGGTGTTGAATTAGTTCATTAGTATTCTTAAATTAGATTAAAAATTAAACATGGATCTAGAAGCTAGAAAAATAAATTTTGTTCAAGAATTTCTTCGATTAGAGAGTGAGGAAATTATCGGTGATTTGGAAAAAATACTTATTAAAACCAAAACCGACTTATATGAAAAGAATCTTCGGCCTATGAGTATAGAACAATTTAACGCTGAAATTGAACAATCAATGAATGATTCGAAAAACGGAAGATTAATAAAAGCTTCTGATTTGAAAGAAAAAATTAAAAAATGGAGCTAACTGTTTATTGGACTCGTTTTGCGGAAAATAAATTAGAAGACATTTTTGAATATTATAAATTTAAAGCCAATGTTTTTGTTGCAGAGAAGCTAGTTAATGGGCTTTTAAAAACCTCTATAGGATTAGTAAATAATCCGAAAATGGGTCAAATTGAGGGATTGATAATTGATCAAAGCTTAGAATTTAGGTACCTGATCCATAAAAATTATAAGCTAATTTATCTTATTGACTACCTAATGAATCAGGTAGAAATAGTTAACATATTTGATTGTAGACAAAATCCAGAAAAAATAAACGAAATACATAAATCAATCTATCCAAAGAAATAAAACCGTGTCACAAAGAAAATCATCAAACAAAGAAAATGCCATTTCATTTTATGCAACGGCCTATAACGGTAACCCTACAAAAGCAGTGGAACTGTATGTTGGCAATCAGTATATTCAACATAATCCGCTTGTTAGTGATGGGCCACAATCTTTCATAGATTATTTTGAAAGGATGTTCATCGAGTATCCTGATAAATCGATTGAGTTTGTTCGTTCGGTTGAAGAGGGCGATTTGGTTGCACTACATACCCATCAAACTTGGCCTGGAAACGATGAATATGTAACCATGGATTTTTTCAGATTCGATGACAACGGAAAAATAATAGAGCACTGGGACGCTATCCAACAAATTCCAACACAATCGGCTAATGGTAATAAAATGTATTAAATCATGCAAACAACTTCACACTTATTAATGATTCGTCCGGTGGCTTTTGGGTTAAACATCCAGACGGCCGATAGCAATGCTTTCCAAAATACCGCCGCTCCGCAAGAAAAAGTGCAGGAAAAAGCTTTGGAAGAGTTTGACGCTTTTGTAGCCAAACTTCGTGGTGTTGGAATTGATGTTACCGTGATTGAAGATACTCCAAATCCACATACGCCAGATTCTATTTTCCCGAATAACTGGATTTCTTTTCATGAAGATGGCAGTATCTACCTCTATCCTATGCAGGCAGAAAATCGTCGTTTAGAACGTAGGGAAGATTTAATTGATGATTTAAGTAAACATTTTAGCATAACTGAGATTAATGACCTTTCTTTTACAGAAGAAAAAGGTGAATATTTAGAAGGAACAGGAAGTCTAGTCTTAGATCGTGAAAATAAATTAGCTTATGCTTGTTTGTCCATCCGCACTCAGCAAAAAGTTTTGGATATTTTTGCTAAAGAAAGCGCTTACCAAACCATCACTTTCCATGCGGTAGATCAAAACGGAATGGCCATTTACCATACCAATGTGATGATGTGTGTAGGGGATGCTTTTGTGGTAATTTGCCTAGAATCTGTTCCGGACGAAAAAGAGAAAGCTTACGTAATCAAAACTATTCAAGATTCTCGAAAAGAAATCATAGAAATTTCTTTGGATCAGATGAATCAATTTGCGGGGAATATGTTGCAAGTGAAAAACAAAGAAGATGAAAGCTTTTTGATCATGAGTGCCAGAGCACATCAAGCGCTAAATCAGCAACAATTAGATAAAATCGGAAAATACGCAGAGATTTTATCTTCTTCTTTAACCACTATTGAAGATAATGGCGGAGGAAGTGCCCGTTGTATGATCGCTGAGATTCATTTACCGCGACTATAATTTTTGGAACGAATAAATTCTGCGTTCTGAAATTCTGAAATAAATTCAGAGTGAGAAATGAAGGATAACCAATTAATAAAAACAGATATTCGTAAAAAGTTGTTAACCCTCATATAATATCATAATTTAATTACATTTTTGCGAAAATTATTTAAGAATGCAGAGCTACGAAGAATTTCTTGACCTTAGTGTTGGCTTCCCGCAGGAAGGTTTTGACATTATTGATGATGAATTGTATTTCCATGATTTGAATCTGATGGAAATGATTGAAACTTATGGTACACCCTTAAGATTCACCTATTTACCCATCATTAGCAAGAAAATTCAACAGGCGAAAATTCTTTTTCAAACCGCTATTCTTAAAAATAATTATCGGGGTACCTATAAATATTGCTATTGTACCAAAAGCTCGCATTTCCGTCACATTGTGGAGGAAGCTTTAAAAAATGATATTCACTTAGAAACATCATCGGCCTTTGATATGCCAATGATTGATGCATTAGAGAAAAAAGGCTCACTTACTAAAGATGTAACTGTCATTTGCAATGGTTTCAAAACTTTTCAATACAAGCAATACATCATCGATATGCTGCATGATGGTTTTACCAATATCATTCCTGTTTTAGATAATAAAGAAGAATTTAACCTTTACGACGATGAGATTGATATCGAAACACCTTGCAATTTAGGAATCAGAATAGCGGCTGAAGAGCAACCAGATTCTCAATTCTACACTTCAAGATTAGGTGTAAGACAAGAAGATGTCATTGATTTTTATAACAATAAAATCATTGGAAATCCCAATTTCAAAGTTAAATTACTTCATTTTTTCATCAATTCTGGAATTACAGATACGCCTTATTATTGGAATGAGTTGGAGAAATATGTTACCCTTTATTGCAAGTTCAAAAAAATCAATCCTGATTTAGATACTTTAGATATTGGTGGAGGAATGCCGTTTAAAGATTCTTTGGTTTTCGATTTCGATTATGAATACATGATCAATGAAATCATTAAGCGTATCAAAGAAATTTGTGCAGAGCATGAGGTGATGGAGCCAGATATCATTACCGAATTTGGTAAATATACTGTTGCCGAAGCATCAGGAATTTTATACAAGGTTTTGGGTCGTAAACAACAGAACGATCGTGAAAAATGGTTAATGTTAGATGGTTCTTTCATCACCAATTTACCGGATATTTGGGCCATGAATCAGCGCTATGTACTGTTACCCATTAACAATTGGGATTCTGAATACGAGCGGGTAAACTTAGGCGGCATCACTTGCGACGGACAAGATTATTACAATCAAGAGGCGCATGTAGGCAACGTATTTATGCCTAAGACACGTAAAGTGCAATTTTTAGGTTTCTTCCATACCGGTGCTTATCAAGAGGTGTTAAGTGGTTATGGTGGTATTCATCATTGCTTGCTTCCATCTCCAAAACATGTCATCATCCGTAGAAACCGTGACGAGACTTTTAACTACGAAGTTTTTGGGGAAGAACAAAACAGTAAACAAGTGATGAAGATATTGGGCTATCTTTAAATCTTCGCTTTCTTTAATTATTTATTAAACTTTACTTATTCTTTTTGAGTTTGTTTTGAAATAAACAGTGCACTTTGCTGGTTGTATAATTTATAAGAGCAATTATAAATGCGACTATTAATTTAAACAAATGGAATATACCCTAGCCTTTGATGTTTATGGCACCTTAATCGATACCTCTGGGATTTTAAAGTCTTTAACTCGTCTAACTGGTGAAACCGCAAAAGATTTCATGGATACTTGGCGAAATAAACAATTAGAATACGCATTCAGAAGAGGATTAATGAACAGCTATGTTGATTTCTCCGAGTGTACTTCACATGCTTTAAACTATAGCTGCTTAGTATACAACATCCCCTTAAAACCAACTGAAAAAGAATCATTACTGCAAGAATACAGCACATTACCTGCTTTTGAAGATGTCACCATCGGTTTAGAAAAGTTAAAAGCAGCTGGACACCACTTATTTGCTTTTTCAAATGGAAGTAAAAAAACGGTGAGTCAACTACTCCAAAACTCAAAAATTCTTAATTACTTTAAGGATGTTGTAAGTGTAGCGGATGTGGAAACATTTAAACCTAATCCTGCTGTTTACACCTATTTTAATACCCATACCAATTCGACAAA
The DNA here is from genome assembly GCA_014378105.1 of Pseudopedobacter sp. Classification (GTDB taxonomy): domain Bacteria; phylum Bacteroidota; class Bacteroidia; order Sphingobacteriales; family Sphingobacteriaceae; genus Pseudopedobacter. The sequence goes on from JACMOI010000066.1 coordinate 13,210, forward strand.
AACAAATTCATGGTTAATTTCTAGCAACCCTTTTGATGTAATTGGTGCTATTTCATACGGAATGCGGTCAGCATGGGTCAAAAGATCAGAAAATTCAGTATTTGATCCTTGGGGAATAGACCCAACTCTAGTCATCTCCTCCATCGCTGAGCTAGACAATCAGCTATAATGAACATCTTTTTTTAATAGTTTAAAACAATTTTCATTACTAAGCGTTTGCTTAGTAATGAATCATCAGCACTATGTCCAGACAAAAACAGTATAATGAGCAAGAAGTAGTGGAGAAAGCCATGTACTTATTTTGGCAAAATGGCTATGAATCTACTTCTGTTAGAATGCTTGAAAAAAAAATGGGAATCAACCAATTTTCGATCTATGCTAGTTTTGGAAGTAAGCAAAATCTTTTTTTAGAGAGCCTAAAATGCTACAGAGAAAAGATGAATGAAATTATTGAGGTACTTGAAAAATCTGAAAATGGCTTATCAGCCATTAAATCCTATTTCTTTAGTTTTTTAAAGTTTTCTAAAAGCGATCATCAGTTTATGGGTTGCTTGGTAACCAATACATTTAACGAATCTATACTAAAATCAGACCCCATTTTATTCAATGAATTGACAAAATTTACCGAAGAAATAAAAAGTCTTTTCGTTAACATATTAAGTCGCGACATCAATAAATCAGAAGTAACTGTCGAAAGACAAGCAAACTATTTATTGGCCTCTATTTTAGGATTATCCGTATCCTCAAAAATTTTAAGTGAACAACAATTAAATGACTATATAAATACTGTTTTCGAGCAGCTATAATTTTTTTACCCAATTTCTAA
>JACMOI010000067.1 GCA_014378105.1 Pseudopedobacter sp.
GTTTGCTCCGTAATTTGAACAATCAAAACTGGTCTTACTCAGTGTTACTGTTGCAATTGCACAGTTGTCTGTACTTCCGTTATTGATGTCGGCTGCCGTGATAGTTGCTTGACCTGATCCGTTTAACTGGATCGTTTTGTTCTGTGTCAATACGATTGGGGAAACGTTGTCCTCTACCGTTACTGTTGCTGTTTTAGTGCTCACGTTACCGTGAATGTCTGTTACTGTTAGAGTAACGGTGTTTGCGCCGTAGTTTGAACAGTCGAATGAAGTCTTGCTCAATACTACTGTTGCAATCCCGCAATTGTCTGTGCTTCCATTGTTGATGTCGGCTGCAGTAATGGTTGCATTACCTGATCCATTTAACTGTATCGTTCTGTTTTGTGTGAACACAGTTGGGGCAACTTTGTCTTCTACGGTAATTACTGCATCTTTTGTTGATACATTTCCATTTACATCGGTTACTGTTAAGGTTGCCGTGTTTGCTCCTACGTTGCTGCAATCAAAAGCTGTTTTGCTTAAAACAACTGTTGCGATTTTGCAATTATCTGTGCTTCCGTTATCAATGTCGGCTGCGGTGATACTTGCTGCTCCTGCTGCATTCAACTGAATCGTTTTGTTTTGTGTCAACACGATTGGTTTGATAGTATCGATAACTGTAACTATCGCAGTAGCAAAAGCTGTACTTCCAAGCGAACTTGTAACAGTTAATTTAACAGTATTAACTCCAATATTAGAACAATCGAAAGTGGTTTTATCTAAGACTAAACCTCCTTCTGTTGCTAAACCTACTACGGAGCTTGATCCATTATCTATTTGTTGAGGAGTTATGGTTAAGCTTCCGTTTGTACCTAAAGCAACGGTAATGTTTTTTGTTAAAACAACTGGTACAGGATCAATAACGGTTACCAATACTGGAACACTGGTAGCATTTCCGCTTACATCTGTTCCGGTTAATTGAACTGTAACTGGACTATTAATTGCATCAGTTGCACCAAATGTGCTTCTGCTTAAGGTATAAGTAATAGTTCCTGAACAATTATCGGTTCCACTTAACAAAACATCTTGTGGAGTAATATTTACTGTACCACTCGCTGTTAATGTTACTGAAATAGGTTTACTTGCTATTATTGGAGCTATTTTATCTTCAACAGTTACTATCGTATTTAATTGTTGAATTTCTTGAATACTTAAAGCTCTATTGAAAATCATTGCTTTTTCAATTTTTGCATCTAAAGATCCAATCTGTGTATTGTTAAAAAAATGTCTTGCTCCAAAAATCATTTCGGCATCGTTGGCAGACCATGTTTGGAAATTATTAGAAGTGTAAGATCCATAAGCTATCCCATTTCTATAAAACTTAATCAGAACTTGGTTATTAGGCTGCATTTCATAAGTTAATGCAACTTGAATCAATTGATTAGCTTTTGATTCAGCAAAACCGGGATTCAAAGCTTGATATCTTAATGCATTTGAGCTTCCGTTCATCCAACGATTAGGTTGTCCTTCTGCATAAATAATACCATCAAAAGCATCAGAATTAATTTTATCGATGGTTAAAGCTGAACCTGCTCTTAAATTTAAATCATCAAGAGATAAATAAGAAATCAAAGTTTTATTCCCAATTGTTGCACCAGTATAAGAAGTGGTTCTTGCCATACCACCATTATTTACATCTAATTTACCGTTGGAAATGGAAGCATTACCTGTTACTAATAAATCACCCCAATTTCCTGTTTGATCTTTTAAGGGATTAGCATTTTTAAAATCCCAAAGGCCTATTAATCCAGATGGATTGGTGTTAGTACTTGTATTACCATTAGCATCTGTTGCTGTTAATGTAACAAGGTTTGCACCCAAATTTGAACAATCAAAATTTGCTTTATCCAAACTTAAGGTAAAGTTCCCTGAATTATCCGTAGTACCATTATTAACTTGTACTGGAGTAATTCCTACATTTCCTGATGCATTTAGTTGAACTGTGATATTTTTAGTAATGACTATTGGCTTAACAGAATCAATTACAGTTACTGTTTGTTGAGTAGATGCTTTATTACCTGCTGCGTCTGTTGCGGTCCAATTTACGATAGTAGAACCAGCTTGATAAGTACCAGATGCATCTGAAGAATTATTAAAATCATTCACTAAATTGATGCCTGTTGTAGGAGCTCCGTTAACCCAGTTTGAGATATTACCATTCAAGGCAAAGTTTTGCAAAACACCAGAATTATTTCCTCCTGCCAAATCTGTAACTGAAGTAACACCAGAATTATTTCCGCCTGCTATTCCTTGGTTAAAATCATAATAAGCTAATAATCCTATTTCGTTTCCTTGCAGCGTAGAATTCATAGAAACCTTAATTTGTTCTGCAGTACGAGCCACATTCCAAATTCTTAGGTCATCTAAATTACCATTAAAGTAACGATTACCAGGAGCCCATCCTCCAATACTAAAGGCTTTATTTGCAGCAGTTGCAATTGCTGAAGTATAGGTACGAGTATCAATTAAATTTCCATTTAAATAAAATTTAACATACTTGCCTACAGATGAATATACTGCAGCAAAATGATACCATTTTTCATCGTCAAAAGTAGCTGTAGTGAATTGATCCGTTGGGTTATTACCCGCAACAGAAAACTCTAAAGTTTTATTAGGAAAGAATTGGAAATGTACATCACCAATATTAAAGGTGTTATAATTCATAATTACATCCCAATTGCTTAGTTCCTTAGGTTTCAACCAAGTTTCAATAGTCATTTCTGTCATTGATGGTAATCCTTGAGAAACTGCAACAATATCATCTACACCATCAAAGGCTAATGAATTACCTGTAGGCTTCTCGCAATTATCCGTTACTATTGGAGTAGGAACTGTAACTAAAGCATTATTTGTTGTAGGTGAAGTACTAACTGAAACGTTATTAACCGTTACAAAAACTGGTTTAGTATCATCTTTTACAATTACATTTTGATTAGCCGTGGTGATGTTTCCGTTTCCGTCATCAAATTTCCAAACAATTACATAATTACCTTGTGCAGCAAAAGTTAATGGACTTGTAGTTGTACCGTTAATTATTCCAGCACAGTTATCTGTGGTTGTTGGTGTGTTGGTAACAGTTACTGAACATTGACCTGTTACATCAGCCAATAATGGAGCCACCGGAGCTGTAGAATCAATACCTGCAATTATTGTTATGGTTGAAGTTGCTATACAGCTATTTGCATCTGTTACTGTAACTGAATAATTACCTGCTGCTAATCCTGATATATCTTCTGTTGTTGAACCATTTGACCAAGCAAAAGTAAATGGTGCTTTTCCACCAGATACGCTTAAATCAATTGAACCATCAGCTGAAGATGGACAAGAAGTTTTAACAGTAGTTGAAGTTAAATCTGTATTACAAACGGTAACTTTTAAATCAAATTCTTGAATGACTGCTGTTGGGTTACCATGATGATAAGTATCAGCTGCTTCTAATTTAATATGATAAGTTCCACCATCAGTGATTGAAGGTGTTCCACTTAAAGTTGCTGTCCCATTTCCGGTAGAAGTTAAAGTTAACCATGAAGGCAAACCTAATGTTTCAATTTTCACCACATCACCGTAAGGAATATCTAAATCACTAGTTGTGATATTATAAGTAAAAGGTGTATTAAATAATACCTCAGTAACTGGAGGTATAGAAGTAAAAACTGGAGGAGTATTTACAATTAGTGAGAAATTACGAACTGCAAAAATAGTTGGTATATTAGTAATTTGAGCGGTAAAACTCAAATTCTTTTGACCAAAATCTGAAGGTTGCGGCGTCCAGCTTAGTTGTGTTAAACCAGGGTTAGCACCTGCAGTAGGAATAGTAGGACTTAATGATGCCGATGCTGGCACACCAGTAGAAAATCCTATACTTACATTAGAACCTAATGAACTAACAGCTTCAATATTAGTGCTAAATGGTACCCCTGTTTGAATTTGAGTAATTGAGTTTTGTGCTAATGTTTGAGCAGTGAAAGTTGGAGCAGGCTCTGCAACTACCTTAACTGTAACAGAGGTTGAGCTTTGAACACCCACATTATCTGTAGCAATAAAATTTAATACAATTGTACTACCTATCTGCGCTACACCTGGTGTATAACTAAAAGTAGTTTGTGATGGATTTCCCGTTGCTGGAAAAGCAGGCGAAAAATTAGAAGTAGTAATATAGTTAGGTAAACCCGATGCTGACAGTGAAACTGTACTTCCTGCATCTGTGTCCGTTGCTTTTATGGGGAAGCTTAAGTTTTGACCAACAATTACGTTAAATGTTGTTCCATTTGCCGGAGTTGTTGTATAATCAAATACTGGAGGGTTTGAAAAATTTGTAATATTGATTAAGAAATCTAAAAAAATTTGATTCCCATCGTTATCTGTAACTACTACACCTGCATTATATAATTGACCTGGAGATTTGCCAACAGTATTAAAAGTTAATTGGCCTGTTGTTGGATTAATTGATAAGCCAGAAGGTTGTGTGACAGGTGAATAAGCTGCATAAGCACCAGCCATTTCTGAAGGTGTAGCAAAACGATATGAAAGCGTAGCGTTTGCATCTGGATCAGAAGCTGGTATTGTATAAGTGGCTGCTGCTACGCCAACTGGCATATTAATAACTGCAGGAAGTGTTGAAACTGGGCTACTACCCGGAGCGTTGGTATTTACAATTGTAAATACATTCCAATAACCTCCATTATTGTTTTGTAATCCACCTATCTTATTTCCACCATTAAAAGCAATTAAATAAGGAGTAGAAGACTTTTGTAAGGTAATAACTTGTGAACCAACAGCATTACTCCAACCCCCTGAAGGATCGATAGTTACAGTAGTTGGAATACTAACTCCACCAGAAGTAGGTCCACCGCTAAATGCAAAATAGATGCTTCCTGGAGCCGCACCCAAACGCCAAGATGTACTAACGTTTAACTGAATGGTTGAAGTTGTTGAAGTTTCTGAAATTCTAGTCCACGAAATATTTCCGTATCTAAAATGTGAAGCACTTGCTGTGAATGAAAATAACAGCAAAGTGAAGGAGAGTAGAAAAAGCTTTAAGCCATTTCCTAAACTCTTCTTCGGAACAATATTTCGATGCTTCGAAATATACCCCGAGTTTTCTCGTTGTAAAATTTTAATCATGAATGTTTGATTTAAATTAGCTTTAATTTTAATTTATTATAGTTTAAAATAAATTATTATTCTATCATTTTAAATTAGATGAGAAAAAATAAGACTGAGAGAATATAATTTGTACTAAAGATAATTTGTTTAAACTAGCTACCATCATGAAGAAAGGATGATTTTAAGGATGATTTTAACGAATACCCTGATTGTGGTAGTTAATAATATCTTTAAGAGAGTAGATATATTTTATTAATAATCAATGATTTAAAAATCAATTACTTTAGAGTTGAATTCGGAATAGATTTGTGCTGCCTGCAATTTGTTGTTAATATTTAATTTTCTATAGATTCTTTGTTTGTGAGTTTTAACAGTTGCAATGGTAACAAAAAGCTGATCTGCTATTTCCTGATCTTTCAAACCATCTGCAATAAGTTCTAAAACTTTATATTCTCTATTTGATAATTGAGACAGCTCATAATTATTTTCCTCAAAATCAGAATAGGCTTCTTTTGGCATTAATTCATTCCGTATGATTAGACTATTGAGAAGTTTCTTTTTATTAATTAAAATAAAAGCAAAAAATAAAAACAAAATATGTCCTAGGAATAGATTTTTCTGTAGTATTTCAAATAAAATACTGGGCGTAAAAAAGCTAAAATATTTAATAGAATAAATTAGTGATAATAAGACATAACAGATGATTGATAAATAATTAAATCGATAAGCATCCTTTTTTTGGTAAGCTTTAAAAATATTTGAATAATTTAATAAAAATGTCATGCTGATTAAGCATGAAAACCAAACTTCGTATCTCAATAGTAGATAGCTTGTAAAAAAGAAACTGAAAACAAAAAAAATGAAAGAAATCGCTGAAAACATTACCGATAAAAAAATAAGTTTCTTATTTATGACATACTTTTTGAGGTAGAAAAGGATGAAAATACTCAGCATTACCAAATGTATTGCTAAACCCAAAGACAAGGAATGATCCGCGAAGTATGGGTAATTAAAAGGCCAAAAATCATTAGTAAATCCATTATAAAGCATATTTGAACTAAACAATAATAACATATAAAGAAAGAAGAAGAAGGAATAGTAATTTCTTAGCTTCAAATAAACATAAAATGAGGCCAAAATAATACCTAAAAGAATCATGATATTTATGATTCTTATGAGAAATCGAGTATTTTTTGATTGAGCAAAAGTATTGTAATCAAATTGCTTAAAAGTTATGTTTTGATAGATATCACCAGAGATTATTACATAGGCCTTTAAATTTGTCTTATTTATTTTAAAGTATGGTCTTGTATTTAACTTAAACTCTCCCGTTGGTTTATATCTAATCCAATTTCTAATATTTATTTTAGAACCTGACTCTAAAATTAGAGATGCAGTATGAATATTATTTTCATCAATTTCGATGACATCATTAGTGGTATTTTTATTATTTAATAAATTTAATTTATATAGGTTGTAATTATCATTATATAATGTACTTAAATGTTGTTTTACCAATTTATCTAAAACTTTTTCTTCTGTTTTATTCAGTTTTGATTGATATATTCTATATGAATTATTTTGTATAGAAAAGGATAAAACCGAAAATGTTATAAATAGCAGCAAAATAACAGCTATGTAAAAACGTTTGAAAGAGAGCATAAAAAAACAAAAATTGGAATTTCGAATATAAGGATATTGTAATATATTTAAACTTTAAGCAATCATTTTTAATAATTCTATAAATTTTTCCGATAATAGGATAAAAAATATTTTTTTATCTTATTATCGTTTTTAAAGTCTTTTCAATTCTTATAAAAAGAGATTAAAAATTAATAACTAATCAGCTATTTTTAATTTTGCGATTTTACCCTTTGGCCCCACAAAATAAATGTAATTACCGCCTTTTCTAATGACATAATAGTTAGCATCAGACAACTTCATCCATTTTCTTCCCCCATCCACTGAATAATCTGTTCCATTATCTCCTGTAGTAATTAAAAAATGATGATGAGTAGAAACTATACACGACCGATGTCCTAATGGCGAGATCTCAGCAGTTTCCCATTGATACGTTTTAGCATTTAGAAAAGCATAATTTTTTTCTCTCGAATTAGGCTTTGTGTAATCACCACCTACAATATAAACTCCTTTTTTATTTACATCCATAGAAAACGCTCCTTGAGTGGATTGCCCTTGGAGAATGGGGATATCTTCAGTTGTAAAATTTGAACCCCCGTCTTCGGAAATAAATAACCTAGATTTTGTACCTCCTGAAATAATATATAACTTGTTTTTAAAAGCCCTTATTCCAGTACCAGATGCCGCAAAAGAAGCTTCACCTTCAAAAAGTTTAATATTTGTCTTTTCTGAAATATTTTCCCAATTTCCTCCTCCGTCAGTTGTTTTTAAAATGGTCATCAAACCATTTATAGGATCACCATAAACAAAACCTACATTTTTATTTAAAAACTCGATACCATCTAAAAAAATACTTGGACGACTATTTTCATAGACTTTTACCCAGCTGATTCCTCCATCAATAGTTTTTAAAATATAAGCTGGTGAACCTATCCCTACAATCATAGCTTCTTTACTAGAAAATGCTTTAATAGATCTGAAATCTATTTTTTCAAACCCCTTTATTTGTTGCCAGTCAAAATGTTCTCCATCAATTGTTTTGGCTATCCAACCATTACTTCCACTTGCCCAAGCTATTTTTTGGTTAACAACTGAAAGCCCCCGAAAAGTGGTAGATTTCCCACTATCTAAAGGAATAATCTTTAAAGACTGAGCCGAAACGTTTGTATAAAAAACTAAGGCTAGGATAAATAATTTGCTATATAAATTCAAAATTTTCTATTTTACTCTCGTCCAATTATCGGTTCTTCCAATTATAGCTATCCCTATATAGCCTCTTACATTTAATTTATCATTACCATTGAGTGTTAATTTACAACTGTAGGTTTTTCCTGATTTTGGATCGTAAATAGTACCCCCTTCCCAATCACCATCATCATATTTGAACCCTTTTAAAATTTCCAATCCCCAAATGGGTCTTGTCCTTAAATTATCTTCTGGATTTTTAACATCCGTTTTTACTTTTCCATCTTCATTATTAGGATTTTTCAACCAAACAATCTTTCCGTTAAACTCATTTCCCTTTTTATAAATCTGGATTTGTGCTTCCTTATCATTATTAAACCATTTTCCTACAACAGCCTCAGCAGATTGCGCAAACGTACTTACGCTTAAAAATATCAATACCATTAAAAAAAGTAATTTTTTCATATTTTGAATTTTAAAATTGGTATCCTAAAATAGGTTTAAATTTTAGTAGAAAGATATTTTAATTTTTAAATTTCTACGATAAATAATAATGGCATCGTTATGGATAATTGGGAGTAATTACTCTTAAGCTTAAATTAACCTGAAATGTTAAAACAATTTATATATACAATCATATTTGTATCGTTATTTTACGCAGGCTGTAATAGCTTAAACAACAAAACTACAGAAACAATGATATTAAGCAATACATCTATTAACGACACATTCGTTACTCAAGATAATGTGGACACGGAAAATCCTATTGTAGATTCTCTTCCAAAGATAAACCCAGAAAATCTGATTAATTACGCAAAATCTTTAACTGGCACCCCCTATTTATATGGAGGAACAGATCCTCAAAAAGGTTTAGATTGCTCTGGATTTATTACCAATGTATTCAATCACTTTGATAAAAAAGTGCCTAGAAGTTCTGTTGACTTTACAAATTATGGCACTGAAGTGAATTTTAAAGATGTCAAATCTGGAGATTTGATACTTTTTACTGGCACTGACAGTACGATACGCGTTGTTGGGCATATGGGTATCATTGTCCAAACTCAGGACACCATAAAATTTATTCAATCTACCTCAGGAAAAGCTTACAGTGTAACCACTACTCCACTAAATAAATATTATCAGGGAAGATTTGTGAAAATAATCAGAATAGAAAATTAATGTACCCGAGAGCAGATTCGAACTGCCACGCCCTTGCGAGCGCCAGCCCCTCAAGCTGGTGCGTCTACCAATTTCGCCACCCGGGTTTGAGAGAATTCAAATATAAATTATAATTAATAATTAGATAAAATTAAATTTCAAAACTTAAGCCATCATAAGCTAAATGAATCCCATTAGGCAATTCTTTAGATGTATCATCATGTTTACCTAATTTGTGGCTAATATGCGTAAAATAGGTATGCTCTGCTCCTATTTCTTGCGCAAAATCAATGGCTTCTGTTAATGTAAAATGAGAAATATGCTTTTCTTTTTGAAGCGCATTAAGTACTAAAATTTTCGAACCTTTAATTTTATCCTTTTCTTTGTCCGATACTGTTTTTGCATCGGTGATGTAGGTGAAATCTTTAATCCTAAAGCCCAACACTGGCAATTTATAGTGCAATACTTCTATGGGCATCAAATCAATATCTCCAATAGAGAATGGATCTAGCCCTATGTAATGGAGATTTAAAAGTGGAATTCCAGGATATTTAAAATCAGAAAATATATAGTAAAACTCTCTTTTTAGCGCTTCTTGAACTTGGAGATTTGCATAAACATCCATAGCAGATTGTTGTTTGTAGTTGAATGCCCTAACATCGTCTAAACCTGCAATATGGTCTTTATGCGAATGTGTAAAAACAACCGCATCTAATTTTTGAACATCCTCCCTTAACATCTGATACCTAAAATCTGGACCGGTATCAATCACTATCGTTTTTTTATCAGATTCGATGAGAATACTGCTTCTTAATCTTTTATCCTTAGGATTTTGAGAAGTACAAACCTCGCATTTACAAGCAATTACTGGCACACCCTGAGAAGTTCCTGTTCCTAAAAAAGTGACTTTCAAAATGTAATGCTGGTTTGCTTGAGTGAATGATAGAATGCTTTGTTTTTTTCTGAAAGTAACGAATCGTCCAAGTCTATTAACTTTAAAAGCTCAATAATGGAGATAATCTTACTCTCCAGATTAGAGAATTTATTAATCACAACTATCTTATTACTTTCCATCATACAGGCTCCAGTTTTAAAATTTCCTTTCTCATACCTTACTCTATAACCAACCTCCTTTAATAAGGTTTCAAGTTTTTCCAAAGTATGATTTGTATAAGAAATCTGCATGGATGAGTAAATGAATTATCTTAAATCAACTACGTCTACTCCTGGGTGTTTAGAAGCATCAAAAGTAAAAAAAGCATCGTCCACTTTTACATTTGGTGTAAAAGATTTAATATAGTAAGTGTACGTATTCCCATTCTTGTCATAAACGATGATATTGGAAATCTGCTTTGCTAATTTATCAATTCTAAGTTTTACTTTAGAAAAAGAACGATTTTGTAAAGGAGCTAATTCTATATTTTGGTAAACTTTACCACTTGATTTGGAATCCCCTAAATAGACATATTTAAACCCTTTCTCGTACATGGTAAATATTTTAGCCGGATTTAAAGCATCAGAGCTGTTATCAATCTCACTAATCTGTACTTCATTATCATTTTTCAAATAAGTCCATTGTACTTTACCGTCAGAAATTAGTTCTTGTTCGCCTAAATTTACTTTGTATTTATTTGAAGAGGGTTTTACATATAAAGAGCCACTTTGAGTTTCGTTGATATTTGTTTGTGGATTCTTTAGCGTAAAACTAAAATCAGTTTTAACCATAGCATAAGAACGATATTTTTTACTTACACCACTTAAAATTGCTTTTGCCTGAGCATCGGCCTGAGCCATAACATCTCCGCCGAAAGCAATCAATAAAAACAACAAACTCCAAATCTTTCTATTTTTCATATTTAAACTTTTTTATCCAGGGTAGACAAGAACTGTTCCAAAGCGTACTCATCTGGTATCAGTACTTCCCTGGCTTTACTGCCTTCAAATGGACCAACAATCCCTGCACCTTCTAACTGATCAATAATTCTTCCTGCTCTGTTGTAACCCAATTTAAGCTTTCGCTGAATGAGTGAGGTAGAACCTTGTTGATGCATGACAATTAAACGAGCTGCATCCTCAAACATTGCATCTCTATCGCTCGGATCAAAATCTTTTAAACTTCCGCCATCACCATCATCGCCTACATATTCTGGCAATTCGTAGGCTGATGCATAGCCTCTTTGTGAACCAATAAATTCGGTCACTCTATCTACTTCAGGCGTATCCACAAATGCACACTGCAAACGAATCAGATCACTACCAGTAGATAAAAGCATATCTCCTTTCCCAATCAATTGATCGGCACCACCTGTATCTAAAATAGTTCTAGAATCAATTTTCGAGGTTACCCTAAATGCCAGTCGCGCTGGAAAATTGGCTTTTATAGTCCCAGTAATGATATTTACGGATGGTCTTTGTGTAGCCAAAATTAAGTGTATTCCAATTGCTCTAGCTAATTGTGCTAAACGAGCGATGGGCGTTTCTATCTCCTTACCTGCTGTCATCATTAAATCAGCAAACTCATCAATAATCAAAACTATAAACGGTAAAAATTTATGCCCATTATTAGGATTAAGCTTACGCTTGATAAATTTCTCGTTATATTCCTTTAGGTTCCTCACCCCAGCGTCTTTCAATAAATCGTAACGCTGATCCATCTCGATACAAAGAGAATTTAACGTATTGATTACCTTTTTGGTATCGGTGATAATAGCTTCTTCTTCACCTGGTAATTTTGCCAAAAAGTGTCTTTCGATTTTCTTAAAAACTGAGAGTTCTACTTTTTTTGGATCTACCAAAACAAACTTAAGTTGTGAAGGATGTTTCTTGTATAATAAGGAAACCAAAATGGTATTAATTCCAACCGATTTTCCTTGACCAGTTGCACCAGCAACTAGCATGTGCGGCATTTTTGCTAAATCGGCAATAAAAACTTCATTAGAAATAGTTTTACCCAATGCAATTGGTAAATCCATCGTAGTATTTTGGAATTTCTCGGTCGCGATGATGGAACGCATCGCCACCATTTCTGGATGTTGATTTGGAACTTCTATTCCTATCGTTCCTTTGCCTGGCATTGGTGCAATAATCCTGATTCCTAATGCTGCCAAGCTCAAAGCAATATCATCTTCCAGGTTCTTAATTTTAGAAATCCTGACTCCAGGAGCTGGAATAATTTCATACAAAGTGACTGTTGGACCAATAGTCGCTTTAATCTTATCGATTTCAATATTGTAGTTATTTAATGTTTCTACAATCTTGTTTTTATTGGCTTCCAATTCTGTTGAATCAACAGAAATCTTATTAGAACCATATTGTTCTAAAAGATCCAAAGTTGGATTTTTATAAGAAGCTAAATCTAAAGTTGGATCATAAGCTCCAAACTGATCTACTAATTCTTCTGATTTTAATTCCTCTTCACTTTTGGTGTGCTCAATTGTTAACTCCAAATCTTCTTGAATCTCGGGTTTGTTATCTTTATCTACATTATTAACCACTTCCTCAAAACCATTATCCGTAAATTTTTCTTCCATAAGTTGATCTCCAAAAGATTCAACCACCTCCATATCTTCTATTTTAGATCTAATAGGCAACTGCTCGTTAACCAATTTATTTCTTAAAGGCAATTCTGCAACTTCCGGCAAATAATTATCTTCTAAAATTTCATTTTCTTCTTCATCAATATTTTCTAATTCATCATTTTCAATGATGAATTTCTTTTTCCTTTCCGGAAGTTTGAAATCAATATTATAGGCAATAATTAAAAAAGTTAAAGCAGCAAAAATTAGTAAACCGGCAACACCAACATATCCTATTTGGGCGCCTAATAACTGATTGGTATAAAAGCCAAACTCTCCTTCCAGATAATGAGGATAATCTGTTATAAAGGCATGTACAAAAGCCAAAGAGATAGAGGTGAAAACCAAAATAAAGAAGGAATAACCTAGTGTCTTTGGAATAGAGAGCAATTTAACTTTAAATAATAGGCGATATCCAATGACAATCAATACAAAAACAAATAGGAATGAAGCAACACCAAACCATTCATAAATAAATTGATGAGATACCAAAGCTCCTAATTTACCTGCCCAATTTTGGATATTTGGATCAATTGTAGCATTAGACTTAAGTTCTTCTAAGGTTTTAAAAAGATTACTCCAACCGCCGTTCGCATCAATCACGTAGCTTTGATCGTCTTGCCAAGTAATTAAATAAGAAGTAAATGCTACCAATAAATAAAGTGCTATTAACAATAAAAAAAGACCTATAATTTTAATAGCTCTATCATTGTTGAAATTAAACTTTGGAGAACCTTCCCCCTCTTTTTTTACCATTTTCTTTTTAAATGGCTCCGAAGTTTGATTGGAATCTTCTTTGAATGTGTTTGCTTTGAATTGATTTCCTCTTACAGGCATTAGCTCTTTAAATTTTCAGAAACAAATATAAATTAATGCTAAGGTAGATGCTAAAAATAATTTAGCTAATTCTAAATTAGTAGGAACTTAATGGTTAAGGTATATTTCCTTACCTAGAATTACAAATAATTTATTGATATCAATAAAAAACCAGCTTAAACTTTTTATCGTTAATACTTACAACTTCATTGATATAGAGATGTGATGAATCTCTGATGATGTTTTAGGTTTTGATGGTTATACCCTGTTCTTTAATAAAAGAACAGGGTTTTTTAATTTTAAATCAAATATAAATTGAGTTTAATTTTTTAGAAAACTATTTTATTACTAATATTAAATCTTAATTCAATTAAATGCAAGCCAATTTTTTGGAAGAATTGATTATTAAGGGGGATTTTGAAGCTGTCAAAAGCTATTTACCAAATCATCATTCTGAAATTAACAAAATTACTAGCCACGGAGTTTCTCCGCTTATGCTTTCTTGTTATTTTAATCAATCTGCCATTACTACCTTATTAGTAGCGTCTTTAGACAACCTCACACTCTTTGAAGCTGCTGCAGCTGGAAAATTTGATGTGGTAGCGCATGAAGTATTTAAAAATCCTGAAAAAATAAATGATTATTCTGAGGATGGCTTTACAGCATTGGGACTAGCGGCTTATTTTGGAAGAGAGGAAGTTGCAAGATATTTAGTATTAAAAGGCGCCGAGGTAAACCTTCCTTCAAACAATGGTTTTAATGTATTTCCTTTACATTCGGCGGCGGCTGGTAGTCATACTTCGATCGCAAGAATGTTAATAGAAAATAAAGCGGAAGTAAATGTTCTTCAAAAATCAGGAGTAAGCCCTTTACATTCTGCAGCACAAAATGGTAATATCGAAATTATTATTTTACTTCTAGAAAAAGGCGCAAAAGTGGATTCCCGCATGGAAGGCGGTAAGCTTGCTGCAGATTTAGCTAAAGAAAAAGGCCATCTAGAAATTGCAGAAATTTTAAGCTGATTACCTAAACATCAAAATTATTAAAAATCCTTCTGAACATCTTAGAAATAATAATTTTCAATCGTTTCAATTTCCATTGAAATGAAGATATTTTTTGGGCATCCTTAAATTTTGTTTTTGCTAAATATTTAAAGAAAGTCACAGCATGTTCTGGCAAAGCTTTATAATGCTCGTGAATAGGCTTTTCTGCAACATAATGAATAATAGAAGGTTGTGTTTTTTCTATCGTATTAAAAGAAACATGATTCCATTTTTGAGGTAAGATCATCCAAGGTAGTTTAGCTAAAACCACATTTAAACCATATTGATCTGCAAAGAAAGAATACTTTTTATTGTTCTCTATGGCATCAATTATAGCTTGTGTTACCTGATTAGCTCTCCAATTTTCAGCATCAATTAACATTACACCAGTGTTAAAGTAAGGTAAGTTAGGGTCAAATCCTAGTTCTTCGTAATTCAAAATACCAGCCCAATGACTAAAAATTTTAATTCTGTCCAGAGCCGCTGCTAAAATATTATCCCCTAAATCTAAATTATATAGTTTTGAGATATCATCTAAAACAATCATATCTACATCTAGGTAAAGAATTTTCTTAATCTCAGGAGCAAGTCCTCTAGGAAGATAAATATTCATGTAAATGGAAATCGGAAAAGTACTTCTGTCATTTGGCAAACTATAACCATCTGGCATAAAATCGGCACAAGTCATCCACCTGATATCGATTTTGTTGAGCATTAAGGACTTTTCGACTTTTACTTTATTTTCTTCAGAAATATTATCTCCAATGAGGAATGAGACAATTTTCTCAGACGTTTTGTGATGAATTTCTATGGATTTAAGAAGAGACGCATAAAACAATATATAATCGTTATCACAGTTGGAGGCTAGATAAATTGTGTTTTCCACAGGGTAATTTTAGAGTATGCGCTTTAAAAATATTTTTTTTTAAAAGCTTATAATTGCTAAAATAGTATTTTAGGATAAATTTTAAAAGCTAACAACTTAAATTTTTAGGATTAATTACTAAACACACAACCATATTTTTTTAAAAAATTGAAATTAACTACTTTTAAAAGATTACAATACCTATATGATAGAGCAATTTTTAGACACCTATCGAAGATTTAAACCAAGAAAATATGGTTGGTCTGGAAATTTTGAAAGTTGGGAAGCTGCAAAAAATAAAAGTGAGGGTTATGATGAAGAAAAAATACTCGCACATGTTATACAGTCTTCATTAAAAGTAAAAAATGGAGAATCAGCTTGGGAACGTGATGGATTTAACCATGATCAAGTATATTACTCTTGGCCATTATTATCTCATTTAATGTTGATTGCTGCAAAAAATAATGGAAACCTCTCTTTAATTGATTTTGGAGGTTCTTTAGGCACTTCTTATTTTCAGAACAGAAAATTCCTCCAAAAATTATCAAAAGTAACTTGGAGCATTATTGAACAAGCTCATTTTGTAAAGGCAGGAAATGAGAAAATTGCTTATGAATCTCTA
Source organism: Pseudopedobacter sp. (assembly GCA_014378105.1). Classification (GTDB taxonomy): domain Bacteria; phylum Bacteroidota; class Bacteroidia; order Sphingobacteriales; family Sphingobacteriaceae; genus Pseudopedobacter. Next base: position 16,051 of record JACMOI010000067.1, read on the forward strand.
GACTTTTTTGAGACTATTGATCTCGCTTTTCAAAAGCATAAAAACTACGATACAATTCTGATTAATTGTGTGTTACCTTACTTAGAAAATCCATATGAAATTCTAAATCATATTATATCATTTGGTTTTAATACAATTATTTTAGAAGACACTTACTATAATAACGATGCAGAGGATAGAATATGTGTTCAAAGTGTTGACCCTGTGTTTTATGGCTCCACAACATCATACCCATGTAGATTTTTAAATTATGAAAAGGTAAAAGGTACTTTTCTTAATAATTATGAAGTTTTGCAAGAATATGATACTGGTGTAGTTTTATATTTAGATAACAAAACCGTAAAATATAAAAGTTTGATACTAACCTTAAAAGAAGAATAAGTTTAAAGCCGGGTATAGGACTTAAATATCCCAATATTGCATTCTTTTCCTCTTTACATAAATTCTGATATCTAAAACGATTGCTGCAAAAAAGTAAAAGATAAAGAGAAACCAACAGCAAGAAATTAAGAGTAAATAAAAAATAATGTGATTTTTGAGTGAGCGATTTTAAATTTTTCATTTAAATAAGTACACACTCCGAAAGTAACTTCATATTTTCGTTTTAACGATAAAAAGTTTGCTATCTAAAAGTTACTAATTAATAAAATTATTAATTTTGTTAACTGATACTTACTCAGTATCAGATAAATATTATCCTTTAGTTGGTTGTAATTGGGAAAATTTTTCTACTAATAATCCCACTTTACGTCAGATTAGCATTTTATTCCCACTTGTAATTATTTTATTTTATAGATTTTATGTCATCTCCTATTTTTATTTTCTGATTATTAGCACTTTATAAAAAGACAAATGTAGCTTGAAAGGGCTTTAAACTATCTTTTATTAAAATTTATAATTAAACATAAAATACTTAGAATTTTAATTAATTCTTCGGACTAGCTTTTGCATCGTAATTAGCATGATAACAATAAAATGCTGTTTCTCTTCCCTTCTAAAAATAAATTATACTTCATTAAACCGACACTTATTTTATTGACCATATTTTTTGAAATATTGAATATTAAACTTAGCATGAAAGCGTAAAATTATCCTATTATATAATTACCGTTTTATTCTCATAAAAATACAACTTTTAACTCTTTATGTAACTCAAATTCAAACGTGAAAAATAAACTATTTACCATTGCAATTATTTGCATAACAATTATGGCTTCTTGTAAAAAAGAAAGTCAATTAGTTATAGCCTCCAAACCAGCCGAATCCACAAAGGATATAATTGTAAAATCTGGTTTCAAATGGGAAAACTCTAAAGACATTAACTTTACTATTGATGTAGTGGATGTTCAATATCCAAAAACGATTCATGTAATTAGTATTTATGATGGAGATCCAATGTTAGGTGGCAATCTAATTTCAAAAGGCTCTGCAACTACTACTGTAGCATTTAAAAGCAAAATTTATTTACCCAACCATATTTCATCCGTTTATGTTGTTGGTGCTTTTCCTAATGGATCTAATAAAACTATAAAACTACCTATTACTAAAGCCGATTTAAGCTTAACTATTAGCTTATAAACCAACTCAATAGTTAATTAAAACTACTGTAAAATTTTCAGAGTTGATAAAACGTTCATTAAATATCCCATCATGAAATTTTCAAATATTCTAATTTTTTCACCTCTGTTTTGTGCACTATCTTTTAATCAAGCTAATGCCCAAACTGCTCCATCATTTGGAGCCGCCGAAAGTTTTGCTGTTTTAGCAGCAACAACAATTACAAATACAGGCAATTCGTTAATCACGGGAGACATAGGCGTAAGTCCGGGTACTGCAATAACAGGCTTTGGGCCGGGCAAACTTGAGGGTGGGGTAATGTATTCTGGGGCTTTGAGTAAAGCTGGAATAGCACAAGCAGATGCACTTAAAGCCTATGGAGAGTTAATATCATTGTCGAAATCATCAGCTTCAACAAATTTAACCGGCTCAGTATTAGGGCAAACTGCTGGTGCTACTACTTTAAAACCTGGTATTTATAATTTTAGTGCCGATGCTAGCCTTGTAGGTAAGCTTACTCTTGATGACCAAGGAGACCCAAATGCACTTTATATTTTTACAATGGGTTCTACCATTACAACCGCAAGCTACTCCGAAGTGGTGATGACAAGTGGAGGTAAAGGTGCTCATGTCTTCTGGATTTGTGGTTCTGCCACAATAGGAACCTACACAAAAATGGTTGGTAATGTTATAGCAGTAGCTAGTATTACAACGACTACTGGAGCCTCTAGTATTACAATGACTAATGGAGCTTCAAATACCGGCAGGCTAATCGCCTTAAATGCAGCAGTTACCTTAGATAATAACACCGCTTCTGCTGTTTCTGCTGCGCCTTTGGACTCAGATGGCGACGGAGTTCCTGACAACTTAGATGATTTTCCATATAACGCTGGAATGGCTTTTAATAACTTTTCATCACCAAAATTGGGTACTACCACCGCATTCGAAGATAATTGGCCATTAGTAGGAGATTTTGACATGAATGATTTAGTTATGATCTCAAAATATAATATAATTACTAATGCGCAAAATAAAGTCGTAAAAGTTATAGGTGACTTTAAATTAGTTACGTCTATGAGTTCTTATGACAATGGTTTTGGTGTAGAGTTCCCTGTACCTAGGTTCATGGTAGATAGTGTTTCTGGAGCAACTTTAGAAGCAGGTCAAATAAATGCAGTTATTATCTTATTTAATAATAGTCATACCGAGTTGGCAAGTGTGCCTAGTGGCTCTCCAAAAGCATATACAGTAAGTTTTATCGTAAAAAATGGTCCAACTCTTAATCAATTTGGGACAGATTATAATCCATTCCTTTTAAATTTTAAGGGTAATTCTAGAAGAGAAGTTCATTTAATTGGTAAACCTCCAACTGCTCTTGCTGACTTAACCGTTTTTGGCACTTTTGATGATAACAGTAGTGTTGCTGCAGTTAGATATTATGTAACTCAAAAAGGATTGCCCTACGCTATTAATATTCCTTCTGAATCATTCGATTATCCTCCTGAAGGAATTGATATTTCGAAAGTATACCTTCATTTTGCAGAATGGGCACAATCTGGTGGCACAACTTATCAAGATTGGTATTATAATTTAGCCCCTGGTTACAGAAATTAAGCTATTTATAATGAAATATTAACGTATTCTTTTAATCTCAAAAATCGTTTCTAATTACGGTTTTTGAGATTTCATTAAATGAGAAGACAGTTACTATTATTTGATCAGATATCCCAATATTGCATCCTTTTCCTTTTTACAAAGTTTCTGATATCTAAAACAATTGCTGCAAAAAAGTAAAAGATTAAAGGGAAACCAACAGCAAGAAATGAGGAGTAAATAAAAAATAATCTGATTTTAGACTGAGAGATTTTAAATTTTTCGCCTAAA
>JACMOI010000068.1 GCA_014378105.1 Pseudopedobacter sp.
AAGAAACTTATCACATTCCTCAGGTTGTAGAATCAATTCTTAATCAAAGCTATCAAACCTTTCTAATTTACATTGTTGCAGATAAGTGTGATATTACAAATTTAAAATTTGATGATGAAAGAATAATAATTATCAAACCTGTAGAAGTAATAGGTAGTAACACTGGTTCACATCAATTTGCTATAAATAATTTTAAGAGATTACATACTCACTTAACGATAATCGACAGTGATAATATCCTTCATCCCAAATATCTAGAAGAATTAAATAAATACTTCAATGCCGGTTTTGTTGCAGTTCAGGGAACAAGAGCTGCTAAAAATCTAAATACAACATACGCTTGCCTAGATGCTGCTAGAGATATTTACTATCATTTTTATGATGGTATAGTTCTTTTCAATAGTGGTTCTTCAGCGACTCTTGCAGGCTCAGGTATGGGCTTTGAAATTCAGCTTTATGTGTCATTTCTAAAACAAAATAAAGTTAGTGGAGCTGGTTTTGACAAAGTGTTACAAGCTTGGCTACTTAAACAGAATATTAGAATTGCATTTAATGCTGAAGCCATAGTTTATGATGAAAAAACCACAAAATCTGATCAATTGGTAAAACAAAGGTCAAGATGGATAAATACCTGGTTCAAATATTTTAAATATGGTTTTCAAATATTTTTTCAAGGTTTGCAGAATTTATCGCTTAATCAAACAATTTTTGGTTTGGTATTACTCAGACCTCCCCTATTTATATTTTTAATATTATCTGTTTTAGCAGTATTTGTTAATTTGATAATAGGTTTAAGTATTACCTATTGGTTATTAGGCTTTATAAGTTTTATCATCAGTTTCTTTTTAGCTTTAGTTTTATCAGAAACAGACTTTAAAATTTATGCATCATTAATTAATATACCCAAATTTGTATTCTTTCAAATTTTATCTTTACTTAAGGTAAGAAAAGCCAATCAAATTTCGGTGGCAACAAAACATTTTCATGAGAATGAAAAAAGCGACATTAAAAAATCTAAAAGATGAGAGTAGACCCAGATTTAAAAGTAGATGAAAGAGAAGCTCAAAGCTTTATAGAATTTAAAAAATGGGCAGCAATTGTGATTTGCTTTATCACAGTGTATTTTTTCTTCTTTAAAATCGTATTTTTTTAATGAGAAATTTAGGATTTTCAATCAACTCAAAAGGTAAGCTTGTTTATATAATAGCTGCCGTTGTACTTGTTATTCTATCAATAATAGGAGCTGTATTCATTGCTAAATATGGCTATAAAGGAGGGATTCTCCCAATTCTACTCGGATTAGGGGGTTTATTTGTTTATGCTGTTCTAAGGCTACCAAGATTTGGAATTATGGCTTTACTGGTAATGGCATATTTCATCATGTTTATCATCAGTATTGGTTTGATAGAATTTCCACTTGGTACTTTAATGGACGGGATGCTTGCCCTATTGGCAATAGGCTTTTTTATGCAACAGAAGTATTATAAGAATTTTAAAGTATTTAACAACCCCTTATCCTACCTTATACTTTTATGGATTGTATATAACATTATTCAAGTTTTTAATCCTAATGCAGCTTCACAATTAGCTTGGGTATATACCATTCGAAGTGTTGCCGTTGTGATGCTCTCCTATTACATATTCACCTATTATATCATTTCGGCAAAGTTTATCCGATCCATTATTATACTCTGGTTATGTCTTGGTATTTTTGCAGCACTTTATGCCATGAAACAAGAATATTTTGGCTTTTTTCCGTTTGAAGAGTGGAATCATTTTGATCCTTTGATACAATCACTACTTTTTATTGATGGTCATTGGAGAAAAAACTCTATTTTTTCTGACCCTGTTGCCTTCTCTTATAATATGGCTGCATGTTCCATTCTTTGTATTGCTTTAATTACAGGACCCTACAAACTGAGGAACAAAATTATATTGGGATGCTTGGCAGCGATGTTTGCATTTGTCATGACTTATTCTGGAACAAGAGCCTCTTATATTTTAATTCCTGCTGCTGGAATCATGTTTGTCATCATGAAAATGGATAGGTACATTCTTGGATTAGCTATAGCTGGAGCTTTGGGATTATTAGTTTTAGTAAATATCCCAACAGGAAATGTTACCTTATATCGTTTTCAATCCGCATTTAAACCTAACGATGATGCTTCCTATAATGTCAGAAAAGCTACTCAAAAGAAAATACAACCGTTTATCCAAAGTCATCCCATTGGCGGTGGGTTAGGTGGGTCAGGGGTATGGGGGGTGAGGTTTGCGCCTAGTTCATTCCTAGCCAAATTCCCTCCAGATAGTGGTTATGTTAGGGTTGCTATGGAACTTGGGTGGATAGGACTATTTATTATTTGCAGTATTATGTTTGCTGGACTATATTTTGGGATTAAAAATTATTTCAGTATTCGAGATCCTGAATTAAAAACTTATTGTTTTGCCATGACATTGATTATTTTCGCTATTGCAATTGGAAATTTCCCTCAAGAAGCGATTGTACAATATCCAATGAATATATTTTTCTACTTATTTTTAGCTTTAATAAAAGTAACCAAAGTGTTAGATGACAAGAAATATGCCGAGGATAATAATATTGAAGAAAAGAAAATTAGATACATCGAATAAATGTCTTTAACCGATATCATAAAATCTAATCCTAGCTTAAAGAAATTTATTCATTGGATGATTATTCCCACACATGATTTCAGACCGAGATTATGGATTAGATTATTGGTCAATCCATTTAAAAATAAAAAAGGTAAACACACCATTATCAGGCGAAATACCCGCATGGATATTTTACCTTTTAATCAATTCGAAATTGGTTCAAAATCTATCATTGAAGATTTTGCCACCGTAAACAATGGCGTTGGGGATGTATTTATTGGCAATCATACAATTATCGGGTTAGGCAACGTAATCATTGGTCCAGTAACGATTGGAAATGGTGTAATGCTCGCCCAAAACATTGTTGTTTCAGGTTTAAATCATGGTTATGAAGATATTCATATGTCCCCAAGTGATCAACCTGTAAATACGAAACAAATCATTATCCAAGATGATGTATGGATTGGAGCAAATGCTGTGATTACTGCAGGAGTAACTATTGGTAAGCATGCTGTTGTTGGTGCTGGAAGTGTGGTAACAAAAGATGTTCCTGATTATAGTATAGCTGTGGGTAATCCCGCGAAAGTGATCAAGCGATATAATTCTGAAACTAAAACTTGGGAAAAGATCATTTAACATGCTTAAAAATTCTGTTGTATTTATATTAAGTAATTCCAAATACGATGGTCTTTTTGAATCCACAAGTTACACAGTGGCTAAACATTTAGCTAAACACAATCGAGTTTTTTATATTGAATATCCAGCAACTTTTAAAGACTATTATCAGTTAAAAGACACTCCCGAATTCATCAAAAAAAATCCTTTTTACAAAAAATCTTCTGATGGCTTATTAAAAACAGAGATTCCAAACCTAGAAATCTTACTAACTCCTCTGCTACTTTCTATCAACTTTTTACCTGAGGGAATTCTATACCGTTTGTTGCTAAATTATAATGAGTATCTTATTGCCAATAGAATTAAAAAAGTTTTAGAAAAGTATCAAATTAAAGAATTTGTATTTATTAATTCCTTCAATATCTATTATCCAAATATTGGCAAACTCATTCCGTCAAGTTTGAATGTTTATCACTGTGTTGATCCTTTGATTGTAGGCTTTGATATGAAACATGGAGTTAAATCAGAGAAAATCATTTTAAGCGATAGTGATTTAGTAATTTGTACCAGTAAACAATTGTATTTAGAGAAGAAAACATTTCATCCAGATACTTATTTTGTACCCAATGCTGCTGATATTTCCCATAGTGAAACTGCCAGATTAGCCGAAACTATGGTTCATCCAAAATTGATCAATATCAAAAAACCTATAATAGGTTATTTTGGAAATATTGAACGCCGAATGGATTATCCACTTTTGGAAAAACTATTTAAAGCAAACCCTGATAAAAACTTTGTTTTTGTTGGCCCCTACCATGAAGAATCAATTCCTGATTGGTGGTATCAAACTTCAAATGTTCATTTAATTGGTAGACTTCCTTTTGA
>JACMOI010000069.1 GCA_014378105.1 Pseudopedobacter sp.
AAGCTAAATCACTAATGGTATCTTGTTCTGATTTATCGTAAATGGACAATAAGAATACTTTTTCTTGTAAAATAGTAACATAGGTTATTACTCTGGCTCCACCAGATTTTCCTTTTCCTTTTGATGAAATTGCTAATCTTATTTTATAGCAATTATTACCTAAAGAAGTCCCTAAAATAGCTTGTTGCTTTAGACTATCAATTAATTCAATCAGTTCTGATTTTAGAGAGGGATATTTTTTAATTAGTTTTTTGAATTGCTTATCAAAATATTCGATGGTGTAAACATCATAAGCCATCTAATAACTCATTAACAGGTTTAGTTTTCAATTTACCCGAGTCAATCATTTCTGAATGTTTAAAGGCTTGTTTTATTTCCTTTATTTCAGTCAATAAATCAGCTTCATTATCTGTAATCTTTTCCACCTTAACATCTGTGAGACTTTTTAGAAAATCCATTATTGGACTTAAATTATCTGATTGAATATCTAATAATAATTTCATAAGCTTGGATCGAACTCAAAAATAACAATTTTTTTATTGAATTGTGAATTGAGGTATTGCTCAATAAAAAAAGCCGTTCAAATTTAATCTGAACGGCTTATCTAAAAAGATCCCGAAATACCTGCCTGCGGTAGGCAGGAATTCGGGATGACAAAATTCTAATAACAATACTTATTCGCTTCTATCAATTGCTTTGCAACTCTTTGACGAGCATTTTTAATATTGAAAGGAGCTACTTTGGTAAATCTACGTAAGCCTATTAACATCATGTTTAACTCATCACCTTCGGCGAAGGAGTTTAGCGCTTCTTTACCTGCTAAAGCAGTTTTATCAACGGCTTCTTGTAGGTAAATGCGCATCATGTCTATCTGTCCGGCGCAAGCTTCTTCGCCACGAATATCCACTAATTTTTGTACTCTTAAAATAGTAGATTCTGCAACATAAACCGAGCCGATAATATCAGCAATGTTCATTAAAATTTCTTGCTCTTTGGAAAGCGTCATCATCAGTTTTTGCACCGCTGCTCCGGCAATCATCAAACCTGCTTTTTTCAGATTTTTCAATGTTTTTAGTTCTGCTGCAAATAAAGAATCATCTTCATCGCCAAATTCTGAAATCGACATTAACTCGCCCGCAACTGCTGTAGCAGGGGTCATTAAATCTAACTCGCCTTTCATGGCTCGTTTCAATAACATATCCACAATCAATAAGCGATTGATTTCGTTGGTACCCTCAAAAATACGGTTGATACGGCTATCACGATACGCCCTGTCCATTGGTGCATCGGCACTGTAACCCATTCCACCGTAAACTTGTACGCCTTCGTCCACAATGTAATCCAACATCTCAGAACCCCAAACTTTAATAATGGCACATTCAACAGCAAATTGCTCGGTAGATTTTAGTTTGGCTTTTCCGGAATCCATACCATCAGCAACCAATTGATCATAAGCATCGTCAATATTCTGACCAGCCCGATAAGAAGCACTTTCAACCGCGAAATTACGAACCGCCATTTCTGCCAATTTGTAACGTATAGCACCAAATTTAGAGATGTTTAAACCAAACTGAACTCGCTCATTAGAATAATTAATGGCATAATCCAATACTTTACGAGAAGAACCAATTGCTGCTGCACCTAATTTTATACGACCGATATTTAAGATGTTTACCGCTATTTTGAAACCGTTTTCACGCTCTGACAGTAAATTTTCTTTGGGTACTAGGCAATCGTTAAAGAAAACCTGACGCGTTGATGAACCTTTGATACCCATTTTATGCTCCTCAGGATTCATGGTGATGCCACCAAATTCTTTTTCTACAATAAATGCAGAAAGGTTTTTATCATCATCTATTTTAGCAAAGACGATAAAAATATCGGCAAAACCACCATTGGTAATCCACATTTTTTGTCCCGTGATGATGTAGTGTGTTCCCTCGGCATTTAAAATTGCTTTTGTTTTTCCTGAGTTAGCATCCGATCCTGAGTTAGGTTCAGTTAAACAATAGGATGCTTTCCACTCACCACTTGCTAATTTTGGAATGTATTTATCCTTTTGCTCCTTATTTCCATAATATAAAATAGGTAAAGTTCCAATCCCGGTATGTGCCGAAATTGCCACTGCGAAAGAGTGACCTGAACCAATAATATCTGCTACCAACATGGAGGTATTGAAGTTTTTACCAAAACCACCATATTCCTCAGGAATTGAAACAGCTAATAAACCAAGCTCGCCTGCTTTATCCATCAATGATGGCATTAAACCTTCTTCCTGTTTATCAATTCTATCCAAATTTGGATAAACCTCTGCAGCTAAGAAATCCTCACAGGTTTTCTTAATCATTAACTGTTCTTCGTCAAATTCTTCAGGGATAAATATATCCTGAAAGTCTGTTTCGGTGATAATAAATTCACCTCCTTTGGTTGTTGTTTTTTCTATTGTTTCCATATTCTTTTAAGTATTGAGTAGCGAGTATCAAGACAATTCAAATCGCATAATATTTATTTATTGTTATTATTTAGTAGCCAATATTATTTATCGAGACAATTTAACTCGTGTAAAAATTCGTTGTTAAAATATATAAGCATCTTGATACTTGATACTTAAATCTCGATACTTATCAAAGCATTTCAAAAATCCCTGCTGCACCTTGTCCACTTCCTACGCACATGGTTACCATTCCGTATTTATGGTTTCTTCTTTTTAATTCGTTAAATATTTGTACGGATAGTTTTGCTCCTGTACACCCTAGTGGATGCCCAAGTGCAATTGCGCCACCGTTTACGTTCACTTTATCGGTATCTAATCCTAATTTTCTAATGACTGCTAATGATTGAGAAGCAAAAGCTTCATTCAATTCTATTAAATCGATTTGGTCTAACTTCAT
>JACMOI010000070.1 GCA_014378105.1 Pseudopedobacter sp.
TAAATCAATCCTTTTTTATGTAGATGAATAAAAGTATCAATCACCGCTTCAGACATAGCAGGATTCATGGTAAAAGAAGTTCTATCCCAATCGCAACTTGCACCTAACTTTTTAAGTTGTTCTAAGATGATTCCACCATATTTATCTTTCCACTCGTAAGCATATTTTAAAAACTCTGCTCTGCTTAAATCCTTCTTATTGATTCCTTTTTCTTGGAGCATGGCCACCACTTTAGCCTCGGTAGCAATAGACGCATGATCGGTTCCGGGAACCCAACATGCATTTTTACCTTTCATCCTCGCTCTTCGCACCAACACATCCTGAATAGTATTATTCAACATGTGACCCATGTGCAAAACTCCAGTCACATTTGGTGGAGGAATAACAATGGTATATGGTTCTCTTTCATCAGGAACCGACTTAAAAAAGTCGTTTTCCATCCAAAACTGATACCACTTATCTTCTATTTCTTTGGGGTTATAGGTTTTCGCAATGCTCATAAAAGTTCTAAATCTTTTTCGAATCGCAAAAATAGGTTTTCTTAAGTTATTTTTTTGCTAAAACAGAAAGCATTGGCTTTTATTCTGGCTTTTGGAATTTGAAAGACTTCAAATTTTTAAAATGGCCATTAGCAATAATCCTTTTCTGAGTTTCCTGAATATTCCTCATAGAAGGCATTATTTCTTTGAAATGGTTGATCATCATTTGTTGGCGTTCTTCCTCTTCTGGGTCAGCTAATAAATTTAACTTTTGCATTTTATTTAAACCAGAGTAGTGAGCAATTTGGTACGAATAAATTTCGGGTTTAACGTTTTCGATTTCCTTTCGTTGCGTCAGCAGCGATTGGAATTCTTCATACAAATCTTGTAATTCGTTAAATTGTATCAAATTGTAAGATGGGTCATTTTCCATCATTTCAATTTCGGCTCCTGCGTATGATTTATCTTCATAATGATCTAAAAAATTAATCACACCAAAAACATCTACTCCCTCCGTAATAACGTCCATTTCTCCACTTTTATAATGTTTAGCAATGTCCACAAGCCTTAATCTTGTGCCTAACAAATGGAAATTATTGTCCACAACAGGAGGGATTCCAAAATGGTTAACTACGCCGTCTTTTAAATCATTAAAAAGATCGCGATAGCGTTGTTCAAAAATATGAAGATTGACTTGTTCACCAGGAAAAACTATCAGTTCGAGAGGGAAAATCGCTAGATTCATAAACATGTAACAATAATTTTATGAGTTTGTTGTTTAATTATTATGAGGCTCGGAAACATGAAAATACCCTTAAAAACAAGTATTCTCAACTTATTAAATATAAAAATAATTTTAAGATCCATTTATTATTGGTTTAATAAATAATTTTATAAATCTATTATTGGATTTTATATAAATCTATACATAAATTCACTTTTTGTTTTCCAATTAAAATTCTAAATAATTTATAACATGAAACTAAAATTAGCTTCCTTGATGCTTATTGGTGGTGCTTCATTAGCCTCTCCAATTTTTGCACAAACAGCACAGAAAAAATTTATTGACAGGGCTAACATGGATTTAAGTGTAAAGCCAGGTGATGATTTTAACGAGTATGCAAATGGTAATTGGATAAAAAATAATCCTGTACCAGCAAAAGAAACCCGTTGGGGTAGTTTTAATGAACTAAGAGACTTCAACATTAATGCGGTTAAAACATTATTAACCACTGCAATGAATAATAAATCTGCAGCACCAAGTTCTATTGAAAAACGCGTGGGAGATTTTTATACTGCAGGTATGGATAGTTTAACTATCGAAAAGTTAGGCTTCACTCCAATTAAAAGTGATTTAGCTAAAATATCATCCATAAAAGATATCAATGGAGTAATTGATGAAATAGCATACTTAAGAACAGTTGGTGGTGGATCTCCTGTTTTTGGTTTTTACGTAGGTCAAGATCGTAAAAATCCAAAGGTGATGATGGCGCAAGTAGGTCAAGGAGGAACTAGTCTACCAGATCGTGATTATTATTTAAAAAACGATCCACGCTCATTAAAAATCAGAGCTGCTTATAAAGATTATATCATTAAACTTTTCACATTAACTGGTGCTAATACTACCGATGCATCAAAAAGTGCCGATGCCATTATTGCTTTAGAAACTAAGTTTGCGGATGCCCAAATGAGCAGAGTGGAAATGAGAGATCCATACAAAACTTACAACAAATTTAGTGTTGCAGATTTAAGCAAAACTACTCCTTTGATGGATTGGTCTAGTTTAATGGCTAAAATGAAAGTGACTGGTGAAGATTCTATATTGGTAGGCAATCCTAAGTTCATGGTTGTTGCCAATGACCTTCTTAAAAGTATGCCTGTTTCTGATTGGAAAACTTACTTAAAATGGAATGTTTTAAAAAGTTCTGCATCTTATTTAAGTTCTCCTTTTGTTGATGCAAGTTTTGCATTTTCTCAGACGCTAACCGGTCAAAAAATCCCTACTCCTAGATGGCAAAAAATGTCTTCCATGACGGATGGAACTATTGGAGAACTTTTAGGACAGCTTTATGTAAAGGAGTATTTTAAACCTGAAGCTAAAGCCAGGATGAAAGAACTGGTAGCTAACTTATCAAAAGCTTATGAAATTAGGATAAAAAACTTAAGTTGGATGAGTGATGTCACCAAACAAAAAGCATTAGATAAATTACATGCGTTTACTCCAAAAATTGGATATCAAGACAAATGGGAAAATTATGATGGTTTAGCCATTAATAAAAATACTTATTTCCAAAATTTAAGAAATGCATCAATTTGGGGATATAATGATATGATTGATAAATTGGGTAAACCAGTTGATAAAACAAAATGGGGCATGACACCACCAACAGTAAACGCCTACTACAATCCAGTACTTAACGAAATAGTATTCCCCGCCGGAATTCTACAATTCCCATTTTTTGACCCTAATGCTGATGATGCTGTAAATTACGGTGGTATTGGTGCTGTAATCGGACATGAAATGTCACATGGTTTTGATGATAGTGGAAGTCAATATGATAAAGATGGAACGCTTCGCAATTGGTGGACACCAGAAGATTTAGCTCGTTTTAAAGCAAAAACAACACAACTTGGAGAACAATACGATGGTTACAAAATTCAAGACTCATTACATGTAAATGGTAAATTAACCATGGGCGAAAACATTGGCGACTTAGGCGGACTGAATGCGGCTTATACTGCCTTTAAAATGACTAAAGAAGGTCAATCAGATGAAAAAATTGATGGCTTTACACCAGATCAAAGATTCTTCTTGGCTTGGGCTCAAGTTTGGAGAAGTAATACTTTACCTGAAACTGAATCGCAGTTACTAATGACAGATCCTCACTCTCCAGGAGAAATCAGAGTAATTGGCCCCATCGTAAATATAGATGCATGGTATAACGCATTTAACGTAAAACCAGGAGATAAGCTTTATTTAGCTCCAGATGCCAGAAACAAAATTTGGTAAACCCTTTGAAAAATCCGGATGAAAAATCATCCGGATTTTTTTATTTTATGCCTATTAACATTCACTTAAAATTGGTTAAATACCTACATTTATACCAATCTTTAATTTCAATACGTTAAATAACTAATGTTAAAAAAACTACTTTTCTTTTCTTTTATACTATTTCCATTTTCTTTGTTTTCACAAATAAAAAATCAAGAATTTAAACAAATGCTGGACAGTATATATAGCCACACAGTGCCATTAATCAGTGTAGATTCTTTAAAGGAAATTAAAAAAAGTGTTTTTTTATTAGATGCCAGAGAAAAAGATGAGTTTGATGTTAGTCACCTTAAAAATTCACGTAATGTAGGTTACATTTGGTTTGATATGCGTAAAGTTTACGATATCCCAAAAGATGCAACCGTTGTAGTTTATTGCTCCGTGGGTTACAGAAGCGAGAAAATTGCCGAAAAATTAATTCACGACGGCTATAAAAATGTTTTCAATTTATACGGAGGTATTTTCGAATGGGGAAATGAAGGCAATCCCATTTACAAAGATAATGGCATACAAACTACCGAGATTCACACCTATAACAAGAAATGGGCTAAATGGGTAGAAAGAGGTACAAAAGTATATTAAAAAGAGCTGTTAAGCGTCCATGTCTGAATCTTTAGAATTAAAAGTAGTCATCACAGCTGATGGTTCTAATACCATATATCACCCTGTGATCAAAGAAAATTACCATAGCCGTAACGGCGCCTTACAAGAAAGCAACCATGTTTTTTTAAACTCGGGTTTACGCTATTACTTAGCGGATAAACAAGTTGAAAATGTTTCCATACTAGAAGTAGGTTTTGGAACCGGACTCAACTTTTTGCTCACTAACGATTTTTGTACGGGCAAAGAAATTATTCTTAACTATGTAGGATTAGAGGCTTTCCCACTTAGTTTAAAACTCATCAAAGAAACAGAATATCATCAAATTGTTTCTTCTAATAGTTGGGAAATATTTTTAGAAAATTACGAGAAAGTACTAACAGAAAGTGTGATGCTCAATCAGTTTTGCAGCTTGCACATAGCCTGCATAGATGCAAAAATTTATACTTCAGATTTGCTTTTTGATGTAATCTATTTTGATGCCTTTGCTTCGGCTAACCAACCCGAGTTGTGGACGAAAGAATTTATTACCCACATCGTGAGTTTCTTGAAACCAGGAGGCGTATTTGTTACCTATGCCATTACTGGTGAATTAAAAAGAATTATGAAATCTTTAGGATTAAAGATTGAAAAAGCGCCCGGTGCTGCCGGAAAAAGAGAAATGTTGAGGGCCGTAAAGCCCTAAACCTTATTCGCCCAACTCTAGTACAAAAAATGTTCCTGGTAAAACCATCGGCCACCTTTGCCCTTCAACGGGCTTAAATTGTGCACTTGGTAAAAAAATATGGTGAGTGATAGGATCAACAGTGATGGTTCTTGCTCTTACAGCAGATTGAACAGTTTGTACTACTCTAAAATCATTAGCACTAAATTCCTTTACTATAGTTACTGTTCCTTCGCCATTAGACGCAAAAGCTAATTTCTTTGTCTGATCAAAGGCAATGCCATCACTACCTTCACCAATAGGTAATTGGAATAAGGACTTACCAGTTTCAGTATTTAATATTTCCATATATTTATTACCCCCACAACCCACAATTAGGCGGTGGGTTGCTCTATCCAAAGCCAAACCGGTTGGCTCCTCCCCTTTAGCTAATTTCCAGTGTGCTTCCACCTCATGGGTTTTGCTATTTATTTTTACAACCTCATTTTTATCTTCAACATTCACAAAAACATATCCATTTCCATCAGAAACTGCAGTTTCTGGCTTACCACCTACTGCAACAGTTGCTATCACTTTATCTGTTTTGGGATCAATAAAAGATAAATCATTGCTTCGTCCGTTGCAAGTGATGATCATTCCATTAAAATCGTCATAAAATATGGCATCAGGATTTTGACCTGTCGGGATATCTTTTAAAATCTGATTGGTTTTTAAATCAAAAACACTGACCGAATTAGATCTTCCGTTGCTAGTATATCCTCTGCCTGCAGCCTCAATAATAGCGACTCCATGAACACCCATCGTAGGCGAAACTACGCCAACAGAATCTCCTGTTACTAAATTTAAAACCGTTAATCTATTTCCATGAGAAACATATAAGCGTTGATTTGTAGGGTTAGCAAAAATATAATCCCAGCCACCGGTGCCACCGATATGATCTTTTTTGATGATATGATAGGAGGTTTCTTGCGCTGATGCACAACCGGTAACGAAAACACCCAAAACTAAAGTATAAATGAATTTCAACATGATTTTAAATTTTTGACTAGTTAGTAATTAATTCTGAAGATATTCTGATGACACAAAAACTAAAATAAAACTATCCATGATTTTATTTGAAATCATCCAATTTTTTATTTCTTAATTTGTACCATGAACATTTTCGACCAGCAAAATACCCCAGCAACTTCTTTTGAGAGACTACTCCAAATCATGGACGATCTACGTCAGCAATGCCCTTGGGATAAGAAACAAACTATGGAAACACTGCGTCATTTAACCATCGAAGAAACTTATGAACTTTCTGACGCTATTTTAGAAGGCGATATGCAGGAAATCAGAAAAGAGCTGGGTGATTTAATGCTGCATTTGGTGTTTTATGCCAAAATAGGTTCAGAGAAAAATGTTTTTACGATCACGGATGTATTAAACGGCATTTGCGAAAAGCTAATTAATCGCCATCCTCATATTTATGGAGATGTGGTTGCCGAAACTGAAGAACAGGTAAAACAAAACTGGGAACAAATAAAACTTAAAGAAGGAAATAAATCTGTTTTAGCTGGTGTTCCGTCTTCGCTGCCTGCTTTAGTAAAAGCATCTCGTATTCAAGAAAAAGCCCGAGGGGTGGGTTTTGATTGGGAAGAAAAACAGCAGGTTTGGGAAAAGGTGGAAGAAGAGTTGCAGGAATTTAAAAATGAATTCAATGTGGACTATGATCAAGAAATAGATCAGGAAAAAGCGGAAGGAGAGTTTGGTGATTTATTATTTTCATTAATCAATTATGCCCGTTTCATTAACATCAACCCAGAGGATGCGCTGGAAAAGACGAACCGAAAATTTATCAAAAGATTTCAATACTTAGAGTCAAAAACAACAGAACTCGGCAAGTCTTTAAAAGACATGACTTTGGCCGAAATGGATATCTTTTGGAATGAGGCGAAAAAACTTTAGGGTGTTGTAGCACATGTTTGTTTAGGACCGTAATCTTAATAAACAAACGTCATGTACCTTAACAACTTACAATCTTACATTTTCGGTTCAATACTCCTTTTAATGGTCTGCTTTGCGGCCTGTGAAAAAAGCTCGGATACTTCCCCTGCTTTTGATTTAGGAGAAAGTGTCGTGATCAAAAAAGCTGACCAAGTTTATTTAGCCAAAAACACGCCTTCTCAGCTTAAAATTATAGTGAATGATATTAAGGATAGTCGTTGTCCAATGAATACCACCTGTGTTTGGGCTGGTGAAGCTGTGGTAAAGTTAATCGTATCAAATACGGAGGAACACTCCGCAAGTTTTGATTTGGTTTATGGAACTGACTCAGAAAAAGATACTGTTGATTTTAGTATTGATCAGAAAGCTTATCGGGCGATCTTAAAAAATGTAACACCTTATCCGGTTGCTGGTGTGTCACAAGACAGTTCTAAAGCTGAAATTTTAATAACCCAAAAATAATAACGAAAAGATATTGTTATATTTATTATAACAATTTGTAGAAAAGAATGAGTAAAACCTATAACGATTTTAGCGATCAAGAACTGATTGCTAAATGTCGTAAAGAAGATAGCAAAGCGCAAGAAATGCTCTATAAGCGTTTTTATGCTTATGCTATGGGTATTTCTCTCCGATATTGCATTAATAGGGATGATGCTTTAGAGTCTGTAAACGATGCTTTTATCAAGCTTTTCAAAACCATTAAAACCTTTGATGATGGCCGTTTAATTAAGCCTTGGTTTAGGCAAATAGTAGTGAATTCGGCTATCGATAACCGTAGAAAAAATTTAAAACACGCTAATGTTTTAGACATTGAATATGCTGATGAATCGCCAACCGACCCCAATATCATTAGTAAAATAAGTGCTCAGGAAATTTTGAACTTACTTTTAGAATTACCTGAACTCCACCGAATGGTATTTAACCTCTATGAGATTGATGGCTATACTCATGAAGAAATTGCAGATATATTAGAAATGCCATCTAGCAGCTCGAGAGTTTATTTATCAAGAGCAAAAGAAAAATTAAGAAGATTAGTGAAGGCTCAATTTTATTTGAATTATGAAAGAGCAATTTGATAAAACCCTAAGAGACCACATTAGAGATACTTTTGATCATTTTGACGATCAACTGGCTGATAATGGCTGGAAAAAGTTTAACAAACAAAAGAAGCGCAGAAGAAGGACCGTTATTTTCTGGTACGCTTTACCCACAAGTATTGCTGCGACCCTTGCTTTGCTATGGATGGTAAATATTTATGATTTTAATAGCCAAGTCCAAAACAGCCAGATAGCTGCAAAAACTGAAATTAAAAAAAACAACCCTACTAAAAAAATTAAAGAAGGTTTGAACCAGAATGTAACGGCGCAAAATTCATCGGAGTTTAATAGTAAAATAACAGAAGAAAATCAACAATTGCAATCTTCAAATCATCCGAAAAAAGATATATCAAATTCAGAAAAAAAGATAGTACAGAATTTTAAAACAACTCCGAAAAAATTAGGGAATCTATCTAACGAAAACTTAGCTTTGGCTATAAAAGATTTAAATCAAAAAGAAGAGAGAATGAATCAACAAAAAGCTGAAGAATTAAAGATTCAGAATTTCAATAAAATACTTGCTGACCATCCTAAAACAATTACAATAGCACAGTTTGATAACGGTGAGGTTTCAGAAAGTATTTCAAAAACAGATAGAATAAGTGTGAAAGAAAAAGGAATAGCTTTAGCTAGCGCAATTTTAAGAACTCCTAAAGCATATTTATATTCTTCTTATACTAGAAACGCTGAACCTATTATATCTGAAAGAAAGAAAAGACTCAAAGTTTCTATTGATGCGACTACTTATGTAAATTTTTCGGAAAACGGAATTGACGATCAAATTAATTTAGGACTGGGTTTAACTTCAGAGTATCAATTAGGGAAACATATGAGCGTAAATTCTGGTTTATCTTTCAACCGTCAAACATCATCATTTGATGGAAATAGTAGAACAGCATCTGATTTTAAATTTGCCTCCTTTAGTAATGTAGCAACAATTCCTAAAGCACAAATATCTAATGCAAAGTTGGTTGGTGTAGACATCCCAATAAACCTTAAATATTCACTAAAAGTAGGTAAAAGTAATGCGTTTATTACTACAGGATTCAGCTCTTATGCTTTAATTAACGAACGTTATATCAATGACTTTTCGGTGATTAATTATGGTGTTACTGGTGTAAAAACAAGTAATGTAAGAACTGTACAAGATAATCCGAAAGGAGCTTTTGCTTATTTTAAATTCGCTCGAACACTTAATTTTTCATTTGGATTTAAATATCCTGTATCTAAAAAATCGAGCATTTCTCTTGAACCTTTCATTAAGTACCCATTATCAGGATTAGGATATCAAGACTTAAAAATTGGATCTGGAGGCATCAGCTTTAAGTTAAATTTAGGCAAATAACTACTTGAAAGAAATGGCTTTAATTGGTGAAATTTTACTCACCAACATGGATGGAATTAATAAAATGAGTAAGCAAACTAAAAGCGTTCCTAAATTAATTAAACAAACATCTATCAAGCTAAATTGAATGGGTACAAATTTCATATAATAAGAGGCCTCATCAAGCTTAAAATAATGTGTTTTTTGCTGAAAGAAACCCAATCCTAAGCCAAAAATGTTTCCTAAAATCATACCTACACCAACCAAATAAGAAGCATTGTATAAAAATATTTTACGTATCCCCCAATTATTATAACCCAAAGCTTTTAGTATCCCAATCATATTGGTGCGCTCTAGGATCATAATCAACAAGGCCGAAATCATATTGATAACTGCCACAATCAACATTAATGCTAGAATGATTTGTGCATTTACATCTAACAATGACAGCCAATCGAAAATTACTGGGTAATTTTCCTTTACACTGATTGATTTAATTTGTGGTGGTAAAAAGTCGGCTAACTGATAAGAGAAATGGTCTACTTTAGAAAAATCAGTTATCCTGATTTCATACCCTCCAACTTCGTTTTTACTCCAATTATTCAATTTTCTGATGAGCGATAAATCACCAATTACATAGGTTTTGTCTACTTCCTCCACTCCAGTATTATAAATACCTACAATTTCGAATTTGCGTTTACGTAAAGATTCCTGAATAAAATACATTAGAAAATCGTCTCCGACTTTTAAATTTAAACGCTTGGCCAACACTTCAGAGATGATAATTTCTTTACCCGCTTGAGCACTATCTTTAAAATTGATAGTTTTACCTGAAACTAAGATGTTTTTAAAATAACTCCAATCGTAGTTTTTGTCTACACCTTTTAAAATTACTCCTTCTACCTCTTCATTTGCTTTGATAATCCCTGGCTTGGTAGCAAACGGAACCACGTGTTCTACTCCATTAAATTTTTGCGCTTGTTTTAAGTTTTGATCATTAAGAATAAAAGGAGAATTTTCGTAAGACGAGTTGAGATCGTATTTAATGAATTGAACATCCCCATTAAATCCCCTTACCTTTTCCCTGATTTCTGATTTAAAGCCCTTCACAATCGCTAAAGAAAGAATCATCACGCCTAAACCTAGCATAATTCCCACAATGGCTATACGGACAATCAATTTAGAAAAAGTACGTTTTGCTTGCAGCGATATTCTCTTAGCAATAAATAATTCGAGATTCAAAAGCTTTTTGTTTATTTGTACACTTACAAATATGCAACCATTTAAAAGAAAACCCTATTAATCCCATGAGATTTCAAAAATTTAAACTGCTTTCATTTTGTGTTCCAATCGTACTGATTTTGGGAAATACGTGTAATGCTTCGAATAGTACTAGCACTTCGCAAATAAAAACCGAGGAGGTGAAAAATAACATTTTGACTGGCGCAGACCAAACCGAAAAATACATTCCGCTTCTAAAAGGTAAAAGAATTGGTTTAGTAATTAACCAAACGGCCGAAATTAATGGGACTCCTTTAGTAGATACTTTAAAAAGCATAGGAATCGATATTAAAGCGATTTTTGGACCTGAACATGGCTTTAGGGGTACAGCCGATGCAGGTGAAAAAGTAGGAAATTACATAGATAGCAAAACTGGATTTCCGGTCATTTCTCTTTACGGGGCTAAACAAGCTCCCGATAAAGAAGATTTAAAAAATATAGATTTGATGGTTTTTGATATTCAGGATGTAGGTGCTCGATTTTATACTTTCACCATAACTATGGCTAGGGTAATGCAGGCTTGCGCAGATAATCATGTCACTTTGCTAATTTTAGATAGACCTAACCCAAATGGGAATTTAGTAGATGGACCAATTTTAGACCCGAAATTCAAATCGGGAGTAGGGATGCACCCTATTCCTATTTCACATGGCTTAACAGTTGGCGAGTTTGCTCAAATGATAAACGGCGAAGGATGGTTGAAAGATGGTGTAAAATGCGATTTACAGATCATTAAAGTGGTCAATTACTCGCATGATATGGAATACATTTTACCCGTTAAACCATCTCCAAACTTACCCAACAATCTTTCTATTTATTTATATCCAAGTATTTGTTTGTTCGAAGGAACCGCAATCAGCCAAGGACGTGGCACCTTATTTCCTTTTCAGGTTTTGGGGCATCCATTGCTGAAAGGAAAATATAATTTCACTTTTACGCCTGTAAGTATTGATGGAATGAGCAAAAATCCACCCCTAGAAAATCAATTGTGCTATGGCATTGATTTTAGAAAACAAAATCAGGAAAATATCAGGAAACAGCAGCAACTAAATTTAAAAATCCTGATTGATATGTATGCTGCTTTCCCAGATAAAGAACATTTCTTTACCTCCTTTTTTAATAAATTGGCTGGAAATGATATTTTGATGGAACAAATTAAAGATGGTAAAAGCGAAAAAGAAATTAGAGCAAGTTGGGAACCAGGTTTAAGCAATTACAAAGCCCAAAGGAAAAAATACCTACTTTATAATTGATAGGTGAAACTAAGTTAAATAAACCCGATTGGCAGCGGTATGTTTTTTGTGATTGGGATCTGGGTTGGAATAAAAAATATTTAGCAGAAACCGGGACTGTCAGATTAAAAAAGCGAATGGCATTGCTTTTCAAATTAAAAAATCGAGCATGAGAATTATATTTATGGGTACGCCAGATTTTGCTGTTGCATCTTTAGCGGCTTTATTAAAAGCAGGGAAAAATATCGTGGGAGTCATCACCGCTCCCGACAAACCAGCTGGTAGAGGTCAGAAATTACAGGAATCAGCGGTAAAAAGGTTTGCAGTGGAGAATGGTTTAACAGTTTTGCAACCTGAAAAATTAAAAAATCCAGAATTTCTAGCAGAATTAAAAGCTTTAAAAGCCGATTTACAAGTAGTGGTAGCTTTTAGAATGTTACCAGAGGTAGTTTGGAATATGCCATCCAAAGGCACTATTAATTTACATGCTTCGCTATTGCCACAATATCGCGGTGCTGCACCTATCAATTGGGCGATTTTGAATGGCGAGCGAGAAAGTGGTGTTACGACCTTCTTTTTGAAACAGGAGATTGATACAGGTGATGTGTTGTTCTCGCAAAAGGTCGAAATTACAGAAGATATGAATGCGGGTGATTTACACGATGCGTTGATGGTGATTGGCGCTCAGCTGCTGTCAAAGACGGTCAATGTAATCGAAAATGGCGATTATAAAGAAAAACCACAAGAAAGTTTCGAAATTGGAGAGTCAAAACATGCACCAAAAATTTTCAAGGAAGATTGTAAAATCGATTGGAATAGTGATAATCAGGAAGTTTATAATTTAATTAGAGGGATGAGTCCCTACCCTGCGGCTTTTACTCAATTTATGAATAAGCGATTGAAGATTTATGATGCTATAAAAGAAGATACTGAACCAGGGATATCGGCAGGTGCCTTTCTAACGGATGGAAAAACTTATCTAAAATTCGCTTCTAAAAATGGATTCATCAGTGTAAAAGAAATTCAACAGGAAGGGAAAAAGAGAATGAAGATTGGTGAATTTTTAAGGGGAGTGAGATTAGATTGATTTGAAGATGAGTCAATTTGAATATTTGAAGATGCAATCACCTTCAAATCAACACATCCTCAAATTTTCAAATCACTTAATTTCCTCATTTAGCTTTTCCACTAGAAATCTAGAAACCTCGTTAAAGTATCTTTTACGATTAAAACCCATCACCCATTGAATTCCTTTAGAAGCATTGGTGATAAAAACTTCTTCCACTTCTTCTAAAATCTCTGGATTAATTTGAGCTTCTATCATCGGCAGGTCGTATTTTTTGGTCAATTCCATCACAACTTGTCTCATTACCCCGCCAATACAGCCTTCACTTAAAGCGGGTGTATAAATTTGACCTTTAAAAACCATGAAAACATTTGCACTAATGCTTTCGCATAAAAATCCATTTTGGTTTAAAATGAAAGCTTCATCTAGCCGCATCTGATCTTTATAAATCCCAGCCATCACATAAGGCAAAGAATTACACGTCTTTAAGTTTGAAAGTTGGTTGATAGACTTATGAATGTCTGGATAAATATCCATTATCAGACCTTTTGGGTTGATTTGATAATATGGTGCATCCAATGGCATGACCTCTAAAACATAAGCACTTTTATTTTGATCTGGCGCATATAAACCCGCCGCATTTCTATAAACGGTTAAACGCAAACGAGCATTTTGAACTATTTTATTTCGTTTACAAATCTCATCCACTTTATCTTTCAAAAAATAAGCATCCATTTGAGAGTAGCCTTCTAACTTTAAGGTTTTCATTCCTTTTTGAAGTCTATCGGCATGTAAATCGGCAAAGTTTAATTTACCCTTGCTCATTCTCATCGACTCAAAAATACCATCCCCGTATTTGAATCCACGGTTAGCTATCGTAAAAATTTTATCTTCTTCATCTAAAATCTCCCCATTAAAATTGATAAACTTTTTAGCCATAAGAGTGCAAAGCTATGATTTGATTTTTGCTTTTAAATGCTTTGGATATAATTTCTCCATTTTTCTAAAACCTGTGCAAAATCATCAGGAAGTTCAGTTTCAAAATGAACATATTTTTTCGTTTTTGGATGCATAAACCCTAATGTTTTTGCGTGTAAAGACTGTCTGGGGATAATCTCAAAACAGTTTTCTACAAATTGTTTGTATTTAGCAAAAATAGTTCCTTTTCTAATTTTATCTCCACCATAAGGCGCATCATTGAATAAAGGATGCCCAATATGTTGCATGTGTGCTCTTATTTGATGAGTGCGGCCTGTTTCTAATTCGCATTGAACTAAAGTAACGTAGTTAAACCGTTCTAAAATCTTATAATGCGTCACGCTCCATTTTCCCTTTTCTTCATCGTCATAAACATCCATTACTTTTCGGTCTTTAGCACTTCTACCAATATACCCACTAACCGTTCCATCTTCTGCTAAATCGCCCCAAACCAACGCTAAATACTGACGAGTGATAGAGTGATCATAAAACTGTTTGGCCAAATAGGTCATTGCTTTTTCGTTTTTACTGATGAGCAATAAACCTGAGGTGTCTTTATCTATACGATGTACTAGTCCAGGTCTTCCATCATTGCCTGGTAATTGAGGTAATTGGTTAAAATGAAAAACCAAGGCATTTACCAAAGTACCGCTCCAATTCCCATAACCCGGATGAACCACCATCCCGGCAGCTTTATTTACCAAAATAACGTCATCATCTTCATAAGCTATTTCAATGGGGAGATCTTCCGGATAAACTTCATTATCTCTTGGTGGATGTGGAAGAACAATGCTAATTTCGTCTTTTGGTTTTACTTTATAGCTAGATCTAATAGCTTTCCCGTTCACCAAAACATTTTCGGCATCAATGGCATTTTGAATTCTATTTCTTGAAGCATTTTCTATTCGATGCATCAAAAATTTATCTATTCTTAAAAGCGATTGTCCTTTATCAACTGTAATTTTAAAATGCTCAAAAAGATCGCTTTCCTCCTGATCTAAAACGTCTAATTCATCCATAAGGAATCAAAATTACAATTTATGTTAACACAAAAGATGCTTTGACGGAGAATATGTTTTTGAAATATTTTCTTAACCACAATTAAACTATTTAATAAAATCGAACTAGTAGTTTTAAATAGTATCATTATTGAAATTCGATACGTATTGCTTAATATCCAATAAAAAATTATGAAAGACTTTACCAGAAAATTCGTCATTGTATTAAACTTTTTTCCATTTCTAATTAGAAAAATCTACTTTAGAGACTAAATATACAACTCTAGAACAATGAGAAATCTAAACTATTTTAAAATACCCTCCCTATTAGCCGTATGTATAATATTGTCGGGATCCTGTGTTTTCGCTCAAAGTGGTGTCTCAGAATTGATAAAATCTGGCCCAGCTGATGCACAAAAGCTAGCACAAGCTTATCTAAATCCATTATTCAAAGGTCTAGGATTTGGGATGAATGGCGGTTGGTACAATTCTGCAAAAGCGAAAAATTTAGGGCGTTTTGATATTCGCATACAAGGATCAGGAGCGTTTGTTCCAACTTCAGACCAATCGTTTAATATCAGCACATTAGGTCTATCTAATAAAACTAGGGTTGCTAGTAGTAGCACACCAATAACACCAACTGCATTTGGTGAAGATAAACAAGGTTCAGAATTGGTCATTTATTCTGATGATAACAAAGAGGTAGGAAGATTTAATATGCCAAACGGAACAGGGCTGAAAATCGTACCATCTCCACAGATACAAGTTACAGTGGGTTTAATTAAAAATACAGACATTTCTATAAGGTATAGTCCCGAAATTGGTAAAGGAAGTGACTATGGAAGTGTACAGGTTTTAGGTTTTGGTGCAAAGCATGAAGTAACAAATTTATTCTTCGGCAAAGCAGCTAAAATTATTCCCGTAGATATTGCTGTAAGTTTTGGTTACAACCAAATAAAATATAAATACCAAATTAAACAAGCCAATCAGGTTGATGATAGTAATAGTGGTCAAAATTTAAACCAAAGAGTAGAAGGCACTTTTAGCGGGTATACTTTTGATGCCATCTTATCAAAAAAATTAGCCGTTTTTACTCCATTCGTTTCAGTAGGTTACAATACCGCAAAAACTGACATCGGGATGTTGGGGAAATATATAGTTAGAACTGATTATCAGAGATTTCCTGGAACTCAAATTCCAGATCAAACAAAACCAGTTTATACTACCTTAACAGATCCTGTAAAAATTAATCAAAAAGACACTAATGGTTTAAGAGGAAGTGTAGGTTTTGAATTACACTTATTATTTTTTAGGCTATATGGCGCTTATAGCGTTGGAGAATATACTGCAGCTACTGTTGGAGTTGGATTTGGAATAGGAAAATAAAAATGATACTGTTATGTGAAATCCTAAATTCAATTCGCTTTTATGAGTTGAGTTTAGGATTTTTGTTTTGATGATCAATTTAGCCTTTCACAGTCCCGAAGAAGAAATTCTTTATGCCCCTATTACTGATCGCCATGTTCGATTATTTCTAAAAAGAGACGATCACATTCATCCTTTTATCTCGGGAAATAAATGGCGGAAACTAAAATACCATCTAATTAAAGCTGAAGAGAACAATAAAACACACATTATCACTTTTGGCGGCGCCTACTCTAACCATATTTTGGCTACTGCTGCTGCCGGAGCAAGATTTAATTTTAAAACTACCGCATTCATTCGTGGAGAAGAAGTTGAAAATCCAACATTAAAGTTCTGTCGCCTTTTTGGGATGGAACTGATTTTTGTAAGTCGCGAGGATTATAAAGATAAAATGGCGCTATACAAACAGCATTTTAAAAATAATCCTCAAACCTATTTTATTGATGAAGGCGGTTTTGGATTAGAAGCTGAGCTAGGTTGCAGAGAAATTATTCAAGAGTTGAATCAGGAATATGACCATATCTTTTGTGCAGCAGGAACAGGAGCTACATCTGCAGGAATCATCAATCAAATTCAACTTCAAGTTTTAAAAACTCAATTTCACATGATTCCAGTTTTGAAAGGTGGAAGTTTTCTAAGAGAAGATATTCAAAAACTTCTAATTGAAAATATCACATTTCATTTGCATGAAGATTATCATTTTGGCGGATATGCCAAAACTCAACCTAAACTCATAGACTTTATTAAAGATTTCACATCAAAAACTGGTGTTCTGATAGATCCCGTTTATACCGCGAAAGCCTTATACGCCATCCAAGATTTAGCATTAAAAAATACCTTTGAAAAAGATGCTAAAATATTAATGATTCATACTGGAGGAATCTTCGGAACATTAGGAATGCTTGATAAATTTTAAAATCTTACGCAGAATTTTTCATACCTATTACCAAATAAAATTTGCCACCTCCAAAATTTTGGACCTTATCGGTTCAAAAAATAGGTTTAAACTGTTTAAACCTACTTTTCATTCATCAGTCTAAAAAGCGCCCAAATTTGCTTGGTTGGACGTTTTTGAGTAAATTTGAACAAACAAATTTCATATGTATAAACTATCAGTGTCCCCAAATAACGTTCAAGAAACTTTAGGTAAACATTTATTAACCGATGGCTACGATTTAACATTCGACATGGAAAAAAGTGACGGTGTTAGGATTTATGATTCTAAACATGAGCGCTCTTTATTAGACTTTTTCACTTGTTTTGCTTCAGTTCCTATAGGATATAATCATCCTAAAATGATGAATGACGAAGAGTTTAAAAAGAATTTATTTTTAGCTGCAATGGCTAATCCTTCTAATTCTGATATTTATACTACACAATACGCTCAATTCGTTGATACTTTCTCTAGAGTAGGAATTCCTGATTACTTGCCACATGCTTTCTTTATTGCTGGTGGTGGCTTGGCTATCGAAAATGCTTTAAAAGCTGCAATGGACTGGAAAGTACAAAAGAATTTTGAAAAAGGTTATCGCGAAGAAAAAGGACACAAGGTTTTACATTTCGATCAAGCTTTCCATGGCAGAACAGGTTACACTTTAAGTTTAACCAATACCTTGCCTGATAAAACGAAGTGGTTTGCACAGTTCGATTGGCCTAGAGTTTCTAATCCTAAAATGCATTTCCCATTTACGGATGCATCATATGAAGATTTATTAAAAAGAGAGGCACACTCTATTGCACAAATTAAAAATGCTTTTGAAGTCAACAAAGATGAAATCTGCTGCATCATCATTGAGCCTATTCAATCAGAAGGTGGAGATAACCACATTCGTCAAGAGTTTTTAGAGCAGTTGAGAGTAATTTGTGATGAAAATGATGCTTTATTAATTTATGATGAGGTGCAAACCGGAGTAGGTTTAACTGGTAAGTTTTGGTGTCACCAACACTTCGGAGAAAAAGCTCGTCCTGATATTTTGGCTTTTGGTAAAAAGATGCAAGTATGTGGTATTTTGGCAGGACCAAAATTAGATGAAATTCCGACCAATGTTTTCAGAGTTCCTTCGAGGATTAATTCTACTTGGGGTGGCAACTTAGTTGATATGGTGCGTTCTTCTAAAGTGTTGGAGATTGTTGAAGAAGATCATTTATGTGACAATGCTGCGGAAGTTGGTGCTTATTTACAACAACAATTAACAAAAATATCAGAAAAAGACGAGCGTGTTTCAAATGTTAGAGGCCGTGGATTATTAACCGCTTTCGACTTCCCGACTAAAGAACTTAGAAATAAATTTGTAAGTAAAGGAATGGAGCATGGCGTGATGTTTTTAGGCTGTGGCAGTCAAACCATCCGTTTTCGCCCAGCTTTAATTATCGAGAAGCAACATATTGATGAGGGTTTGGAAGTGATGGGGAAGGTGTTGAAGGGTTTATAGATTTTTATTTTCATTAGTCCGCTAATATTATTGGGCTAATGAAAATTCTATACAAACCGCTTAATTATCCTCAAATTATGAGTGTATTTATTTTGTTCCGCAGCAAAAATTCCTTGATTATCAATTCGGTCTATTTTCACTCTGCCTGAGGCATGGATAATCTGACTATTATTCAGCATGATGCCTACATGAGTAATTCTACCCTCTACATTGTCAAAAAAAGCTAAATCTCCTGCTTTGGCTTCCGTTAAAAAATCTACCAATCTACCTTGTTCAGCTTGCTGCCAAGCATCTCTTTTTAAAGCTATTCCTAACATTTTGAAAATCATCTGCGAAAAGCCTGAGCAATCTATGCCAGAGTGTGTTCTACCACCCCATAAATAAGGAACATTTAGAAACATCTTTGCTGTTTCTTGTACATCGGTTTCAAATTCTTCTTGATTAGGAACAAAAACATTACTGGAAGTGACTTGATATGTATCTTCTCCAATTCTACATTTAGCATCCTCAAAAAAAGGTAAATTACTGCCAACTGGCAAATAAATTGGTTCACGTAAATTCCCTTTCAAGAGCATCGCATAAACTTCTCTGGTTAGAAATGGTGATTCCTTTTTTAAA
>JACMOI010000071.1 GCA_014378105.1 Pseudopedobacter sp.
GATTACAAAAAAGATCCAGCTCATGGTAGTGGAAATCATGGTAAAAAACATGAAGACGTAGACCTTTGGGGTAAATTTGATCATCCAGGTCATAATTGGGTAATGGCCATTGATTTAAATGCTTGTACTGGTTGTGGCGCTTGTATTACTGCTTGTAATGTTGAGAACAACGTTCCAGTTGTAGGTAAAGATGAAGTACGTCGTCGTAGAGAAATGCACTGGATTCGTATCGATCGTTATTATACTTTCAACGAAGAAGGAAAAGCAATTACTCAGGAAGATGAATTAGCTCAGGCTGGAGGGAAATTTGAAAATGTTTCTGTTGTTCATCAACCAATGATGTGTCAACATTGTGATCATGCACCTTGTGAAACGGTTTGTCCAGTATTGGCTACTGTTCACTCTAACGAGGGTTTAAATCACATGGCCTATAACCGTTGTGTAGGCACAAGATATTGCGCAAATAACTGTCCTTACAAAGTACGTCGTTTCAATTGGTTCAACTACTGGAATGATTCTCGTTTCGATAACTATTTAAACAATGAATTCACACAATTAGTACTAAATCCAGATGTTACTACTCGTTTCCGTGGAGTAATGGAGAAATGTTCGATGTGTATTCAAAGGATTCAAGCTGGTAAATTAAAAGCGAAAATAGAAAAAAGAACAATTAAAGACGGTGATATTAAAGTTGCCTGTCAACAAACTTGTCCAGCAAATGCCATTGTATTTGGGGATGCTAATGATCCTAATTCAGCGGTTACAAAAGCATTAACAAACGAAAGAACATATTACGTTTTAGAAGAATTAAATGTACTGCCTGGTGTAGGATATATGACGAAAATCACTAATACAGGATTGCAAGAAGCTTAATATTTAAAAATATAATTTAAGATATGTCATCTCATCACGAATCAATATTAAGAGAGCCTTTAATTACAGGAAAGAACATCACCTATACTAAAATCACTGATGATGTATTATGGCCTGTAGAAAATAAACCAAACAGAGCTTGGTGGATAGGGTTTATTGTGGCAGCAATGGGCGCTTGTCTATGGCTTTTCGCAGTTAGTTATACATTTTGGAATGGAATTGGAGCTTGGGGTTTGAACAAAACAGTGGGCTGGGCTTGGGATATTACTGGATTTGTTTGGTGGGTAGGTATTGGTCACGCCGGGACATTAATTTCGGCAGTATTATTACTTTTCCGTCAAAACTGGAGAAACTCCATCAACCGATCAGCAGAGGCGATGACGATTTTCGCCGTTATCTGTGCTGCTACTTATGTAGTTTCCCACATGGGACGCCCTTGGTTAGCTTATTGGCCTTTACCATTGCCAAATCAGTTTGGATCACTTTGGGTTAACTTTAACTCCCCTTTGGTTTGGGACGTTTTTGCTATCTCTACTTATTTTTCAGTTTCATTAGTTTTCTGGTATGTAGGTCTGTTACCTGATATTGCAGCTATCAGAGATAGAGCAACAGGTTTAAGAAAGAGGATTTATTCAATCCTTTCTTTTGGATGGAATGGGTCAGTAAAAACTTGGCAAAGATTCGAAACTGTGTCTTTAGTTCTTGCAGGTGTAGCAACTCCATTGGTTTTATCAGTGCACACGATTGTATCTATGGACTTTGCAACTTCATTAGAGCCAGGATGGCATACCACTATTTTTCCTCCTTACTTTGTTGCGGGTGCTATTTTTTCAGGATTTGCGATGGTTCAAACACTGTTATTAGTTACCCGTAAAGTATTAGGATTAGAGAATTATATCACCATGTTCCATATAGAATCAATGAACAAAATCATTGTATTAACAGGTTCGATTGTAGGTGTAGCTTATTTATCCGAATTCTTTATCGCTTGGTATTCTGGTGTTGAGGTTGAACAATACACCTTTATTCACCGATTCACTGGTCCTTACTGGTGGGCAGGTTGTATGATGTACGGATGTAACGTATTAATGCCGCAACTTTTCTGGTTTAAGAGTATCAGAACTAACATCGCGATTTCATGGTGTCTATCAATTGTAGTAAACATTGGTATGTGGTTCGAACGTTTTGTCATCATTGTACTATCTTTAAATAGAGATTATTTGCCATCAAGTTGGGCAATGTTTTATCCAACATGGGTAGATATTTCTGTATTCGTAGGATCTATTGGTGTATTCTTTACTTTATTCTTATTATTCATCAGAGTGTTACCGTCCGTTGCGATGGCCGAGGTAAGATTATTAGTAAAAACATCATCCGAGCAATCCAAGAAAAAATTAATAGCAGAAGGAAGAATTAAATCTGAAGAAGCAGAATATTATGTTGAATCTTTAGAGAAATTTGATAGTGTAGAACAAGCTGATTACGTAAAAATTTAACAATGAGTAATATCAAATATATTTTAGGCCTTTTTGAAGATCCCGATGATATGATGCATGGGATTGACAAGCTTCAAGAAAATAACATTAGTATTTACGATGTTTTTACGCCAATGCCTATTCACGGAATTGATGCTAAATTAGGTGTTAAGAAAAGCAGGTTAGGTATCGTTGCATTTATATGTGGCATCACAGGAACTTTGACTGCATTTGGGATGATTTACTTTATGATGGTACAGGATTGGCCAATGAATGTTGGTGGTAAGCCGAATTTTGCAATACCAGATTTCATTCCAATTACTTTTGAATTAACCGTTCTTTTTTGTGCATTTGGAATGGTGGGAGCTTTCTTTTTTAGAAATCATCTATTCCCAGGAAGAACACCAAGGGTGATGGAACTTAGAGCTACTGCAGATCGTTTTGTTATTGCAATTGATGCAAACAAAGGTTTTGATAGTGAAAAGGTAGATAGTTTATTAAAAGAAGCGGGTGCTATTGAAATTAAGCACAACGATAGAAAATATTTGAGTTATGAATAAGACAAATATATTAGGATTGACATTTTTAGCGGTTGCGGTAGTTGCAATTCTAAGTTCATGCCACGATAAGCGTAGCAGAGGCTTGGAGTTTGCGCCAAACATGTACTATCCAATTGCTTATAATCCCGATCAAAAAAACCCAATTTTTGAAAATGGAATTTCTGCTCAGGTTCCACCAGCTGGAACCACTCCAATAGGTTTTACAAGGTTTGATGAATATCCAAATACCAATGAAGGTTATTTAGCTGCAAGCTCTGGGATTGTAAGTCCGATTTCAGTGACTAAACAAAATTTGGTTGAAGGCCAGCAATTATATATTGCTTTTTGTAGCCCATGTCATGGCGAAAAAGGACAGGGAAATGGTCGTATCGTAGAGTTAGGTAAATATCCAGCTCCACCTTCGTATTCAAGTGGGAATTCTTCTAGAGGTGGTGCAATGAAGGATTTAACAGATGGTAAGATTTATCATACTATCCAATATGGATTAAATTTAATGGGGTCTTATGCATCTCAACTATCTCCTGAAGAAAGATGGAAAGTAATCATGTACGTTCACGAATTACAAAAAGGACAATAATAGAATTAATATAAATATGGGAGCTCATCAACATTCATATAATTTTTCAGAGCAATTTAATTTTAGTGGTAAAGCTAAAACATTAAGCATTGTTGGTATCATCATAGGTATAGCAGTAGTAGCCTATGGGTTTTTATCAGGTAATTCTGAGCGTACTTTCCTTAACTTATTATTAATGAGTTATTATTTTACCTGTGTTTGCGCAGCGGGTTTGTTTTTCTTGGCTATCCAATTTGTAGCACAAGCAGGATGGTCAGCAGCTTTACTTCGTGTTCCACAATCTTTTGCCAAAGTATTACCTTTCGCAAGTATTGTTTTAGTCATTATAGTGGCAGCGGGTCTATTTTCCCACAATCTTTATCATTGGAATAGTCCTGAAGAAGCAGCGAATTTCACTTCTTCAAAAGCATTTTATTTAACGCCATTATTCTTTTTATCAAGATTAGTGATTTTTTTAACGGCTTATAGTGTTTTAGGGATGGTTATTACCAAGCTCTCCACGAATGAGGATTTACACGGGGGCTTAAGTAGTTACAAAAAAAGCATCAAATATTCAGCAATATTTTTAGTAATCTTCGGTTTTACTACTCCATTATGGGCTTTTGATACCATAATGTCATTAGAAGCTGAATGGTTTTCCACCATGTTTGGATGGTACAATTTCGCTGCAATGTGGGTTTCTGGCTTAGCTGCCATAACAGTTACCTTAATTCTATTAAAAAAGGCAGGTTATTTGGGTTGGATAAATGATAATCATTTTCACAATTTAGGACAATTTGTTTTTGGTTTTTCCATTTTTTGGACTTATATCTGGTTTGCACAATTCTTACTGATATACTATGCAAACATGCCAGAAGAAACAGTTTATTTCTACAAACGATTGGAAGGTTTCTATATGCCATTATTTTGGTTAAATCTGATTATCAATTTCTTGTCACCAGTTTTAATTTTAATGTCAAGAGATGCTAAAAGAAAAACAAATATGCTGTTGGTTGTTTGTATAATATTATTGTGCGGACATTGGTTAGATTATTATATTATGATTATGCCAGGAACACTCGGAGAGGCAGCAGGATTTGGAATCATTGAAATTGGGACTATAATTGGTTTCGTTGGGTTGTTTTCATTTTCAGTATTGACTTCTTTAAGTAAGGTTTCATTAGCACCAAAAAACCACCCATTCCTAGAAGAAAGTTTAAACCATCATATATAAACTAATAAAGATTTAATTTTAAAATGGATATTAAGAGATATTTGAATTTAAAATCATTGCTGGCCTTAACAGGAATTGTTGGATTATCTTTCCAACAAGTAATGGCTCAAGCAGCGGGTGTTGCCACTGATACAGTAAGTAAAACAGATGGTTTAGGTAAAACTGTTGGATACTATTTGATATTATTCCTGCTAATTTGTGTGGTTATTGGCATCATTGGTAAGGTTTTGCAGGTTTATGAATTGACCAAGCAAATTCAAGGGAAAAAGGAAGGTATTGCTTGGAATAAAGTAAACGGTATTTTATTTGCAGTGACTTTAGTTGTTGGATTATATGGTGCATATTGGTGTTATACCGTTCAAGGAGCTCAAATTCTACCTGAAGCTGCTTCAGAACATGGTCTAAAAATTGATTCCATGTTTAGAATTACCTTAGTGATCACAACTATCGTATTCGTAATCACTCATATTTTACTTTTTCTTTTCGCTTACAAATACAATTATAAGGCTAAACGTAAAGCTTATTATTATCCTCATAACAACACCCTTGAGAAATATTGGACCGTTATTCCAGCTATTGCTTTAACTGTATTGGTATTAATGGGTTTCTTTACTTGGAGAGGAATAACAAATATTTCGTCCGACCAAATGAAGAGTGCTTTACAAGTTGATGTAACAGCTCATCAGTTTGCATGGGAAGTAAGATACTCAGGTAAGGATAATGTGAGTGGGCGTAAAAACTATAAGTTAATAGGTAGTTTAGGAGGCTTGAATAATTTAGGATTAGACCTTGCAGACAAGCATAACTATGATGATTTAAAGGTCACAGAGATTGTTTTACCAGTAAACAAATCAGTTAGATTTACGTTAACTTCTCAAGATGTTTTGCATAGTTTTTACATGCCTCATTTTAGAGTACAAATGAACTGTGTTCCAGGGATGTCTACTTTCTTCCAATTTACACCAAGAATAACTACTGCCGAAATGAAAGTGAAAACAAACGACCCTGATTTTAAATATCGTTTATATTGTGCCAAAATTTGTGGAGGCTCTCATTATAACATGCAGTTTGCAGTAAGGGTTGTTACTCAAAGAGAGTACGACAAATGGGTAAAAGAACAAAAACCTATCGTTACAGACGATATGAAGAAAGAATATCAAATAGCTATGAAAGAAAATGTAGCTAGTAAAGAAAATAAAATTGCATTAAACAATTAAGATAAAAACTGAAGGAGATTATGTCAACAATTGCAATTCCTAACTCAAGTGCAGTACATCATGATGATCACTCTCACGATCATCATAAAGAAACCTTCTTAACTAAATATGTATTTAGTCAAGATCACAAAATGATAGCTAAACAATTCCTAATTACAGGAATTATCATGGGCGTAATTGCCATGGGTTTATCGATTCTATTTAGAATTCAATTAGCTTATCCTGATAAAAGCTTCCCTCTATTAGAAGTTTTGTTAGGTAAATTTGCTCCAGAAGGTAGATTAGATCCAAACTTCTATTTGTCTTTAGTTACAATACATGGTACCATTATGGTATTCTTTGTATTAACTGCTGGCCTTAGTGGAACTTTTTCTAACCTTTTAATACCATTACAGTTAGGTGCCAGAGATATGGCATCTCCGTTCATGAACATGCTATCATACTGGTTCTTTTTTACTGCTAGTGCGATTATGTTATCTACGTTCTTTATCGAATCAGGACCTGCAGGAGCAGGATGGACCATTTATCCCCCACTATCTGCTTTGCCTAAAGCAATGCCAGGTTCTGGATTAGGAATGACACTTTGGTTAGTTTCCATGGTTTTATTTGTTGCCTCATCATTAATGGGAGGTATCAATTATGTTTCAACCATATTAAACATGCGTACAAAAGGTATGGATTTATGGAAAATGCCTTTGACAATTTGGGCTTTCTTTTTAACCGCGATACTAGGTATTTTATCTTTCCCAGTTTTGGTAGCAGGAATAGTTCTTTTAATTTTCGATCGTAGTTTTGGAACATCATTTTACCTTTCCGACATATACATCGGAGGTCAAGCTTTAGCAAATGAAGGAGGTAGCCCTATTTTGTGGGAACATTTATTTTGGTTCTTAGGTCACCCAGAAGTGTATATTGTAATTATGCCAGCGATGGGTATTGCTTCGGAAGTAATGTCTGTAAATTCAAGAAAACCAATTTTTGGTTATCATGCCATGGTTTATTCTTTAATTGGTATAACGGTACTTTCTTTCGTTGTTTGGGGGCA
This sequence comes from Pseudopedobacter sp., assembly GCA_014378105.1. Classification (GTDB taxonomy): domain Bacteria; phylum Bacteroidota; class Bacteroidia; order Sphingobacteriales; family Sphingobacteriaceae; genus Pseudopedobacter. Next base: position 6,961 of record JACMOI010000071.1, read on the forward strand.
CCACATGTTTGTCACGGGGATGAATCCATTCCTCGGTGGGGTATTCATGATTACCACCTTAATTATTGCCGTACCTTCAGCAGTTAAAACCTTTAATTGGTTAGCAACGCTATGGAGAGGTAATATCAGATTTACACCTGCCATGTTATTTGCAATAGGTTTGGTTTCTTTCTTTATTTCTGGTGGTTTAACCGGTATTTGGTTGGGAAATGCTGCTTTAGACATTAATTTACATGACACCTATTTCGTAGTAGCTCACTTTCACTTGGTGATGGGCTCAGCAGCTATATTTGGGATGTTAGCAGGTATCTATCATTGGTTCCCTAAAATGTTTGGAAGAATGATGAATCCTAAACTAGGTTACTTACATTTCTGGTTAACATTTATCTCTGCTTATTTAGTGTTCTTCCCCATGCACTTTATGGGATTAGATGGAGTTCCTCGTAGATACTATGCTTTTACAGAATTTGAATCTATGCAAAAATGGTTATCGGTAAACGTATTTATTACTTGGGCAGCCATTTTAGGTGCTGTCGCCCAGGTTGCCTTCTTATTTAATTTTTTCTATTCTATATTTTTTGGAGAAAAAGCAACTCAAAATCCTTGGCAGGCAAATACTTTAGAGTGGACCACTCCAGTAGAACGTCTTCATGGCAATTGGCCTGGTGAGATTCCTACTGTTTATCGTTGGGCTTACGATTACAGCAAACCAGGACATGAGGCTGACTTTATTACTCAAAACACGCCATTGTCTGAAACAATGAGCTCTAATTTACCTCATGATTTTGAAGGCAATGAAGAAGCAGAAAGAATACAGGAAAGGTGGAATATTGATCATAAATCTGTTGATAAAAGAGAAGAAGTTAAATAAACACGCCTCTTTATATTAATAAAAATAGTTAGGGTATCTGTATCATAACAGATACCCTAACTTTTATAATAAATAATGTACGCCAAAGCTGAGCAACGATTTTTAAAGTTTAACTTAATCTCTATTGTTTCGCTCTTTTTATTAATTCTCGCAGGAGGAATAGTTAGAAGTTCAGGTTCGGGCATGGGCTGCCCGGATTGGCCAAAATGTTTTGATCAGTACATACCGCCTACAGATGTTTCTCAATTGCCTCAAGATTATAAAGAGAAGTATGTTGCAGAGCGTTTGGAGAAGAATGAGAGATTTGCAAAACTTTTAGATAAATCTGGTTATCCTGATTTAGCTAACAAGGTAAGGCATGATGAAAGCATCAAGATTCCAGAAGAGTTTAATCCTTTTAAAACCTATACTGAATATATAAATAGATTAATTGGGGCAATTACTGGTATTTTTCTTTTATTCAATTTTATTTTCGCTTTCAAGTTATTCAAGAGTAGAAGTAGAGTTTTCTGGTTGAGTTCTTTGAATTTAGTTTTAGTAGCAATTCAAGCTTGGTTAGGCTCAATAGTAGTGTCTACTAATCTACTAGCTTGGTTAATTACAGTGCATATGTTACTTGCCGTTTTAATTTTGGCAATTACTATATATACTTACTATGATGTGAAATCATTATATGAGGAAATTAAAACAAGCCGATCTCTTATTTGGCTTAAGGTAATAGCAGTGATAGCTTTAGTTACCTCGGTTATCCAAATTACTATTGGTACTGAGGTAAGGGAAACCGTAGATTTTGTAAGTTCTCAATTTCCTGAATTAAAAAGAGGAGAATGGCTTAATGAGGTCGGTAAAATTTTCATGGACCATAGAGAATGGGCATTGATTATTGTGATTGTTAATTTGGTGTTATTTTTTATCATCCGAAAGAGATTTAGTGAAATATCGATTCTTAATTCATTTGCATTTTATCTTTTGATGATTTTAGGTGCTCAAATGATAACAGGTATTGCTCTAAGTTATTTTGATTTGGCAGCATGGGCACAAGCGACTCATGTATTATTTGCTACAATGTTATTTGGATGCCAGTTTTATTTGTCTTTAATTTTAATGAAAACAAGATCTGTAGTTATTAAATAAAGAATTTTGGGAACCTTTTTAAAAGATTTTAAGAATTTAGTTAAGTTGAGACTTACTTTTTTAGTGGTGTTCTCGGCGTCTATTTCCTTTTTAATAGCATCCGAAAGTCAGGAGAGTATTAATTGGTATAATTGGCTCATATTAATTATTGGAGGCTTTTTGGTAACATCAGCAGCTAACGGATTCAATGAGATTATCGAAAAAGATTTAGATAAATTGATGAAACGTACAATGGATCGTCCTTTGCCATCTGGCAGGATGACTAACGGACAAGCCTTAGTTTTGAGTCTGATCATGGGAATTTTTGGAACTTATTTATTAGGAAGTTTAAACCCAGCGACAGGCTATTTATCAGTTTTTTCAATTTTGTTTTATGCGTTCATATATACACCATTAAAGCAAAAATCTCCTATAGCGGTATTAGTTGGAGCTATACCGGGAGCCTTACCACCTTTGATTGGATATGTTGCTGCCCATGGGCAGATAGATAAAATAGCATTAGTGCTTTTTGCTATACAATTTGTTTGGCAATTCCCTCACTTTTGGGCAATTGCCTGGGTTTTAGACGATGATTATAAAAAGGCAGGTTTTAGGTTGTTACCTACCACAAAAAGAGATAAAACGAGTGCTATTATTACTTGGTTATCTACATTAATACTTATTCCAGTAAGTCTATTACCAACCTATTATGGGTTTGGCGGATACGTTATTGGCGGAGTTTCTTTAATTATGGGGTTGATTTTTTCTTATCAGGCATTAACATTAGTTAGAAAATTAGATGTTAAATCGGCGCAAAGCCTAATGTATGGAAGTTTTATCTATTTACCTGTAGTACAATTGGTTTTACTTTTTAATTTAAAATAAGATGGTGCAAAGCAAAGCAAACGAAGTAGATAGGCACAATTTACAGCCTAAGAAATTTATCATGTGGTTATTCATGGTTTCTTCAATTATATTTTTTGCAGGTTTAACAAGCGGTTTTATCGTTTATTCTGGTGATGGAGTTGGGAAAACTTTGAACGTACCATTGCCAAAGATTTTTATGTTTAGTACTGCAATAATCATCGTTAGCAGTTTTACATTACATTATTCTTACCTTCAAGCAAAGCGATTAAAATTTGCAAATCAGAAAATTGGTCTTTGGATAACATTTTTTCTAGGTCTCGTTTTTATCGGGATGCAGGTTTACGGCTGGTCTGTTTGGACTAATCTTGGTATTTATTTTATCAACAGTAACGCCACCATCACGTTTGTGTATGTGTTTACTTTAGCTCATATTATACATATTATTGCAGGATTAATGATCCTTATAACAGCTTTAAAGAGTAGTTATAAAAAATTACCGAACGTTACTAATCTATTCAGAATGGAAATCGCCTCTATTTTTTGGCATTTTGTAGATATTTTATGGATTTATTTGTACGTTTTCTTACTTTTGAACCAGTAAAGTTTTACAACGAGTTTTCAAGCTATATTATTTAATGGATACAACAGCAAAATTAGACGAAGTTAAAACCACCCCTTGGGCTGGTGGTCGTTCTCCATTTTCCATAGAATATGGAAAATTGATGATGTGGTTTTTTCTTTTATCAGATGCATTTACATTCTCTGCACTTTTGATTTATTACGGAGCACAACGTTTTAGTAAGATGACTTGGCCAGATCCAGATTTGGTTTTTCAATCTTTTCCAGGGATTGCAGATCATGGAGCACCTTTAGTTTTTGTGGGGTTAATGACTTTCATCTTAATTGCTAGCTCTGTAACAATGGTATTAGCTGTTGAAGCTGGTCATCGTAACGCTAAGAAAGAAGTAGTTTGGTGGATGGTTGCTACAATAATTGGAGGTTTAATGTTTTTAGGCTGCCAAGCTTTAGAGTGGACACACTTACACCATGAAGGTTTTTGGTGGGGAGCTATTCCTAGCGCCGATGTAATTAAGGAATTAGGTGCCGATTCTGTAAGTGCACATCAGTTCGCAAATTTGTTTTTTACTATTACGGGTTTCCATGGTTTCCACGTATTCACAGGGGTACTCATTAATATCATTATTTTAATTATGGTTTTAGCGGGTGTTTTCGAAAAGAGAGGACATTACCTTATGGTTGAAAAAGTTGGTTTATACTGGCACTTTGTTGATTTAGTTTGGGTATTTGTATTTACCTTCTTTTATTTAGTTTAATATTTAATAAATTATAAAAATGTCGTCAGATAACACTCATTTAGAACATGCTGAAGAGCATGAATCAATGACCAAAAAAAAGATTTGGAAAGTTTTTTTTATTCTTTTAGGTATTACTATTGTAGAATTTATTTTAGCATTAGCCATTCCTGAATCTATGCTGCCTCAGCATATTAAAAACTTTGCCTATGTTATTTTAACATTAGTAAAAGCATTTTATATTGTGGCGTTCTTTATGCACTTAAGATTTGAGAAATATACGCTCATTGTGGGTATTCTGGTTTCCTTTATATTTATCATCTATTTTATTATTCTGATGTTAACTGAAGGAAATTATTTGAATTCTCATATGAACTTATGAGTAAGAACAAATTCCCCATATTTAAAATATTAATCCTGGTAACTATATTAGCGGTACCGGGATTTTTATATTATTTGCTACAGGAAAAAGGTAAAAACAGGTATAAGCCACTTCCTATTTTTGGACCTAAAATAGTTGATTCAACTTTTCACACTAAGAAAGGGGTGAAAATTCCAGATACTATTTATCATAAAATTCCGGATGTTAATTTTATCACCAATAATGCAGATTCCTTGAATTTGGGATCGGTCAAGAAACAACTTATTTTAGTAAATTTTTTCTATTCAAAAGATCAACTGTTGACACCTACCATTAACCAAGCCGTTAAAAGTATTTATAAAGAATTTAAAGAAAATAATATCATCAGGTTTATTTCTATTTCTATTGATCCTGAGCAAGATAGCGTACCAGTTCTTAGAAATTATGCAAAAATGATAGGAGCTAAACCTGGTAAATGGGATTTTGTAACAATGGATTCATCAAAAATACTGAATCTTGCGAAAAATCAATTTTTTGTAAATGCAATAAAATCATCCGAAGATAAAGGTCAATACATATTTAGTGATAAGTTAATTTTGTTAGACGCCGATCATAGAATAAGAGGTTATTATTCTAGTTCTTCTGTTGATGAAATCAGTAAGTTGAGTGATGAGATCAAGGTTTTAATTACCGAAGAGCTAAGAAAAATTAAATAAAAATTTTGAAACTGAATGGTTTTAAAAATGTTAATAAATAATGAACGATAAATTAATTTTTAGATTGATAACAGGTGTATCAATCTTTGTTTTTGTTGTTGTTGTAATCCTGAATAGGAAAATTATTCCAGTTACAATTCCTACTCCTGCTTTCGTTTATAATTTACCAAAACTTAACGCTATTATTAATGGAACTTGTACCATTTTATTAATAAGCTCATTATTGGCGATTAAACAAAAAAATATAAGACTTCATAAAAGAATAAATATCATCACTTTTTCATTATCATCATTGTTTTTGGTTTCCTACATCTTATTTCATTACTTCGCTCCTGAAACTAAGTTTGGAGATGTAAATCATGATGGTGTTTTGAGTGCAAACGAAATTTCAATTGCAGGTAATCTAAGATACATTTATTACGTTATATTAGTTAGCCATATCATTTTAGCAGCTTCAGTTTTACCATTAATTTTAATGAGTTTTCAAAGAGGCTTACAAATGCAAATTGAGAAACATAAAAAATTGGTGCGATGGAGTTTTCCAATTTGGTTATACGTTACAACAACAGGTGTAATAGTATATTTAATGATTTCACCTTATTATAATTTTTAATTTTTTAAAATATGAGAGTTTTTAGAATACTAGTTGTATTATTTATTTTGATTGCACCAGCAATTATATCAACTTCTGCTAAAGCACAATGTGCAATGTGTCAGGCTACTGTTGAGTCTAACCTCAAAGGTGGAGGGTCTACTGGAAAAGGCTTAAACGGAGGCATCATGTATTTACTAGCAGCACCTTACATTGCCATGGCCGGTATCGGGTTTTTATGGTATAAAAAGTATAGGAAAAAAAATGTTGCTATAGATATTAGAGAAGAGAAAATTCATTTGAATTAATAACGATTTATACAAACCTATCTGATAGAAACAGATGGGTTTTTTTATATTTACACATGGCTAAAACACCTAAAGCAGAAGCAATGCTTCATGCAAAATGCCCACGTTGCAGAAGAGGTGATCTTTTCCAAAACACGATGTACGGCTTTTCTTTTCAAAAAATGTTTGAATTTTGTCCCCATTGCAGTTTACGTTACGAGGTTGAGCCAGGATATTTTTATGCAGCAATGTATGTTGGATATGCGTTAAATGTTGCTTTAGGAGTTTCTGTTGGTATAGCTACCTATGTATTCTCTGGTGAATTAGAATCTCCTTGGATTTACATTTTTACAATTTTGCTTTTCAGTTTTTTGTTAGCGCCTGTTAATTTTAGATATTCTAGGGTGATTTTATTGTATTGGCTTTCGCCCAAGATTCATTACGTTGAACATTACGATCATGATTAAAAAAGAAACATTTTCTTTTATTACAGATTTAATTGAAAATAACGATCGAGATTGGTTTCAGAAAAATAAAGATAGATATTTAGCCTCGAAGGAAAATGTGGACGCTTTTGCCGATGCCATTCTAAGCCAATTTAGAAAAATTGATACATCCATTCCTCCTGAATTAACCTCAAAGAAATGCGTGATGCGTATTTATCGTGATGTGAGATTTAGTAAAGATAAATCTCCCTACAAGAATAATTTTGGAATTGGGATTTCTTCCAAAGGAAAGGGAAATGATGGGCCAGGTTATTATATCCATATCCAGCCTAGAAATAGTTTTGTTGCTGGTGGTTATTGGATGCCTCAAGCCGATCATCTAAAATCCATCAGACAAGAGATTGATTACAATACAAAAGACTTTTTAAATATCATTGAAGATAGAAAGTTTAAATCTTATTTTTCAGATTTAGACCAAAATGAAAAGTTGAAAACCTCTCCAAAACGATATGAAGCTGATCATCCATATATTGAGTTACTAAAGCTAAAAAGCTTTACTGTTACGCATTCTTTTTCAGATGCAGATTTGATGGACGATAAATCGGTTGAAAATGTAATTGAAGGTTTACAGTTAATTTATCCATTTAGTATATTCTTAAATCAAGCAATTTTATCATGATGAAATTAAAATTGAGCTTATTATTTTTTGTAGGGGTATTATTATTCATGAGTTCCTGTGTTGTTCTTTCAAAAAAGAAATACGAGGCCTTATTAACGAAAAAAGACTCCTTAAATGTTGGTTGGGACGAGGCTAAAGTCAATGTACAATCTTTAGAAGAAGAGAAAGCAACTTTAAAAGCTGACACAGCTAGTTTAAATGCTATAATATTAGGTTTAAATAAGCAATTAGAGGCTTTGAATGCAAATTATGATGCGCTGCGCTCTAATAGTTCATCTGAGATTAATAAGCTCTCTGGTGATTTAAAAAAGCGTGAAGCTAGATTGCAAGAAGTAGAAGAGATATTAAGAAAACGTGATGCTGCTACAAATGCCCTAAAAGAAAAATTGCAAAAAGCTTTATTAGGTTTCCAAGAAAGTGGATTAACCGTAGAGATTAAAAATGGGAAGGTATATGTTTCATTAACTGATAAACTATTGTTTGATACCGGTTCCATTGTTATTGATGATAAAGGGAAACAAGCGTTAAGAGAATTGGCGAAAGTTTTAATTACACAACCTGAAATCAATATCGCAGTGGAAGGACATACCGATAATCAGAAAGTTGGAAACTTAGGTCAGATAAAAGACAACTGGGATTTAAGCGTCTTAAGAGCAACTTCTGTAGTGCGTTATTTAACCGATACAGAAAAGATTGACCCAATAAGAGTAACTGCCACAGGAAAAAGTCAATATCAACTCATAGAAATTGGTAATACACCAGAAGCTAGAAGTAGAAACAGAAGAATTGAGATTGTACTTTCACCTAAATTAGACGAACTGTATAACTTGATTAAATAGATTTTAACAAAGCATAAAATATAAAGCTTGGGTTATACCTGAGCTTTTTTGTTTTGTAGAATTTTCATCTCAATAGGTTTAGGGAGGGAAAGAAGTGGAAATACTTGTCCACTTTTTTAGTGATACACCACTCAAATTTTGAAAATATTGACTCTAATGCTAAATGTTTAAGCATAAAAAAATCTGGATGATTAATCATCCAGATTTTTGATATAAGCATATTCGTTTACTTCACCATAATCAAAGGAACAGCATTAGATATGATTAAATCATTTAGCTCTTTGATGTCTCTACTTTTTATTTCTACTAGTTTGGCGAGCTGTACATCTATTTGATCGGCTAATTCTTTATACACTTCTTTAACCTGCTTGCTTGGCTTGGTATACCCTGAAGCAGCTGCATCATAAACGCCAGATATTTTATCATTTAACCTGATAGGAAAATTCAACACATCTTGACCGCTCTTAGCTTTTGTTTGGTGTAACGTTTCTTCAATAGAGCTAATTTGCTTAACAATTGCTTGGGCTTTGTCTTTAATCACTTTAGGCAAATCTTTCCCTCTGCTGGTAAAAGTTTCAATCTGTGACCTAATTTTTCTAATATCAGTAATTGCGTTTTGTGTGTCCTCAAACTTTTTCTTCACCATCATCAAGAAATCAAATTGCTCCTGATAATCGGCAGCAGAAAGTTTGTAGTTTGGATCAGGTTTAACCGTAAAAGCAACCGTACTGGAATCTGCCTTTGTTTTAACCATTGCGAAATAGTTCCCTGGAGGTACTTTTGGTCCACTTATATTTCCGTTCCATAAAATCATACCCTCAATTTTTTCTACCGCAGGATAGCTTAAATTCCAAACAAATTGATTCATTCCAGCATTTACTTCCAATTTATCATCGGTTTTGCCTTTTGTGCTATAATCTCTTATTTGCTTTTTGTTAGCGTCTAAAATTTTGATAGATACTTGAGTAGAATCAGTCACGTTTTTTAAGAAATAGTTGACGACCACTCCATTTGGAGGATTCATTCCTGCATTTTTGACTTTTGCACTTTGAAAACCATCAGTCCGGTAACTGTCACCTGGCTTAAACACAAACAAATTAGCATTGGCAATGCCTGATTTTAATTGCTGTATCTGACTCAAATCATCTAATACCCAAAAAGACCTACCCTGTGTAGCAACTATTAAATCATTGTCTTTAATCGTTAAATCGGTAATTGGAACAATCGGTAAATTCAATTGAAATGGTTTCCAGCTTTCCCCATCGTTATAAGAAATATACATGCCATACTCGGTACCTGCATATAATAATCCTGGTCTTTTTTGATCCGCTCTTACTACTCTTACAAAATGATTAGAAGGAATTCCATCTGTAATTAATTTCCATGATTGGCCATAATCAGTCGTTTTATAAATGTAAGGTGTAAAATCATCAGACTTATATTTTGTTCCAACTACATAAGCGGTTCCTTTTTGAAATGGATCCGAATCAATACTATTAAACATCATCCATTCGGGCATTCCTTTAGGAGTTACGTTTTGCCAGTTTTTACCTCCGTCTTTTGTAAGGTATAACAAGCCATCGTCGCTTCCTGTCCAAATTAAATTCTCTTCTAAAGGAGATTCTTGAACGGTGAAAATAGTGCTATAATATTCAACACTGGTGTTGTCTTTTGTGATAATTCCTCCGCTAGGTCCTTGTCTTTTCTTATCGTCTCTCGTCAAATCAGGACTGATAGCTTCCCAACTCTGACCTTCGTTGATGGTTTTGAAAAGAACGTTTCCTGCTGTGTAAAGTACTTTTGGATTATGAGGGGAGAATAAAATAGGGAAATTCCATTGGAAGCGATATTTTAAAACATCAGCACCAGAACCCATAGGATTATCAGGCCAAACGGAAATTGCTCTATTCTCACCTGTTTTGTGATCTAATCGAGATAAATAACCTCCGTAATTCCCACCATAAACAATATCAGGATTTAAAGGGTCGGCAACAACATACCCAGATTCTGCACCAGCAGTAGGCATCCAGTCATCTGTTGTGATTGAGCCACCATTTGTTCTGGATAAAATTCTTACGGTAGAATTATCTTGTTGAGCACCTAATATTCGATAAGGGAAATGTGTATCCGTACTTACTCTATAAAATTGTGCTGTTGGTTGATTTTGTAATGAACTCCAGTTCTCACCTCCATCAAAAGAAACCTGAGCGCCACCATCATCGCCTATAATCATCCGATTTGGGTCTTCTGGATCAATCCACAAATCATGATGATCTCCGTGAGGTGTTTTAATGGTTTCAAAAGTTTTACCACCATTCCTCGAGCGTAAGAAATTCACATTTAAAACATAAACAGTATTTTCATCTTTTGGATCAACAAATACTTTACTATAATACCATGCTCGTTGTCTGATTTCGTTTTGACTATTTACTTTTGTAAAGGTTTTTCCTGCGTCATCAGACCTAAAAAGCCCACCTTCCTTAGATTCTATAATGGTGTAAGCACGATCAGGGTTTGATGGGCTGATTGCTACGCCTAAAATTCCTAAAGTATCTTTTGGTAATCCTTTTGATTTGCTAATATTTTTCCAGTTTTCGCCGCCGTCCTCACTTTTCCATAATCCACTGCCTATTCCACCACTTTCCATACTGTACGGAGTTCTAATTACTTGCCAAGTAGTAGCAAAAAATACTTTTGGGTTTCCTGGCTCCATCACCAAATCAATGGCGCCAGCTTGGTTATTTGAAAACAATACTTTTTTCCAAATTTTACCCCCATCTGTTGTTTTATAAACTCCTCTATCGTCACTTGGGCCGAATAAATGACCACTAGCGGCTGCCCAAACTATATCAGAATTTTTAGGATCGATAATAATTCTAGTGATATGACGAGTGTTTTTTAGGCCTATGTTTACCCAACTTCGTCCGCCATCCTCACTTTTCCATATTCCATCAATACCTTCACTTACGTTGCCTCGTAAACTATTTTCACCCTCACCAACATAAATAATGCTATTGTCAGATGGAGCAATAGCTATTGCTCCAATTGTACCGCCGAAATATTTGTCAGATATATTTTTCCAATTGCTACCTCCATCTTGAGTTTTCCAAACTCCACCGCCAGTTGCACCCATATAGAAAGTATTTTTTTCTTTTAGATCCCCAACTACAGCGGCACTTCTACCCCCTCTAAATGGACCGATTTCTCGATATTTTAAATTGGTGTATAAAACACTATCGTACTCAAATTTTGGAGAGCTATTGTTTGTTGATTTAGATTTCTTTTGAGCAAAAATTACTGAAGATAAGGATAGAAGTAAAAGTAGTAGTGAAAATTTCTTCATCTTAAAGAGAGATTAGGTTTGAATTGCAATTTATCGAAATTGAAAAACAAACTCGTTAGTTTATGATAACAATCTTATATCAATGACTAGAAAACGTAAATAAAAGTTAAATATATCTATGTTTCTTAGGTTTTATTGGTGCAGTGTTAATGGAGGCTTCTTCAGTTTTACTAGAGTTTTCAACCATCTTCATGATGTCATTCAATTCATCTTTGGATAAGTTACGCCATTTGCCGACTGGAATATTTTTTAAGCTTACATTCATAATACGTATGCGTTTTAGTTTAGTAACTTCATAGTTTAAGTACTCGCACATTCTACGTATTTGACGATTTAAGCCTTGGGTAAGGATAATTTTAAAAACAAAATCACTTTCTTTTTGAATAAAGCATTTTTTAGAAATGGTATCCAAAACGGGCACCCCATTTCCCATTTTTCGTAAAAAATCTGGATTAATTGGCTTATTTACGGTAACAACATATTCTTTCTCATGATTATTTCCCGCTCTTAAGATTTTGTTTACGATGTTTCCATCGCTAGTTAAAAAAATTAAACCTTCAGAGGGTTTATCTAACCTGCCAATTGGGAAAATTCTTTTAGGATGATTGATGAATGTAATGATATTGCCTGGAACTTGAGTTTCTGTAGTGCAAGTAATTCCTCTTGGTTTATTAAATGCGATATAAACAGAATCTTCCTGATTTTTAAACTTTATTTTTCTGCCATCGACTCTGATATCGTCGCTAGGTATTACTCGGTCACCCAAAATAGCTTCTTTTCCATTGATGGTCACTCGACCTTCCTCGATAACTCTATCCGCTTCCCTACGAGAGCAAAAACCAGTGTCGCTGATTGCTTTGTTTAACCGTAAAGTTTCTTGTACTGACAAATCAAAAGGGACTTTTAAAATTTTTTAAATTTGGTAAGTCTAAATCTTTTGGGGATAAAATTACTTCATCGGGTTTTAACCCCCAATCAATAGCTAAGACTTTATCATTCCAAATCACACCAATTTCAGAATCTTTATCGTACAAATTTGTACACTTATATAGGAATATGGTATCATCTTCTAAAGTAGAAAAGCCATGTAAAAAGCCTGGAGGTACCCAAAGCATTCTGAAGTTTTCCGCACTTAATTCAGCACTGAAATGTTGACCATAAGTAGGGGAATCTTTTCTTATATCTACTGCAACATCTAAAACTTTTCCTTGAACTACCCGGACTAATTTTCCTTGAGCATGTGGATTTGCTTGGCCGTGAAGTCCTCTTAATGCTCCTTTTTGAGAAAAGGATTGGTTGTCCTGAATAAATTTTGCATTTATTCCTGCATTCTGAAATGCCTTTTCATTGAAGCTTTCAAAAAAATAACCCCTTTCATCTTTCCAAACTTTTGGCGCTATGATGACAAGATCTTTTAAAGGGGTTTCTATAATATTCATTTATTGAATGGGGCTTATAGATTCTAAAACACTTCTAAAAGAGACATATTTATTTTCGAATCTTTCTTTAAAATCTTCTTGAAGTTTTGGCGAATAGGTTTCTCTATAGTCTGAAAGTTTAGTAGAACTATCAGTAAAATATTGAGCGCAATAAGTAATGCCTTCATTTATGGGTTCTGTTAATCTAAGCAACTGGCAAGAAGTAAATTTACCTGATGCCATTACCTCGGGCATATGAATTTCATTCATAAAGCTTAAATATTCTTCATGAATGCTTTCTTCAATAATTGTAGTTACGTTGTAAATAATCATACTTCAAAGTTAGTAAATAGGGGTATATTATAAACTATCACCTCTTAAATTTCTAAATCTTTTTCGGGCTTCTATCACATATAAACTACCCGGAAATTTTTCTATGAGCTCTTCAAAATGCTTTTGAGCGTTAACTTTATCGTTCAATTGATCCTCTTCTAAAATAGCTAAGTTGAAAAGCGCATCATCAGCCAAAATACTAAAACTATAGTTTTTGATAAGATCTTTAAAAATATCTGAAGCCTTTGAATATTCGTGATGTTTTAAATAAATTTTAGATTTTAACATTAAAATATCGTCAGCTAAATCATTCTGAGAATATAGTTTACCCACACTATCTAAAGTAATTAAAGCTAAATCATCTTGATTTTTATATTGTAACAAATCTGCTTTAGCATATAATTTTAATGCATTTCCTGTACTATCAAATGCTAAATTATCCTGAATCAAAAGACTTAAATCTAATGCATCATTAGCGATTAGTTGTGATGTGGATGCTTTTAAAACATCTAATTGAGCTTTAGCCCAGCTAAAATCGCCATTATAAAAGGAAAGCTTAGCATTTTTAAATTTAGCTTCCTGACCCAAAGGCTCTCCACTAAAAGTTTTTTCAACTTGGCCGTAAAGCAGAGTAGCTTCCCAACGTTGGTTATCTAAAACATAGATGTCTGCCAAGTCTAGTTTTATTTCTGATTGCGTTTCGAGCTTAATATTATTAAAAGCTAAACATTCTTCTAATAATTTTTCAGCATCACGTAATTGATTTTGATAGAAAGCTTTTAAATGCGCCAATTCTCTAATGGCAAATATAGTTTGATAGCTTTTTCCGTATTGATTGATTAGTTTTTCATATTCGTTTGCCAAGCTTTCGACAGCATTGAGGGTGTAATTACCCTCTAATATTTGTTGATTTTTTGAACGCAATAAAGCAACTCTGGATGGAATATAATATGGAGAACCTTCTCCTTTACTAATCAGGTATTCGTAAGCTCTATTTGCGGCATCGTAAGCTTTATTGTCGCTAAGCATGCTTCCTAAAGAAAACACACGTCCACCACCGTCATCCGTTCTTTTATCCAAAGCGATAATTTGTATCAAGGCTAAATCGAATTGTTTTTGTTGTATAAATTGCCAGGCTAGTAAATCAATAAAACTAATATTTTGAGGAGATTTTTGAATTTTTTTAAGAAGTTGAGTTTTGAGGAAGGTATAATCATCTTCGTTTTCGAAAGTTCTACTGATGTTATTTTTGGCTAATTGTAAAAACTCGGGATGATTTTCTACCATCTTTAAAATCTCTATAGTTAGACCATCTTTAATTCTTTTAAATCTGTAGAGATTAATCAACTCATAAATGAAAGCTTCATCGTCTTTTAATAATTTACGGCCGTTTAAAAATGTCTTAATAGCATAATCGTAATTTCCAATTCCATAAAAAGTGTTAGCAGTTTCTGAAATCGCCAATGTATTTGCTGGCATTTCATCCATTACGGTCTTAAAAATTTTATCAGCTTCTGGAGCTTCCCCTTTTTCTAAAAAAAGTTGACCAAGGTCAATACGATTTTTAGGATTTTCTTTGATTTTCTTTTTGATGACTTTTTCGGCCTCATCAAATTTTTTTAATTTCAGAAGGGTGTTAAGATATTCCTTATAAAATATTTGATCTCCATTTTTAGCATGATAAAGTTGGTCATATATACTTAGTGCTTTATCATAATCTCCATCTTTAAAATATTGACTAGCTAAATCAGGCCGAGAGCCATCTTGAGCCATCATTTTTATAGCGCTAAAAAAAATAAAAGCTAAAAGGAAAGATTTTAAAAAGTTTATCATGAATATTTAAAAGTAAATAAATTAAATAGATTTAAGGATCAAGTGATTTGGTCAAAGTTTTACTTGTATTTTAAATGTTACTGATTTTTTAGATTTTGGTGTAGTATAATTTGTTATTTTGGGTTGGTCTAAGAACCTCTACAAGGTTAAATTTAAATAAATAATGTCAACTTATATCTTCTTGAAAAATGTTAATTTGATGAAGGATCTGTGTAAAAAGTACATTTTTATTGTTGGTTGTTTGCTACTGTTTAGTTGCGAACAAAACGTTAAAGTAACTAAGATTAGTGCAGACATTTTTTTTAATGAGCCTGAAAAATCATCATTTCATATATCGCCAGATGGTAAATTTCTTTCATATTTAAAGCCATTTCAAGGAAAATTGAATCTTTATATTCAATCAATTGATAAAAATGAAACACTCCAAATAACTTCCTATCAGGATCAAGGTATTAAATATTATTTCTGGGTAGGAAATAATCGATTGTTTTATGTAAGGGATAAAGATGATAATGATAACTATCAGGCTTTTGCAGTAAATAGCAATGGGAAGTCCATAAAGGAGTTTAATATTTCTCCTAAGACAAGGATAGAGGTCATTGATGAAATGAAAGCAAATGACAACTTCATTTTAATTGCAATGAACGAACGTGTACCTGAAAGCTTTGATGTTTACCAACTAAATGTCAAAACAGGTGAAAAGGTGATGATTATTAAAAATCCAGGAAACATAGTTGAGTGGATTTCTGACAATAATGGAAATGTTAAACTGGCCATTGGGAGTGATGGCGTAAACGAAACCTTGTATTTTCGCGAGTCCACGCAAGTAGAATTTAAACCAATCATTAGCAACAACTTCAAAAATTCATTAAAGCCTCTTTGTTTTACAGAAGAAAAGAATCATATCTATGCCTTATCAAATTTAGGCAGAGATAAGATGGCGCTAGTTGACTTTGATTGTAGTTCAGCTAAAGAAACTAGATTGATTTATGAAAATCCTGAAGCAGATGTGATGGACGTTGTTTATTCTAAATCAAAAAAGAAACTTGTTTATTTAACATATGAAATATCAAAAAGAGAAACTCATTTCTTTGATGATAAGGCTAAAGAGATGTACGATAATATTAGTACACAGCTGCCAAATCAAGAGCTTAAAATTATTGATAAGGATAAATTAGAAGATAATTTCTTAATAAAAACATATACTGATAAAGATCCTGGAGCTTATTATTTGTATAAAGTATCTGATAAAAGCTTAGTTAAATTAAGTGATGTTAATAAAGGAATTGATCCGTCGAATATGTGTTCGATGCAAGCGATAAGTTATAAAAGTAGAGATGGAATCACTATACATGGATATTTAACTTTACCATTAGAGAAAAATAAAAAGAATTTACCATGTGTTATTATGCCACATGCAGGTCCCTCCACACGTAATTTATGGGGATATTCGTCCGAAGTGCAATATTTAGCCAACAAGGGATACGCTGTATTTCAAATGAATTTCAGAGGGTCAACCGGATATGGAAAAGCTTTTCAAACTGCTGGGTTTAAACAATGGGGTAAGAAAATGCAGAATGATATTACTGATGGCGTTAATTGGTTGATCAAAGAGAAAATTGCAGATCCTGAAAGAATTGGAATTTACGGATATAGATTTGGTGGTTACGCTGCTTTAAATCAAGTAATCTATCATCCTGAGTTATACAAATGCGCTGTTTCTTATTCTGGATTTATAAATTTATTTAATTATTTAAAGAGTTTTCCGGCTTATTATAAGCCTTATCAGCAAATGTTAAATGAAATGATTGGTAATCCAGAAAGTGATGCTGATTATCTGAAATATGCCTCTCCAATTTTTCAATCCGACAAGATTAAAGTACCAATTTTAATAGCGCAAGGTGCCAAAGATCCCGGTGTTAATGTAAACGATATGAATCAATTTGTAAAAGAGCTTAGAAAACGACAAATAAGTGTAAATTACATTTTGAAGGATAACGAAAGTCATTATTTCCGAGAGCAAAATAATAAAATGGAGTTTTATAAGCAGCTAGGAATTTTCTTGGATAAAAACTTAAACGCTACGAAATAGGTGCTAATGGAAACCAAGAATAACAGCTATAGGAAAAACTTTATGCTGATTATTTCCTTTACGGTTTTGATCACAGTTTCTTTGGTTGTCGCCCAAATTTTAGGGTATAACCTTACCAAAAAGTTTATAGAAAATGAATTTGCTTCTCTTAAGATTGATGTATTAGACCAAACTGTAGAGCCTTACAACAAACTTTTTCAAAACAAAATACCTGAACTTTCTTTTTATCAAGGATTTTTAGACTCGCTTTCTGCAGCCAAGTACGCAGATACCGTTTTTAAAAAATATCCTTTTGTAGAACATATTTTATTTTACGATTCAGATATCAGCAATCATCCCATTAAAGATGGTTTAAAAGTAAATCGGTTTTCTATTGGATTAAAAACACTATTTAAGTTTGGAAGAAATGTTCCACCAGATTCAATAGTGATTTTTAGAGAGACTGATTCAGAATTATTGTCACTAAGCACCAGTGATGAATTTAATAAAGTAGGTTTAAAGTTTGCCAGTTTCATCGAAACTGCTGACACTACTAAAGCGCTTACCAATGATCAGATTTTTAAAATATTCTATAGCGTAGTTCCTGATAAAATCAGCTACATGAATATTCCTAGGCGTGAAGACATCAAAACTTATAAGGATCTGATGTTTAAACCCCAGCCATCTTCTCCATTATATGATTTAGATATTTTTTCTTTCGAACTAAATCCATATAAGCTCGAGATAAAGAATATTCATCCGGCGCTTTATCAAAATATTAGTATCAAACCACTCTCTTATGACTCGATGTTAGAGAAACCAAATCTAATTAGTACTGAGATTGCTTTACCAGGGCCATTTACTGATTATAAGATTTACTTTTCTAGTGATCAAAGTTTTTTAAATAGTGAAGTAAACCGCAGGTTTTTACCAATCGCAATTGGAATATTTATCATCTATTTAATTCTTGCACTTATTGCGCTACTTATTTATCGCAATCTAAATGTGAATCAGAAGTTATATAGCCTTCAATATGATTTTATTAATAATTTTACACACGAGTTTAAAACGCCTGTTTCTGTAATTAAAATTGCAGGAAGTAACATTTTAAATGCAAAGGAATTAAGTGGAAAAGAGCGTTTAAGATATGGACGCATTTTAGATGAAGAGGCTGATAAGTTGAATGATTTGATGAATAAGTTATTGTCTTTCACACAAATTGAAAACAAAGCAATCACAATTAAACCTCAAGAAATTAACTTAGAAATTTTTGCTCAAAATATGATTGACGCTTTTCAATTGAAATATGCTGATTATCATATAGATTTGGAGATTGAAGATGTAGAGAGATTTAATACTGATCCAGTTCTTTTAAGCAGTATTTTCCATAATTTGATGGAGAATGCTTATAAATATGCTAATCCTGGTAGTAAAAATTTGGGAATCAAAATTTCAAGAAATAAGAAGGATATTATTTTTTCTTTCAAGGATACAGGAATTGGGATTGATGCTAATGAATTAAATCACATCTTTAAAAAGTTTTACAGAATACAAAATCGATATAACCAACAAGGAAGCGTGGGCTTAGGTTTAGCTTTCTGTAAAGAACTAGTTAATTTTATGGATGGTACCATCACAGTAAAAAGCAAACCAAATATAGGTTCAGAGTTTGAAGTGATGTTACCTTATGATAACTGATAAATGCAAAAGGATATAAAAGTTGCAGTAATTGAGGACGATGAAAATCTTAGATTTTTAGTGACTCATCGTTTAGAAAAAGAGGGTTATAAAGTAGTAGAAACTGGTAACGGTAACCACGCTATTGACTTAATATTAAGTGAGCAACCCGAAATTGTTTTACTAGACTGGATGTTGCCAGACAAAGAGGGATCTGAAGTTTGCGCTCAGGTGCGAGAAAAAGGTTTTGATAAAATCATTATCATGATGACCGCTAAATCACAAGATATTGATAAAATTGATGCTTTTAATTTTGGTGTTTCTGATTATGTAACCAAACCTTTTAATATGGAAGTTTTGGTGGCCATGTTAGAAAGTAAAGTTAAATATGTGGTGCATGATAAGGATGAGCACAGCAAGTTTGGTGATATGGAGCATCATCCAAATACCCATTCGTTACTCAAAAGCAATAAAAAAATTGAGCTTACTATTTTAGAAAACCGAATTCTTTTGTATTTCCTCAACAACAAAAATAAAGTTATTTCTCGTGATGATTTGATGATGGAAGTTTGGGGTTACAATTCTGATGTGAATACCCGTACTTTAGATATGCACATAGTAAGGTTAAGAAAGAAAATAGAAACCAACCCTGATAGACCAGATTTCTTACAAACGGTTCGTGGAGTAGGATATCGTTTTACAGAAGATTAACAGTATGATATTGTGAAATATTTAAAGCATATCAATAGATTAAATGCTCATCATAGGCTTTATATTTCATTAATTTCAGCAACAGTTGTTGCCTCTTACTTTTTTGTATTTATCCAAAAATTTAATGAAAGTTCATTTCTAATTACTTGGTTGGCTTATTCTATCAGCCATCTTTTTTTATCTTGGATAACTATTTTGTCTATACATCCCATTGAGGTTAAAAAGCTAGCGCCATCTCAAGATTCAAATAGAACTTTTATATTTATTTTCGTTATATCAGCATGTCTGATAGGTCTTTTTTCTATTGTTTTAATGTTAAGCACTATTAAAGAACTAAAAGGGAGACAGTTTGCAGAATACTTAATTTTATCTATTAGTTCAGTAATTTCTGCTTGGTGGATGCTACATACTGTATTTACGTTCAGGTATGCTCATCTTTACTATTTAAAAAATCCAAAAGTGAAGGGCTCATATAAAATGGGTTTATCTTTCCCAGATGAAAAAGAGCCAGATTATCTTGATTTTGCCTATTTCTCTTTTGTTTTGGGAATGACTTTTCAGGTATCCGATGTAGAAATTGGTGATCGAATTTTGAGAAGATCAGCTTTGCTCCATGGTTTAATCTCATTTGTATTTAATACTGTTATTATTGCGTTAACCATAAGTATAGTTTCTAACTTGATAAATTAGGGTTGATTATCTTTTTCAATAAATACAAATATTATAAGTTGGAGTTATGAAGTTAAAAGTATTCCTTTATATCATATTCATCTTTTTCTCAAGTATTTTACAATTAAAGGCACAAGTATCTTTTGACCTCAAAGTTTACGATCATAAAAAATTAGAAAATCAAACTTTAAGTGTTTTTTCTGAGCATGGTGTAGTTAGTTTATATGCCATTAAACCCAATGTGATTAAAGTGAATTTCTCTTCTCTAAAAAACAACGAAAAGCTAGTCCTTAAAGACAAAAATGATGTTTATGTAAGAGTCACTCAAAATTTGGACGATATATTTATGTTAACAGATTCATTGCTTATCGTGATTAATAAATTTGATTTCTCTATCAAATTTGAAAAACGAAATGAGGCCATTTACACAATTAATAATTATGTTTTTCAAAAGGATGATCAATCTGCTTTAACTTTTTCTGTGCAACTTGAAGAGAAATTTTATAATTCAAAAAAATATTTGAAAGAAGAATTATATCCTAAAAAGACTATACAGCCTATTTATTCAGTAAAAGGTTATGGAATCTTATTCGAAAATAATCAATGGGTATATTCTCAAAATAAAGATTTGGCTAAGTTCACTTTCGAAAAATCAGATAAAGAACTATCATTTATATTTTTGTCTGGTTTTCTAGACCCAACATCAAAGAGTCTGGCATCTATTTTTAAAGAATAAATTTTTTGATGAACTTAAGATAAATATTTCCCTACAATAGGCATTCTTCTTCCCATACCAAAAGCTTTAGGCGAAACGCGTAAAGTTGGTGGCGTTTGATATCTTTTAAATTCGGCTTTGTTAACTAATTTAATAATTCGATTCACCAATACTTCATCATAACCATCTGCAATGATTGCTTTTGAACTTTTCTTCATCTCGATATATTCAAAAAGAATTTTATCTAAAATATTATAATCTGGCAAAGAGTCAGAATCTTTTTGGTCAGGTCTTAATTCAGCTGATGGGGCTTTCTTGATGGTGTTTATCGGAATGATTTCTCGTTCTCTGTTAATGTATTCGGCCAATTGATAAACCTGCGTTTTATAACAATCGCCAATTACAGAAATTGCTCCACACATATCGCCATATAAAGTACCATAACCTACGGCAGACTCACTTTTATTACTAGTGTTCAATAAAATATAACCAAACTTATTTGACATAGCCATTAATAAAACCCCTCGTGAACGAGCTTGAATATTCTCTTCGGTAATATTTGCTGCTAACCCTGTAAATTCTTTGGCTAAAGTTTCATCAAAAACATCGGCAATATTTTTTATGGGAATAGTGGTTTGCTTACAGCCAATATTCTTTGCTAAATCCTCTGCATCTTTAATAGAATGATCTGAAGAATATTTGGAAGGCATTAGAACAGCCATGACATTCTCGGCGCCTAAAGCTTCACAGGTTAAAGCGCAAACAACAGCCGAGTCAATTCCATCTGAGAGCCCAAGAATTGCTTGCTTAAAGCCTGATTTTTTAAAATAATCTTTAATCCCTAAAATTAATGCTTGATAGACTTGTTCGGTATCAGTTTGACGAGGGCTTTCCTTGCTTAATACAATAGCACTTTGAACTTGTTCAATATCAAAAACTCTCACCTCTTCTTTAAAGTAATCAAACTCCGAGATTAAGTCACCCGCCCGATCAAAAACCAGAGAGCCACCATCAAAAATTAATTCAGTTTGGGCTCCTACATGGTTGACATAAAAAAGTGGGAGATTATATTTTCTGGAATTTTGTGAAAGGACAAAAATACGCTCCTCATCATGATTATAGGCAAAAGGAGAGGCTGCAATATTAATCATCAAATCTGGTTCTTCTTTCATCAACTCATCCATTGGACAAATTTGATATAGAGGATTATCACCTAAATTCCATAAATCTTCGCAGATAGTTAATGCAATTTTGTGTCCTTTGAAATCAACACATTTAAATTCTTTGGCAGGTTCAAAATAACGATACTCATCAAAAACATCATAAGTTGGCAGCAGCGCCTTCTTTATAATTTGTTTAATCTCACCATCTTCAATAAAAAAAGCGACATTAAATAAATCTTTACCTTCAACAACGGGATTAACCATTGGCAATCCAATAATGCAAGCAATTCCTTTAGTTTCTTTAGCAATTTCATCTGCGGAAGCTTTGCATATTTCTATAAATTCAGGATATTCTAGAAAATCACGAGGTGGATAACCACAAATACATAACTCTGAAAAAACAACTAAATCAACCCCATTTTGCTTTTGATTATGGATAGTTTGGATTATTTTCTTAGTATTATCTTCGAAGTTACCTATGTGATAATTAAGTTGAGCTAAAGCTATTTTCATAAAATTGAAGAGAGAATATGCGATTAAAAAAATACAGCAATATTAAGGCCTAGATAAGAGTTTTTTAATTTACCGCTACCATTAGATTGGATGTTTGTAAATCCATTATCATAGGATAACCCGGCTGCTACAGCCGTTTTATCACTTAATTTGATCTCGGCGCCAGCACCAATAATTAATGATGATCTATAAAAGGCAATATCTTTCGAGATATCTCTATCCTCAGTAATGATTGTTCCATTATCTCCTTTTTGGTCAAGTTTAGCGCTCACATTAAATCCGTTTCCTAAACCAAATTCACCATAGAATTTATTTCCTCTAATTTCATTGGTAGTTAATTTAAGCTTAGCAGGAATTTCGATATACTGTAATTTATAAACATTATTTCTTATCGGCTGATTTGCTGGACCAAAATCAGAAACAGATGTTTGTCCATTAATGGTGCTCAATTTAATTCCGGTGCTGAAAGCATAATTAGGTGAAAAGTAGAAATCACCAATTAGCCCGTAACTAAAGCCTGCTCTTAAACCATCATTTTTCACATCTTGTAGATCAGATTTTAACCAACCAAAGGTTGGATGTGCAGTAAGACCTAATTTAAAACGTGGTCCAGGGTCGTTTTGCGCAAAAATTAATAAAGAACTAAATGTAAATAGAACACTGAATAATATCTTTTTCATAACTTCGGATTCAATAAATATGTTTTTCTGTAATGTATTACCATAAAACTTTCGTCAAAATTACTCTTTTTTTTCTGATATCATTTTTAATGATAGCATGTCATCAAGAACGCAAAATAGATACCAGTAACGTTGAAATAGAGCTAAATGTTCTTCGCTTTGATCAAGAGTTATCAAAAATAAATCCTTCTAAATTATCTACCGAACTTCCGGCTCTAAAGAAAAAATATGGTTCATTTTATGATGATTATTTTCAAAAGATTTTAAATCTTGTTACTACTCAAGATACGCAATACTATGAGACTTTGCGACAGGTTATTGTAGGCAAGGCATTTCGGGATTTGCAGCGGGAAACCGATTCTATTTATCCTAATTTGGATGCCCAAAAGCCACATTTAGAAGCCGCATTTAAAAATATTAAAGCATTGTATCCTAAATGGAAAGTTCCAAAATTAATTGCTTATATCTCTGGTTTTCAGGTTCAAACTCCAATTGGATCAAGCTATATTGGAATTGGCTTAGATATGTTTTTGGGAAAAAACTCTAAATTTTATCCAGCTTTAGTAGAAAGCGTTCCGAGGTATATCAGTAGAAGATTTACGCCATCGAATATCACCCCTCGAGTAGTAGAAGTGGTGACAAGAGAAGATCTTTTTCCAGAATTAGATCAAGATAAAAGTTTACTTTCCAAGATGATTTATAATGGTAAACTATTGTATTTTATGCAACAAGTTCAGCCTAATGAAGCTGATAGTACGTTGATAGGTTACAGTGAGCAACAGATGAAATGGGCTAATCAATTCGAATCAGACACTTGGGCTTATTTTTTAGAGCAAAATTTACTTTTCGATACGGACTATATGAAAATTCAAAAATATTTAGCAGAAGCACCATTTACACCAGGTTTAGGAATTCAAAATGATTCGGCACCAAAACTGGGCGTTTTTATCGGTTGGCAAATTGTAAAAAGGTATATGGATGAAAATAAGAATATCACGTTAAAAGAGTTAATGTTAGAGAAGGATCCTCAAAAGATATTACGATTAGCTAAATATCATCCTAGCCAAAAAGAAGACATAAAATAGCTTATGAAAATTGGAATTGTTTTAAGTGGAGGTGGGATAAGAGGGATTGCTCACTTAGGCGTTTTAAAAGCGCTCAAAGAAAAAGCAGTTAAGATAGATATGATTAGCGGGACAAGCGCAGGAGCTATTGTAGGTGCATTATTTGCAAATGGCATAGAACCTTATGAAGCGTTACAAATTTTTCAGGAAACAAAATTATTAAAGTTTATTAAACCTGCTTTTAGAAAACCTGCGTTCTTAAATTTCGAAAGTGCAGAATCTCTTTTCAGAAATTATATTCCTCATAATTCTTTTGATAAATTAAAAATTCCTTTAACTATTACCGCTACCGATTTTATGGAAGGGAAATTGGTTTATTTTAATAGCGGAGAAGTCATTAGAAAAGTTTTAGCATCTAGCTGTATACCCGGTATTTTTAGCCCGATAGAAATAGATGGAAAGTTTTATGTAGATGGCGGAGTTTTAAATAATTTTCCGGTCGAGCCACTGATTGGGAATTGTGATTTTATTATTGGTTCGTCTTGTAATCATTTGCCAGTGGTGTCGCAATTTAGAAACGTAAAACATGTAATAGAACGGGCAGCAATTCTTTCTATTAACCATGATATGGTCGAGAAAAGGAAACTAATAGATGTACTAATAGAGCCAAAAGGTTTGGGTGAGACAAGTATTTTTGACGTGAAAAAAGCGGAAGAAATTTTTTGGCTGGCACATGAGGAAACTTTAAATCAAATATCTTCTATTAAAAAAGCAATAGAAAAAGTAGAAAATATAAAGGCATCTAATTAACCAGATGCCTTTGAAATATAATCCAAATTAGAGAGATTAGTCTTTCAATATTCTCATAACACCACTAATGCTAATTGCAGCGCCAATTACAGTTAATGCCCATCCAATTAAATCAACTACCATTGAATGATAAATAAATTGCTTTACAAAGATTCCAAATAAACCAATGAAAACACCTACGATAATTATTTTATAATGTGATGGGTTGTTAGCGTTTACCATAATTTTTTAATGTTTTATCTGCTGCAAAAATAAGACTATTGTTTAAATACGAGGCATCAAATCTTAAAATCTTCAGTAAATTTTGAAATTATGTATCAAGAACGAAATTGAAAGCGTAATACGAGTAAGATTCAATTTAAATGAAGTTTAAAATTCTATTCGTAAGCATTTTGATTTTTCTATTAGGATGTAAAGTTGCCTCAGATAATTCAACAAATATTTGTCCACAAGCAGCACTTTCATGTATCACACCAGTGCAGTTTTTTAAATTAAAATTTGTAGATAAAAGTAATTCGAATTTAGATTTGATATTTGGCAGCAATGCTAAGTATAACTATAATGATGTCGTTATTTATAGCATAAGACACAATAATAATTTAAACTTCACTATTGATAGCACAGACAGAACGAATAAATATATTTTATTTTCTACTCCTGGAACCGATGAATTTAGTATTAGTTTACGCAATCTAAATAAAGATACTTTAATGGCAGAAACGGCTTTTGTAAACTCAGGATGTTGCGGAAGTTTAAATATTACGAAACTAACTTTAAATAAAAGCTCTCAACCTTTTTCAAACACAAACCCTACAATTATCTTATTGAAAAAATAGTTAACCTTAACAATTAATACCTAAACGTTCATGTGCAAAAGCCTTGAGCATTTTTTTATGAAAATTCATTAAAAAATTAAGCTTTCACTCTTTTTAGAAGTGAAGGCTTGATCATTTTTTCAAATATTTTATTATTAGTTTGATAATGCAGCAGCACCACTCACAATTTCCGAAAGTTCGGTGGTAATTGCCGCTTGACGAGCTTGATTATATGCTAGTTTAAGCTTCTTCAATAAGTCGCCAGCATTGTCTGTTGCTTTATCCATCGCGGTCATTCTAGCACCATGTTCTGATGCATGTGAATCTAAGACTGCTTTGTATAATTGTAATTTAATATTTTTAGGAATCAACTCTTCGACAATTTCTTCTTTTGAAGGCTCCAATATATAATCAACCTGATTGACAGAAACATTTTCTTTTTTCTCAGCTTTTGGCACAGGTAGTAACTGTTCTGTAGTCAGAATTTGCATAGCTGCATTTTTAAACTGATTATAAATCACCTCTACTTTGTCATATTTGCTATCTACAAATCCTTGCATAATAGCTTCAGTAATTACAGAAACATTTTCGAAATTTAAAGCATTAAATACCTCGTTGTTGTTACCAATTACATTGTATTTACGTTTCTCGAAATAATCCTGAGCTTTTTTACCAATAGCAATTAGGTGTAAATTTCCACTTTTTTGAAAAGAGCTGTACTTCTCGGCTATTAGATTATTGGCAGTTTTAATAGCATTCATATTGAATGCACCAGCCAAACCACGGTTAGAAGTTATTACAACAACCAACACGTTTTTAATTTCACGCTCCTGTGTAAAAACAGATACACCATCATCTTCTAAACTTGCCGAAAGGTTAGCTAAAATTTCTTTTAATTTATTGGCATAAGGACGTAGCTGAACAATTGCATTGGTTGCTCTTTTTAACTTAGCAGCCGAAACCATTTTCATCGCTTTAGTAATCTGCTGAGTAGAGCTTACTGATGTAATCCTGATTCTTACTTCTTTTAAATTTGCCATTTGGTGTTTAGTATCTAGTAGTTAGTATCAAGTATTAAGACCTTATTAAGAGTCTTGATACTTGGTACTGTTGTCTTGCTACTTGGTATATTTATCAGATAATTCTTTTGCTACAGTTTCTAAAACACTAGTCAAACTATCATCAAATTTACCAGCTTTTAACGCTGCTAAAACTTCTGGATGACGTTGCTCTAATTGTGTAGTATATTCTGCTTCAAATTCTCTGATTTTATTTACTGGAACGTTTCTCATTAAATTTTTAGTACCAGCGTAAACAATAGCTACTTGTTTTTCAACAGTAACTGGCGAGAACTGACCTTGTTTCAAAATCTCAACGTTTCTTGCACCTTTATCTAAAACTAATTTAGTAGAGGCATCTAAGTCAGACCCGAATTTAGAGAATGCCTCTAATTCCCGATATTGTGCCTGATCTAATTTAAGCGTTCCTGCTACTTTCTTCATTGATTTAATCTGAGCGTTGCCACCCACACGAGATACCGAAATACCCACGTTAATAGCTGGACGAACACCCGCGTTGAATAAGTTAGATTCTAAGAAAATCTGACCATCGGTAATCGAAATTACGTTAGTTGGGATATAAGCAGAAACGTCACCAGCTTGAGTTTCGATAATTGGTAAAGCAGTTAAAGAACCGCCACCTTTTACTATACTTCTGATTGATTCAGGTAAATCATTCATTTGTTGAGCAATCGAATCGTTTTGATTGATTTTTGCAGCTCTTTCTAACAAACGACTGTGTAGATAGAAAACGTCACCTGGATAAGCCTCACGACCTGGAGGACGTTTCAATAATAATGAAACCTCACGGTAAGCGACAGCTTGCTTAGATAAATCATCATAAACAATTAAAGCTGGTCTTCCTGTATCACGAAAAAATTCACCAATTGCTGCACCAGCAAAAGGAGCGTAGAACTGCATTGGAGCAGGTTCTGCCGCAGAAGCAGCAACAACAACTGTATAAGCCATTGCACCTTTTTCTTCTAAAGCTTTAACAACGTTAGCAACAGTACTTGCTTTTTGCCCGATTGCAACATATATACAGAATACAGGCGCACCTGCGTCGTAAAATTCTTTTTGATTGATGATAGTATCAATACAAACTGCAGATTTACCAGTTTGACGATCACCAATAACCAACTCACGCTGTCCACGTCCGATTGGAATCATTGCATCAATCGCTTTTATTCCAGTTTGTAATGGCTCAGTTACTGGTTGACGGTAGATAACGCCTGGAGCTTTACGCTCTAAAGGCATTTCGTAAGTAGTTCCTGCAATTGGTCCTTTACCATCTATTGGAGCTCCCAAAGTATTTACCACACGACCTAACATACCTTCACCCACGTTAATAGATGCAATACGTTTTGTACGTTTAATGGTATCACCTTCTTTGATCTCGTCAGATTGTCCCAACAAAACTACACCCACGTTATCTTCTTCTAAGTTTAATACAATACCTTGTAAGCCTGATTCAAATTCAACCAGCTCACCAGCTTGTACTTTCGTTAAACCATAAACGCGGGCAATTCCGTCACCCACTTGGAGTACTGTACCTACCTCTTCTAATTCAGTTTCCGACTTAAAGCCTGATAATTGCTGACGTAAAATCGCCGAAACTTCATCTGGTCTTACTTCTACCATCTTTTTTTATTTAAGATTTTATTTTTTGAAAAATTAATTTCTATAATTCTTTTGATTCAACTGTTCTGCTATCCAATACTATCTGCTCCAGTAGGATTGGCATATAATTTAAGCAATTACCTTTTGGGCAAATTCTTGTTTTACTCTACTTAAACTGCTCGCAATACTGCTATCAAACTGTTTATCTCCAACTGTTAAAATAAAACCTCCGATTAAATCAGCATCAACAGATTCATTTAAAATTACTTCACCACCTGTTACAGTTTTAACTTTATTGATAATTTCAGCTCTTGCTTTTTCATTCAACGTTGTTGCAGAAACCACTTTTGCAATTACAATGTTCTTGTATTGGTTATATTGGTTTAAAAATTCTTTAGCTGTAGCATAAATAATCTCTGCTCTGCCTTTATCTACCACGATTTTTAAAAATGCAGCAGTTACTTTATGAATTTTATCTCCAAAAATCTCTTTTAGTATCGAATTCTTTTTACTTAAAGGAATAATCGGGTTTTTAACTACAGCTTGTAATTCAGAACTCGCTTTAAGCGTATCTACAAAAAGCTGCATATCTCCTTTAATTTTCTCTAAAGCTTTTTGCTCTAAAGCTAAATCAATTAATGACTTTGCGTATCTCGATGCTACTTTAATTTCTGACATATTTTTTAGAGTTGAAAGTTAAGGGTTTAAAGTTTAAAGGCTAAGCCAACTTTTAACTTCTTAATTCAATTTAACATCCTTCAGCAAGTCGCTCACTAAAGTTTCTTGTTTTTGTTTATCATCAAATTGCTTACGCAAAACTTTCTCTGCAATATCTAAAGAAAGCTTAGCTACTTGGTTTTTAACTTCATCCAAAGCAGCAGCTTTTTGATTGTTAATCTCAACTTTAGCTTTTTCAATCAATTTAGCACCCTCTTCTTGGGCTGAATTTCTAGCTTCAGCAACAATCTGATTTTTTAATTCTTTTGCTTCTTTTAAGATTGCATCACGCTCAACTCGAGCTTCTTTTAATAAAGCTTCATTTTCGCTTGATAAACGAGACATTTCTTCTCTAGCTAATTCTGCTTTGTTTAAAGCATCTTCAATTGAACGTTCACGTTCAAAAATAGCTTCTAAAATTGGCTTCCATGCAAATTTCTTTAACAAGAACAAAAGAATCAGAAATGAAACTAATGTCCAAAAAATCAGTCCGGGATTTGGTGATACTAAATCCATATCTATAAATTATTTTTAAGTTTTATAAAATCAAAAGTAGTGATATGGCCAATCGCTATATCACTACTAATTAAAAATCCCTATGCTCCTAGATTATTACCTAGTAAAGCAACAACAACACCGAATAAGGCAACACCCTCTACAAGAGCCGCTGCGATAATCATGTTAGTTTGAATTTTAGAAGCTGCTTCTGGTTGACGAGCGATACCTTCCATGGCTTTTCCACCAATTTGTCCGATACCAATACCCGCTCCGATAACAGCTAAACCTGCACCAATCGCAGCAATTGAACCTACCATCATAATTATTAATTTATTATATATGTATTAAAAAGAATTCAAAATTAATGAGCATGTTCCTCAACTGCCATGCCTATAAATAATGCGGCTAGCATAGTAAATATGAACGCTTGTAAAAAACCAACTAAAAGTTCCAAGACATCCATAAATAATACAAATGCTATAGAAACCGGAGCCATGGCTATGGTTTTGAAAATAAATATTAAAGAGATTAAACTCAACACAATAATGTGTCCTGCTGTAATATTTGCAAACAAACGTATCAATAAAGCAAAAGGCTTAGAAACTACCCCTATAATCTCAACAATCCACATAATTGGTAATAACCAAAAAGGAACTTGAGGTTTAAAAATATGCCCCCAATAATATTTATTACCATTTAGATTGGTAACTACTAAAACTATAGCCGCCAATACAAAAGTTACATTTATGTTTCCTGAAACATTAGCACCCCCTGGGAAAATTGGAATCAAACCTAAAATGTTATTAAACCAAATAAAGAAGAAGAAAGTCAACAACAAGGGCATAAATCTTTCATATTTATAACCTATGTTAGTTTTTGCAATATCATCTCTCACGAAAATAATAATAGGTTCTAAAAAGGATTGAGCGCCTTTCGGGGCTTTTCCATGACGTTTTCTATAAGAACCACTAATGGCGATAAATAGCCATAGAATTATTGCCATAGATATAAACATCGAAAAGATATTTTTTGTAATAGAGAAATCCCATATTTTGGATGTTGCTAATTCGTCTACTAAGCCATCACTTCCTAATGCCTTAATATGTTCATGGTCATTGAAATAAGTGTAATGAGTACCATTATATTTTACAGGCTCATGATGTTCATCCATTAAATTGGATGAAGAGAAAAATTCGATACCCTTATTGGTATATAAAATCACAGGTAAGGGTAATGATAAATGACCCCATATATGCCAGCTGTGACTGTCTGCAATATGCTCTAAAACTGTTGCGGTTGGATCAAAGGATTCTTGTTTTTTTGCAAGCTCATGTTGTTCTGTTTTTACCTCTGAAGCAAGTGTTTCTGAAGGGTCTTGAAGTGCGGTAGCGAAAGATTTAGAAACAATACAAGTTAATAAAAGTGCGTAAATTACACCTAACTTGATATTTTTAAAACTTAAAATGTAGCTAATGTCCATCTATTGGGCGATTTTACTTTTTTGTTTGGTGGCGCAAGATACGTAACAAACTATAAATTTCAAATATAGTTAATAATAAATAAATAGAAAAAAAATTGGCTATAAACAATACCCCATCCACGCTGTTTTTTTGAAGATAAATCAACACAAATATCATACTTCCTAAAAAGCGAAAAACGATTGCAGATAGTACTACAAATGCTTGGTTTTTACCATCTATTTTAAATCCTAATACAGAAATTAAATAAACACCTAAAGTAATTGCTGCCATAAAGCCAAACATGATCCAAAAGTGTGGAATAAGTAAATGGTTATGGAAAAGAAAATTATTCATTAGCCAAAAGGCTAAGCCTATTGAGACGAGGAGCAAGAGGAAATTAAATAAAAATTTTGCTAATTTCAATTTGTGTTTTTTAAGCCCCTAAAAACAATATACAAAGCTATAACGACACCTAATAAACTCAAAAAAGCAGTAAATAAGGGTGTTTTAGATTCACGGGATTCATCAATTTTATATCCTGCAAAAGTGAAAACACCTATAATGCCAACCATTTGAAAGCCTAAACCAGAATATTTAATATAATTATTAAGCTGTGGCTTCTCTTTTTTCAATGATTTCTTCTCGTCCATCTAACTGGGGTTTTAAAATCGATTTAGTTTGAGAAATGCCAGTTTGGCAATAGCCAGTAATATTTGCTCCGTTTTCTACTACCAATTTGTTGGCAATAATATCACCTTTAATATTAGCTGTTGCTTTTAGAAATAAAAGCTCTGATGAGCTAACGTCACCAATGATAATTCCTGATATTTCGGCACTCTCTGAAAAGATATTTCCAATTACTTCTCCAGTAGTTCCAATTACTACTTTTGCTTTAGAAATAACAGTTCCAGTAATTTTTCCATCAATTCTGATATCTCCTTTGGTGCTTAAATCTCCAACTATTTCTGTGCCAACACCAACAATATTGATAGAGCCAGCTTTTTGATCGCCTTGTAGTGAATCGGTTTTTTGCTTTTTAAACATTTGATGAGAAATTAAAAAGTCATATAATTTTGAGGGTTAACTGGTGTGCCGTCAAACCATAGTTCAAAGTGTAAATGAGGGCCTGTAGAATATTCTCCAGTATCTCCTACTACGGCTATAACTTCTCCAGCTCTGACGAAACTACCAACTTTTTTCATTAAAACAGAACAATGCTTATAAAAAGAAAGTAAATTATTACCATGTTGAATAGCGATAACATAGCCAGTTTCTGGAGTGAAGTTAGAAAAAACAACGGTTCCGTCTAAAGTGGCTTTAATATTTTCATTTCTTCTGGTGGCAATATCAATTCCGTAATGTTGCTTTTCAGAGTTGAATGGATCAGTTATTTTCCCTCTAAGAGGGCTAAAGAAAGCATAGGATGCAATCCCTGATTTATCTTCCTTATTTTCAGCATTTAGATCAAATTTTCCTTCTGATTCAATTAAGTTTCTTAGCTCTTTTTCTTCCTTAGAAATTTTTTGATTAAGCTTAATGCTGTCGGATGCTTTAGAAATATCTTCTGGCTTTTCTAATTTCTTATTATCAACATTTCCATTTATAACGTTTTTTATATTTTTTAAATAAATATCATTTGCCTTAGATATTTGTTCTAAAGAATCAATTTTAGTATAAGCGTCTACAATGTCCTTTTTAGATTCGGAGTCAGTAATCCCACTTAAATACTCTCTTAAAGGAGTATATTTAATAGTTGTAATTGTTAAGAATATTAAAATAATTGCAAACGCAGTTGTCCCAATGATGAGATACCATAATGAGGCGTTGAATGACGCTTTCTCTTCAAATGTGTCGTCGTTTAATATAACGAGCTTGTATTTTTCCTTTAACCTATCTATGAGTTTTTTTCTTTTACTCATTCTATCTCAAAAATCTTATTCTTATTAATATCTTTATTTCCAGAATATCGGCAATATAAAATAATTTTACTCGTATTATTTCAATCATCTAAAAATACAATATTGAAATTTATTTATAAACTTTTCACTAGAGGATTTTTTTTCCTAATTACAGGCACTCTTTTAAGCTGTTCTTCTCAAAAGGAGGGAAATAAATTGCATTTGATGAAAAATGTAACGGCTCATTATAATGTATATTTTAATGCAAGGGAGCTATTAAGAGAGAGTCAATTGAAAATAAGAAGTTCTTATGATGATGATTATAATCAACTTTTAGAATTATCCCCAATTCCGGACGAGCAGTCTTCTTCTAACGAATCAGGAAATCTAAATCAGGTGATTCAAAAATCAAACACAATTGCATTAGAAAAGTATGAAAGTAATTGGCTAGATGATGCTTACTTATTAATAGCAGATGCGGAGTATTTAAAAGGTGATTTTTATAATGCGGTTGAATACTATAGTTATGTTGGGATCACTTTTCCTAAAGAAAAGGAGAATAAATTACTCGCATATTTAGGGGAGGTTAAAAGTTATATTGCTTTAAAAAATTATACCAAGGCCGATTCTTTGATGCAAATGGCCATAAATCTTAAGTATAAATATAGTAAAGATGAAGTTGCTTCATTACAGGCAAAATTAGATCTAGAAAAAAAAGATATTAAATCTGCCATATTAAATTTATCAAAGGCGATAGATTTTTCTAAAGATAAGTATCAGAAAATTAGGTGGAGATATATTTTAGCACAACTTCAAGAATTGAATAATCAAACTGATGATGCCTATACAAATTACTCTAAAATTATAAAAAGTAATGCGGCGTTTGAGATGTCATTTAATGCAAATTTATCTAGAATTAGAATCAGTGAAAGTGAAGAAGGAAAACAATTTGATAAAATAGCTACGCTGACTAAGTTGCTTAAGGAGGATAAAAATAGAGAATTTAAAGAACAAATATATTATCAGATTGCGATTGCTTACCAAGAGAAAAACGACTTCGATAAAGCGATTACATTTTATAAACAATCTGCCCATACTATACCTGGCACTGTTAAGCAAAAAGGTTTAAGTTTTTTAAAACTGGCACAACTAAATTTTGAAGATTTAAAGAATTATACTCAAGCGCAATTATACTATGATAGTACTTTGCAATATCTACCTAAAACTTATCCTGATTATAAAAACATAGCAATCAAGTCGAATAACCTTCAATATCTTGCGGATAGACTAATTCTTATTGATGAAAACAAAAAATCTTTACAATTGGCCACTTTAACTAATGAGGAAATTGACGCTAAGTTTGAGGAGATTTTTAATATCAAGAAAGAACAATTAATCAGCAATCAACAAAAAAGTCTTGTCAATTCTACGGAATTGACAAGTATCAGTAGTTTCTCTTCATCAAATAAAACTGGCGGAAATTTTTACTTTGATAATTCAGCGGCATTAAGCCAAGGATTTGATGAGTTTAAAAGGAGATGGGGAAACAGAAAATTAGCCGATAATTGGAGAACAAGCGCTAATGTCGGTAATAATGATAACAGAGCCTCATCTACAAATTTGATTTCAAATAATGGCGTTAACGCAGATTTAAAAACGTTCGAAGAAAAAAGAGATTCTTTAAAAGCAGAGTTTATTGGTAAAATACCGTATAGCCCTGCTGCAAAAGATATTGGATATGCCAATATTGCGAATGCTTTATATGAGATTGCGATCTTTTATAAAGATGTTTTGAAAGATAATAATAAGTCAATAGAGAGTTTCCAGAATGTTGTCGAAAATTATCCTAATTATGTAGATGCAGCAAATATCAATTATCAACTTTATCGTTTGTATCAGCCAATTGATGTACAGAAAGCAAACGAGTACAAATATCAACTGATTAAAAAGTATCCAAACTCAATTTATGCAAAGACTTTAAATGATCCAAACTTTGGTAAAGAGCAAGAATTATTTAAAGCTCAAATCACTGAGAATTATAAGTTTTTATATCAAATGTATCAGCAAAGAAAATATAATGGTGTTTTGGATAGTATAAATGCCTTAAGAAAACATTATAGTTCTTTTGGAGATATGTCAGCTCAGTATGCGTATTTAGAAGCTTTAGCCATTGGTAATACACAAAAGGTCCCTTCTTTTTTGGTGAGTTTAGATGGGATAATAAAAACCTATCCTGATGATGATCAAATTACGCCTAGGGTAAAGCAACAAATTGATTTTATTGCTAGAAATAGAGCAGCATTTGACCTAAGACCTACTGCATTAATTAGTGATGATGAAAATGCACCAATGATAGATGAAAATATAACCTTGATTATTCCCAAAGTCGAAGAGCCTAAGTCGGTTATAAAAGAAGAGCCAAAAAAGGAAATAATTGCTGAAGTTAAAAAAGAAGAGGTTAAGATTGAGCCTATTAAACCAGCCAATACAACTCCAAAGGTGGAGGAATCCAAAAAGGAAATAATTGCTGATGTCAAAAAAAGAGAGGTGAAACCCGAATCCGTAAGGCCAACTGAAATAATTTTTAGTGAAGATTTAAGCCAGAAACATGTGATTGTCTTTGATTTTACAGATGCTAAACAAAACATATCACAAGTTTTTTCTCGCTTATCTCAGTATTTCTATAAAAACTACGATCCATCAACAGTCAAACTATTAATTAGAGGAGTTGGAATAACAGATAAGTTCATCATTATCAGCAATAACTTCTATTCTAAAAAAGAAGCAGCAATAATTTTGGATGCTTTAAATGAACAATTACCAAAAATTATGGACGGACAAAGCAATGATTATTTTAAATTTGTGATCTCAGAAAGTAATCTGCAATTGTTAAACACAAGGGAAGCTGTTGATCAGTATTTAAAATTTAGCTCCGAAAAGAAATAAAAATGCAAAAAAAAGAAACACTCAATAAGAGCGATATCAATAAATATAACGGAGTCTTTTGGAAATTCATCATTGGCTTTGTGCTTTTAATCACCATTATTATTGTGGCTACATCATTTGGGCTTTTTGGAGAATTACCCTCTTTTCGCGATTTAGAAAACCCCAAAAGTAATCAGGCATCAATAATATATACAAAAGACAAAGTAGAATTAGGAAATTATTTTGTTCAAAATAGATCAAGCATAAGGTTTCAGGATATTTCTCCAAATGTGATAAATGCGCTGATAGCGACAGAAGATGAACGATTTAGAGAACACTCAGGAATAGATTTTAAACGTACTTTTACCATTATTTTATATAATTTGATTGGTAGAAAACAAGGAGCTAGCACCATTACGCAACAATTAGCGCTCAATCTTTTTTCAGATGAAGCAAGAGCGAAGTCTGTTTGGGCAAGGTTACCTCAAAAATTAAGAGAATTAATTGTAGCGGTTAAACTAGAAAGAAATTATACGAAAGAGGAAATCATCACGATGTACTTAAATACGGTAGATTTTGGAAATAACTCCTTTGGCATTAAAGCAGCTGCTCGTACTTATTTTAATACCACTGCAAATAAATTAACAGCTGCTCAAGCTGCAACGCTCATTGGAATTTTGAAAGGGGTTACTTTATATTCTCCAACTCGAAATCCAGAAAGATCTTTAGGTCGTAGAAACTTGATTTTGAGTAAAATGCGTGAAGCAGAGTATTTATCAGATGATGAATATGCTAAAGAAAAAACAGATAGTTTGAATCTTCATTTTAGACCAACTAATCATAATGAAGGCTTGGCAACTTATTTTAGAGCCATCTTAAAACAGGACATTCAAAAAACATTAAAGGATCTATCTATTAGCAAAGCCGATGGAAGTTCTTACGATTTAGACAGAGATGGATTAAGAATTTACACAACTATTGATTCTAAAATGCAGCGTTATGCCGAAGAAGCACAACGAGAGTATATGAAAGATTTGCAGCAGCAATTTAATCAACATTGGAAAGGAATGAATCCTTTTAAGGGGAACGAAAACTTATTGATCCAAGGGATGCATCGCTCTGATAGATATATCGCGTTAAAAGAGAATGGTAAGTCTGATGAGGAAATTAAAAAAGACTTCAATACCCCAACCAAAATGGAAATCTTTAGTTGGAAAGGAAATATAGATACTACCATGACGCCAATGGATTCAATAAAATATTATAAAATGTTTTTAAGAAATTCTATGATGGCGATGGATCCATCGAACGGAGAAGTGAGAGCATGGGTAGGAGGGATTGATTTTGAACATTTTAAATATGATCAGGTAAAAATGGGAACTCGTCAAGTGGGTTCCACAGCAAAGCCATTTACTTACACTGTTGGTATCGAACAAGGCCTTTCTCCTTGCTATAAAGTAAATAATGTGCCATTTACAGTAAAAGGTTATGGTGAAGATTGGACACCAAGAGGTTACGGCTCAATTCCAGGGTACCTTACCTTGCGTACTGCGTTGGCAAAATCACAAAATTATATAACAGCTTGGGTGATGCAACAAGTTGGCCCAACTCAAGTGGCTACTTTAATTAAAAGAATGGGAATCACTACTCCTGTCCCTCCCTATCCATCTATTGCTTTAGGTTCTTTCGAGGCATCAGTTTATGACATGACGGGTGCTTATAGCGCTTTTGTTAATCATGGGGTTTGGAATGAGCCTATTTATTTGACAAGGGTAGAAGATAAAAATGGGAACTTGTTGTTTGAGCGTAAATCAAAAGTGGTTCAAGCTTTAAATGAAGAAACTGCTTATGTTATGACTTATATGTTAAAAGGAGTTGTAGAGCAAGGAACGGGTGTTAGATTGAGATATAAATACGGATTAAATAATCCTATTGGCGGTAAAACCGGAACTACAAACGACAACTCTGATGGATGGTTTATGGGAATTACACCGCAGCTGGTTTCTGGTGTTTGGACTGGTTGCGAGGATAGAGCAATTCATTTTAGATCTACAAATCTGGGAGAGGGAGCCAATACTGCTTTGCCGATTTTTGCATTATTCATAAAGAAAGTTTATGCCGATCCTTCATTGGGGATTAAGAAAGGAGACTTTTCTCCACCAAAAGGAGGGTCTACAATAACATTGGATTGTGATCAATATCAAAATCAAGAAAAATCTGACCCGGCAACTAAATTAGATGAACGTTTAGGATTTTAAACTAATAATTAGACGGTCACGATAGCTCTAGGATTACATGCTATCCGCTACATCTTTATGTCCAGAAAAAGGACATAAAGTATACCG
The DNA here is from genome assembly GCA_014378105.1 of Pseudopedobacter sp. Taxonomy (GTDB): domain Bacteria; phylum Bacteroidota; class Bacteroidia; order Sphingobacteriales; family Sphingobacteriaceae; genus Pseudopedobacter. The sequence continues at coordinate 45,381 of JACMOI010000071.1, forward strand.
TCATTATCGTTAACACCAAATCAACAGAAATCAGAATTCCCTTATTATAATGATGTTCGATTATAAATCAGCTTTAAAAAATATACCACATAAACCGGGTGTTTATCAATATTATGATAAACATGAGGAGTTGATTTATATTGGAAAGGCAAAAGATTTAAAAAATCGAGTATCCTCCTATTTCAATAAGGATGGTCATAAAGTAAATGCTAAAACCCGTGTTTTAGTTAGCAAAATCAATAATATAACGTTTACCATAGTTGATACCGAGATTGATGCTTGGCTATTAGAAAATAGCTTAATTAAAAAGCATCAACCCAGATACAATGTCATGCTTAAAGATGACAAGACATACCCGTGGATTGTCATCAAGAATGAAAAGTTCCCACGTATTCAATGGACTAGAAGGTTGGTGAAAGATGGTTCAAAATATTTAGGACCTTATCCATCAGTATCTATGATGCATTCTATTTTAGGATTAATTAAAGATACTTATCAATTAAGAACCTGTAACCTTCCCTTAACAAAACCTAATATCGAGGCTGGTAAGTTTAGAGTATGTTTAGAATATCAAATAGGTAATTGCAAAGGTCCTTGCGAAGGTTTACAGAAGGAAGATGATTACAACCTTTCTATAGAGGAAATTAAAGATATATTAAACGGAAAAATTAGTGCTGTTCTTAAAATTTTAAAAGATCAAATACAGGGGGAAGCAATACAATTAAATTTCGAGGCAGCCCATCGTTTACAAAGAAAATACGAGCTATTAGAACGTTATCAGAGTAAGTCAACCATCGTTAACTCGTCTATAACTGAGGTGGACGTTTTTAGTATAGCTTCTGATGATAAAATTGCTTTTGTCAATTATCTGAAAGTAATGCATGGCACTATTATCCAAACGCAAACGATAGAAATTAAAAAGAAACTAGATGAATCTGATGAAGAGCTTTTAACAATTGCCATTTCCGAGTTTCGAACAAGGTTTCAAAGTGAATCTAAAGAAATTATTGTTCCTTTTGAAATAGAATTAGATGATGAATTTGTAAAGTTTACTGTTCCAAAACAGGGCGAGAAGAAGAAATTGCTAGAGCTTTCACAAAAGAATGTGCTATTCTTTAGGAAGGATAAATTAGAACAATATGAAAAGTTAAATCCAGAGTTTAGATCAGAGCGTTTGCTTACGCAGATGCAAAAAGATTTGCGTTTGAAAGAATTACCTCGGCACATTGAATGTTTTGATAACTCTAACTTTCAAGGGAAATATCCAGTATCTGCGATTGTAGTATTTAGAGATGGAAAACCATCGAAAAAAGATTATCGGCATTTTAATGTGAAAACAGTGGAAGGACCAAATGATTTTGCGACAATGGAAGAAGCCGTTTATCGACGATATAAACGACTTTTGGAAGAAGGTCAAGAATTGCCGCAGTTAATAGTCATAGACGGCGGAAAAGGACAGCTGTCTTCTTCCGTAAAGAGTTTAAAAAAACTAGGTATTTTTGACCAATTAACAGTAATTGGAATAGCTAAAAGATTAGAAGAATTGTATTATCCTGGCGATCAATACCCAATTTATCTAGATAAAAAATCAGAAACTTTAAAAATTATTCAGCAATTAAGAGATGAGGCACACAGATTTGGCATCACCTTTCATAGAAAAAAGCGAGATCAAGGAACCTTACAAACCGAGTTAGAATTAATTGAGGGAATTGGTAAAATCTCTGCTCAAAATTTATTGCGGCAGTTCAAATCAGTAAAAAGAATAAAGAAAGCCGCTGAACAAGATTTACTGCAAGTGGTAAATACAAAGCAGGCCAAAGCGATTATAAATTTTTTCCAAATAGAAAAGCCCTGAATTAATTCAGGGCTTTTCTGTAGAGTCGTGGGGGCCAATGCCGCCAAACTTGCGGCGGGGCTTGGTGCCGCTGTCACGCTTTTCGATGTCAATCTGGAGCGATTACGCTTTTTGAGCGAGGTTTTGCCGCCCAACGTTGAAACCCTGTTCTCGCAACCTGCGACCATCCGAGACCATTTGACGCGCGCTGATGTTGTAATTGGCTCGATACTTTTGCCCGGCAAACTCGCGCCCAAACTAGTGCGTCGCCAAGACCTAAAAACCATGCAGCCTGGCGCTGTGATGGTCGATGTGGCTATCGATCAGGGCGGCTGTTTCGAGACCTCGCGTCCAACTACCCATGATGCGCCAACTTTTGTCGAAGAAGGCATTATTCATTACTGCGTCACCAATATGCCAGGCGCGGTGCCACGCACCTCGACACTTGCTCTCACCAACGCCACCCTACCCTTCGTGCGCCAGGTAGCGGCTCAAGGTTGGAAAGTTGCCTGCGACCAAAACGAGAGTTTGAGGCGCGGCCTCAACATCGTGAATGGCGAAATTTTTCATCCCGGTGTTGCCGAAGCCTTTCCGGTGTCAAATTCTGCTCCCGCAGCAGCATAAATTCAAGCGGTGCGCCCCTCTAAAAAGAATTGGCACACCGCCTTCTTAACGAGCCAAAAGATGGAATGTTTGAAAATAGACTCTTATGGGTATAATTTGGTGTAGCGGTAAACCAAATGCCTGAGCAAGACACTTTCTCTCCTTCCATGGCGCGCGATGCGATCACGATGCAGGATGTGGCGCGCGAAGTGGGTGTGAGCAAAATGACGGTTTCTTATGCTCTGAACGGCACGGGACGCATGTCGGAAAAAACCCGTCAGGCGGTTCTGGAGGCAGCGCAGCGGTTGGGTTTCGAGCGCAATCCACACGCACAGCGTCTTTCCAATGGGCGCAGCAACAACACTGTCGGGTTATTTTCGTTGTGGTTCGATTTCGGCGTCGGCACCCAAAAGATGCAGTTGATTCAAAACACGCTCAACGAACGCGGCTTCGACGTGCCCATCTATGGTGCAGGACTACGCGACTGCCGTGAGGCCAATGCCCAAGCGGCAGCCTTATCGGTGATTCGGCGCCAGAAACCTGATGCTTTGGTGTGTTCAACCGCCGGATTGCACGAAAAAGCGCTCGAAGAGTTGAGGCGTTACCAAAACGAGGGCGGAGTTTTGGTTTGCTACGACCATCCAGTCGATA
>JACMOI010000008.1 GCA_014378105.1 Pseudopedobacter sp.
AATGATTACACCTGCTCGGTTACGCAAAAAACCCATTATTCCCATATTGTATTATATAATTTTTTGTTTTTAGAGGGCGCAAGATACAAATTTACCTTTTAAAGCATAAAATTTTGTTAGTTAATTAAACTCAGCTCAAAAACTAGGTGTTCAGATCATTAAATTTACTTTTTTAACTTTTAGAAAAGTAATTTCATTCTTATCATCTTTCATAGGGCGAGCTTTATAGGACTGTGCTTCACCTCATTTTTGCTCGTCTTTAATAAAGTTGTAGTCCTTTCCATTTGACGAACACTGGGCTTATATATTGATAGAGAACGTAGATCTAACTTCCTCCTTTTCTTAAGAAGAGGGTAGGATGGGGTGTATTAAGAATTATCATCATTAAAATATGCAAACAAAATATATAGGTTGACTATTATGTAATCATAAATGAAAAAGACTTTCCTTACCGCCGAATGGCGAAAACTGGCCATGGCAAATTACATTGTCAATCCGGGAATACTTCAAAAATATATACCTCCACATACCGAGTTAGATTTTTACAACGGCAATTGTTATGTAAGTTTAATTGGTTTCCTATTTATGAATACTAGAATCAAAGGAATGAAGATTCCCTTTCACATTAATTTTGAGGAAGTTAATTTGCGTTTTTATGTTCGCTATAAAGAAGGAGAAGAATGGCGACGAGGAGCGGTTTTCATCAGTGAAATCGTCTCTAAACCGATGATAGCCTTAGTAGCGAATAGTTTATTTCACGAACATTACGAAATCCTAAAAACCAAACATAGCTGGCAAAATGAAAACGACCAATTGAAAGTAAGCTATGAATGGATGAAGAAAAATTGGTATCAATTTGAAATAGAAACAAAGGGTAAAGCTCAACCCTTTGTTAAAGGAAGCGAAGAAGAATTTATCACCGAGCATTACTGGGGTTATACTTCGGCAGGAATAAATAAAAGTTTAGAATATGCAGTGGAGCATCCGTCATGGGAAGTTTACCCAATAAATAAGTATCATATTAATGCAGATTTTGAGGATTTATATGGAGCGGATTTCGCATTTTTAAATCAGGAAGAGCCAAACTCAGTATTCCTAGCTGAAGGTTCTGAGGTTTTAATCAGAGACGGAAGAAAGATTTAGTCCCTCATCCCGACCTTCTCCCATGGGGAGAAGGAGAAATAACTCAGGTTTGTTTTTATGTAGGGATAATCCTAGGATTATCCCTACAATCATTCTAATTCTCCCTCTCTTTGAGGAGAGGGTTGTGGGTGAGTTAAAATTTAAGTTTCCTGTACAAGCCTAGGTTAAATAAACGCGATAGCAGTGGAAAACCCGAAGTGTGTGCGCTAAAGTGTTGGGCGGATTTGGAACGAATAGCGGGACTGTAGCATCCATAAGCAATAAAGTGCCTTTTCTAAATCTTTATCACAGCTTTATTTACCTTTGCAAGCTATGATAGATATCATTTTGAATAAGGGTAAAGAAAAAGCTGTTTTGCAAAAGCATCCATGGGTTTTTTCTGGGGCATTAGCTCAAATCAAGGGCAAGCCTGCAAATGGCGATTTGGTAAAAGTTTTTGATACTAAAAACACTTTTTTAGCTTACGGCTATTATAATGCCGAGTCGAGAGTTGCTGTTCGCTTATTAAGCTGGGATGAAAATGAAATCCCGGATGAAAACTGGTGGAGAATGCGTTTGCAAAATGCGGTGAATGCTCGTCAATCTTTATTGACCAAAGAAACCAATACCTGTCGTTTGATATTTAGCGAGTCAGACTATTTGCCAGGATTAATTGCCGATAAGTATGGAGATTATCTATCGCTCCAAGTTTTGACATCAGGAATCGAAAATATAAAACCTATTATTTTAGATGAACTACAAAAGCTAACGGGTGCCAAAGGCATCTTTGATAAAAGTGATGAAAAAGCCAGAGCGCATGATGGTTTGCAGGAAACTGAAGGATTACTCTGGGGTTCGCTTCCTCCCGATTTTGTGGAGGTAAAAGAGAACGGGATCAAATACCACATCAATATTAGAGAAGGGCAAAAATCGGGTTTTTATTGCGATCAAAGAGACAACCGGAAATTTTTAGCGACTTATGTGAAGGAGAAAAAGGTGTTAGACTGCTTTTCTTATAGTGGCGGGTTTGGCTTAAATGCACTAAAGGCTGGTGCTTCGAAAGTGGTTTCTGTAGATAGTTCGGCTTTGGCAATTGACACATTAAGGAAGAACATCGAGCTAAATAAATTTGACCAATCAAAATCTGAAGCGATACAAAATGATGTGAACAAGCAGCTGCGTTTGTTTAAGGAACAGGAAGAAAAGTTTGATATCGTGATTTTAGATCCGCCAAAATATGCACCATCTCGTTCGGCCTTGGTAAAAGCCTCAAGAGCCTATAAAGATTTGAATCGTTTAGGAATGTCAGTTTTAGAAAGGGGAGGTTTATTAGCGACTTTCAGCTGCTCTGGAGCGGTAGATATTGATACTTTTAAGCAAATCATTGCTTGGGCGGCTTTAGATGCTGGAAAAGAAGTTCAAATTATTCATCAATTTTCTCAACCCGAGGATCATCCCATTCGGATTTCTTTCCCAGAAGGAGAATATCTAAAAGGCTTATTGTGCCGGGTTTATTAAAATCCTTTTAGAAATAAATTTAAATTTACCTTATGGATATCGTTTTAATTATTGTTGCGGTTGTTATTTTGTTGATTGCTGTGGTGCTATTTCTAAAAAGACCAGTTTCAGCTTCAGGAATTGACATCTCTGCATTCAACCAGCTTAAAGCAGCGCAAGAAAACTTAAGGATTCAATTAGCGGTGAGCGAGCAAAAAGTGAAAGGCGCTTTGGATGAAAAGTTTGACATCGAGGTTAAACTGAATCAAAGGTTAGAAAGGCTAGAGTTGGAAAAGAATGATTTAATTGAGCAATTGACCAACGAGAAAAAACGGATGTCGCAGGCAGAGGAATCTTTTAAAGCGCAAAGAGAAAGGTTACAAGATCAAAAAGTGTTTTTGGAAGAATCACAAATTCGTTTGAAAACAGAGTTTGAAAATGTAGCTAATCAAATCTTGAAAGCTAAAACTGCCGAATTTACCGAGACCAACAGAACCAATTTAGAGGTCATTTTGAATCCATTGAAGGAAAATATCAAAGCTTTTTCCGATAAGGTAGATAATACCTACAAAGCTGAAGCTTCAGAACGTTTTACTTTAAAAGGAACCATAGATGAGCTCATTAAACAGACAAAATTAATTCAGGATGATGCCACCAATTTAACTAAAGCCTTAAAAGGCGATAATAAAAAACAAGGAAATTGGGGCGAGATGGTATTGGATAAATTGCTGGAGGGTTCGGGTTTAATTGAAGGAACAAATTATAGGAAGCAAAGCAATTTCACTGCTGACGACGGTAGTCGTCTGTTGCCCGATGTAGTGATTTATTTGCCAGAAGATAAGCATATCGTAATTGACGCTAAAGTTTCTTTAGTGGCTTATGAGCGGCTTGTAAATGCAGAAAATGATATAGAACGAGAAGGTTTTATTAAACAACACATCAATTCTATTAAAACACATATTACTGGCTTAAGCGGGAAGAATTATCATGATTTATATCAAATCAACTCTCCAGAATTTGTACTACTTTTTGTGCCGATAGAATCGTCTTTTGCTATTGCAGTACAGCATGATTTAGATTTATTTGATTTTGCCTGGAATAAAAGAGTAGTGATTGTAACACCATCCACTTTGTTGGCGACTTTAAAAACAGTGGCTTCTATTTGGAAGCAAGAACAGCAGACAAAAAATGCGATTGATATTGCCACGAAAGCTGGTCAATTGTATGATAAGTTTGTCGGTTTTGTAGGTGATTTGCAGAAAGTTGGAGATACTTTAGATAAATCACAGAAAGCTTATGGCGATGCCATGGGCAAACTCACCACTGGAAGTGGGAACTTGGTGAACAGGGTAGAGACTTTGAGAAAACTCGGTGCCAAGGCGACAAAAGAAATTGATGGTAAATTGTTGGAGGAGTAATTTTACTTTTCTTGGTCAATTTTGTATTCTGCTCTAAAGAACAAAAACCTAAATTTGGTAATCATGAACAATAGCACTTATCAGGAAGCTAAATCTGCCTCGACACATTTAGAAACGCATTTTAAAAATCTGATTTCATCGGCTTTAGAAAAAGGTGAGCAAAAGGTTGCTCCTGCCCCCGATAGCGCTACTATTGAGGCGATTATTAATGTTGCTTTTTGGGCAAGTTTGCGGAAAGAAGAAGGACAATCCCCAAAAATATCTATCGCATTTTTATCTCCAGAGGAAGCCGAGCAACCGCTTTCTTTTGGTGTTCGATTACCATTTAATACGGATACCATTGTAAAATTAGCTCCAGGAATCGAGCGTCCAGGAGTACATTTGGCTATTTGGGTAGAAAATAGTTCACTTTATATATGGGGAACCACTTTAAAAGTCCCTAATTATTGTTTCGTTTTAGATGTTTCAGAACCTGGCTTATTAGTCGTAAAACATCGTCGTTTGCATGGCTTTGGAAAGTATAC
>JACMOI010000072.1 GCA_014378105.1 Pseudopedobacter sp.
TCTTGAATGGCTTCAAACTTTACAAACTCAGGATATTGTGGATTTTCTGCAAATTCTATTACTAATTCTCTCTTCCTAAAGCTATCTGTAACGTTTATTACGTCAGATACATAATGTGCTTTCCCTTTGATATCCATAATTCAATATTCTTTAGTTTCTGATGTCAAATCTCTAAAATTTATTTGAGTAAATTGCGCTCCTATATGGATCAAGTTTTCAACACTCCCGCAAAGGTGATCATCACCTGTAATAAAAGATTGGCTCTATACCTCGAAAATGAGGTGATAGATTTAGGCTTTAAACCGACCCGAGTATTTGGTACTGGTGTAGAGCTATTCTTAAGTTTAAACGATTGTATAAAGCTGAATCTCAACCTTAGGTGCGCATCTCAGGTATTATATAGTTTACATGAATTTACGGCTGAAAATCATGATGAATTACACCAAAATTTAAGCGCTTTGCCTTGGGAAAATCTGATTGATTTTAGTGGCTATTTTTCGGTAACCTCTAATGTTGATAACCCAACCATTACGACGCCATTGTTCGCAAATTTGCGAGTAAAAGATGCGATTGTTGACAGAATTAAGTCAATTCATAAGATTCGTCCCGATTCTGGATCTGATTATTCGAAAGCGGTTATTCATTTATATTGGAAAAACGAAAAGGCTGAAATCTTTATAGATACTTCAGGAGAAACTTTAGCAAAACACAGCTATCGTAAAATACCTGGTAAAGCACCTATGCTAGAGGCATTGGCTTCGGGAACTATTTTTGCTAGTTCTTGGGACCAAAAATCAAATTTTGTAAACCCAATGTGTGGCTCAGGAACTTTAGCCATTGAAGCCGCTTTAATTGCTACCAAAAGAGCGCCTGGCTTGTTACGAATGAACTACAGCTTTATGCATATTTTAGGATATAATGAGGAAGTGTTTTTTGCTGAACGTAGATTCTTAAAAGATCAAATTGTAAAGCACATAGATTTTAAAATTATTGCTACCGATATTTCGGATGATTCGATAGATATTTCCATCAAAAACGCGATGACCGCAGGCGTGGATCAGTTGATAGATTTTCAAACTTGTGATTTTGCAGAGACTGAAATCCCAGAAGGAAAAGGTGTGGTGATGTTTAATCCTGAATATGGAGAGCGTTTAGGCGTACATTCTAAGCTTGAAGCAACCTATAAAAGAATGGGCGATTTTATGAAACAAGAATGCAAGGGTTACAATGGTTATATCTTTACTGGAAATCCTGACTTAGCTAAAAAAATAGGATTAAGAGCATCCAAAAGGATTGAATTTTATAATGGAAAATTAGATTGCCGATTGTTAGAATACGAATTGTATGATGGCACTAGACGAGAAAAACCATTAGAAGTTTAATTTTATAAAAATTTAGATTTTAGTTCTGGAGTTGGTACCATACATTGATCTTTTTTACCAAACCATTTGTAGCGGTTTTTTGCAACGAAATTGTAGATACCATCTCTAATCAATTTGGGTAAAACATAACTGGTTTGTAGCAAAGGCCAAACTCCCATTAGGTGTTTACTGATTTTCAGAGCAGCTGTAGAACGTGTATAAATTTTATCATCTTCTAAAAAAATAATGGTTTTTAAATCCCGAAACTCAGGGTATTTATAAAGCAAATCTTCAGCAGCTTTAGATTGTAATGACACAAATCTGAAATAATCATTTTTATCCGCGGCAATTACTTTTTCTACAAAGCTGTTGCACAAATTGCAAACACCATCAAATAATATAATTCCTTTGTCTTTTCGCTGTTCCATCTTAATTAGAAATAGAACACTTTAGCCAATAAATAGTTCAGTGTCTTTAATTTTATGTGTTAAATCTTATATCACACTTCGTTTTGTAATGACAAAATACCCTAAAGTGAAAAATGATAAAGCATAAGCAATACTTACCCAAGCCTCCTTATCAAATAAAACTGAACCTTTCGAAAGGCCCATAATAGATTTCAATGGTAGTGAGTATGGAATGATATAGCTGTACTCCCATTTTAAGGCGATCAGGGAGACCACTAGTAAAACAAAGCCTAAACCCATTGGCTTCATAAAATCTTGCCAAATTAAGCTAAAGAAAAACTGGATAGAAATAATGCCTAAAGAAGCGATGAAAAGCTTGAAATAAATTTGGGAAACCTTATTAAAAATATCTTTTAAATCTGCATCTAATAAATGAAAACCCGGTTTCATTTTACCCAAAATCAATCCATAAGCAATTGAAAGCACTACAAACAAAACCAAAATAATAAATACCAACAGCAAAGTATATAAAGCCTTACTAGCATAAACTGTAAACTTTGGAATTGGTAAAGAAAATAAGCTTTTCCAGGTTTCGGCCTTGTGTTCAATGTTGTTTACAGAGTAAGTCATGAAGATGAGATACATGGGTAAAAGTAAAGAACCCATTACACCCAATATGATGGAAAGATATTGGAACCAAGCTGCTTCGCCATTAGCGCCTTTCATTCCTCTAATGATAGAATCGGCTTTAAAATAATATCCTAAAAATACTACCGTACATAAAAATAAAGGCAAAATAATAGCTCCCCAAAAGGCTAAGGTATTACGAGATTTAAAAAACTCAGAACGTAGAGAAAGAAAAAATGATTTCATATTTATACAGGCTGAGTAAGGTCTAAGAATAAGGATTCTAAGTCTTTCTTTTCTTTATAAAGACTGTAAACTTCGAAACCATTGTTAACTAAAAGCTTATTGATTTTTGCAATCTGTTCGGGACTTTGAAAAGGGATTCTCATAAAAGTATCTGTATTTGTTACTGCAAAATTCACATTCAATAAGTCTGCTGCTGTTTTATTATTGTTTGTCTCGATACATATATCAACAGATTTTAAGGATTGTAATTCTTCAATTTTCCCTTCAAAACGTAGTTTTCCATCAAACAAAATACCAACATGGGTGGCAATTCTTTCTACCTCAGCCAATAAGTGGCTAGAGATAAAAATAGTTTTATGATGTTCTAGGGCTAATTTTTTAAGTAAATTTCTTACTTCTATAATCCCATTAGGATCTAAACCATTTGTGGGCTCATCTAAAATCAGTAGCTCGGGATCATTCAATAAAGCTAAACCTATACCCAAGCGCTGTTTCATTCCTAAAGAATACTTTCCTACTTTCTTTTTGGCAGCTGAAGTTAAACCAACAATCTTTAAAATTTCATGAATTCGCTCCTCATGAATTCCAAAAATGATTGCTCTAGCTTTCAAATTATCGAATCCAGAAAGATGATGATACAGCGCTGGTGATTCTATTAAAGAACCTACTTTTTGCAACACTTCTTCTCGATGTTGATTGAGTGACTTTCCGAATAAATGAATATTTGCAGATGAATTTTGAAGCAAATTGAGCAGTAATTTAATGGTTGTGGTTTTACCAGAACCATTAGGACCTAAAAATCCATAAATACTCCCTCTTTGAACACTTAAGCTGATGTTATTCAACACTTGTTGGTTACCAAAAGAGAAATTAAGCTGATCAACGCGGATAATAGTTTCTGCCATAGCAAATAATTTTACTTTGGATAAAGATTTGATAATTTTGTTACGAGTAAGTAAAAACACTACGGCTTTAAATTGCGTTTTTTCTTAACATTCAGAAATTAAAGCTTTTATAAAACTTACGTTATATTTAAAAAGTGTTATTTAGTTGAAGTAGAGAAGTCTAAATATATATGGAAAAACAAGAAGGAAAACCTAAATCAAAAATAAAACCTAAACTGGATAATCAGAATCCTAAATTCTGGAAAGTCGAATTAAAAGACATATTGAGTATTATAGGCTTGTTGGTAACGATTATAGCATTAATTTATACAATTAACCATTCCAATAAACTTTATAAGGACTCTATTAGTCAGCGTAATGAAGATAAAAATGAAGCTAGAATAAAAGATTCAATAATTACAAAACAACGATTTAAAGTTGATTCAGAAAATAATGTGCGATTTGTTGAACAACAGAAAAGAAACAAAAAACAAGACTCTATTAATGATGGACAATTAAGCGCAATTAAGACACAGGCTAAAATCGCAACCGAGCAATACAAATTTCAAATTAAGGCTAATAATCAGAAAGAATTTGAAAACAGAGCAATTTTTGACGTATTAAAAGCAAGTTATGATGATGTGAATTTATTAGGAATCTATTACATTAAAAATTATGGTAAGCTCCCTGTTAATACCACTCATGTTGTCTTTTTTATCTATAATAAAGACAATGATCAATATTTAAATGTGGAAAGAGAAAGTCAAATTCAAATTGCTTCAGGACTCTCACTAGTTATAAGTGCTAAAATAGATCGAGAAACCTTTTATAGTCCTAAAACTCTTTATTACTTGAAAATTAATTATGTTGACGAAGTTAATGGTATTACAAAATCCTATTTTAGATTATTCAGAAAAGAATTTTATAATTCAGATTATATATTTCCAGGATTAAATAAAGAAGAAATTGAAATGCTATCTAATGTCGCATTTTTACATGAAAAAATTAAAATATAGTTTGCATAAATTAATAAAGCATGTTATCAAAATAACATGCTTTATTAATTTTGAATTTCTTTTTTGATACTATTCTACAGTAAACTTCTTTTTTAAATCAGAAATTTGTATTTCAAAATCGCCAGGTTCAACAACACTTTTTAAATCAGCATTCACGAAAGACATTTCATTTTTAGTGAGCTTAAAAGTAACTGTTTTAGTCTCACCTGGCATTAGATTAATTTTCTCAAAGCCTTTTAGTCTTTTCACATCTGGAGATATGGAAGCATATAAATCACTTAAGTATAAATCAACTACTTCCTTTCCTTCTTTATTTCCAGTATTGCTGACCTGTACTGAAACGTTCAGAATATCGTTAGCTGAAATTTTATCAGCACTGATTTTTAAATTGCTGTATTTAAAAGTGGTGTAACTTAAGCCAAAACCAAATTCGAATTGTGGGTTATAATCAGCATCATAGTTATAAACACCTTCGACTACCGCTCTGCTTTCTGATGGTTTATGATCATAATTAGCTAAAGAATTCGGGAATTTTGGATAGTTAAAAGGTAATTTACCTGATGGATTCACATCTCCAAAAAGGATATCAGCTAAAGCGTCTCCTCCAAAATTTCCAGGCAGATAGGTGTCTATAATTGCGGGAATCATAGGTTCAAACTTGCTGATGATTCTCGGGCGACCTTCGTTCAAAACCAAGATTACTTTTTTTCCTGCTGCAGCGATTTTTTTCGCAAACTCGGTTTGTAAATCAGACAAATACAAGTCACTTAAATTTCCTGGTGTTTCGGTATAGGTGTTCTCACCTAAACAAAGAATTACAACGTCAACTTCTTTTGCCTCATCAATGGCTTTCTCCATTTGGTCAGCATATTCTTCAAAATACTTTCCATCCATTTTATAGCTTACTCCAGGAACAAATTTTACATTTTCTGCCCCAATTTTATTTTGCATTGCTTCTAAAATAGTATTGTATTTAGCTGCAAATTCCTCTACTTTTTCTCCCTGCCAAGAATAGGTCCAACCACCATTTAGTGTACGCATAGAGTTTGCATTCGGTCCGGTTACCAAAACTTTCAACCCTTTATTTAAAGGCAAAACATTGTCTTTGTTCTTTAATAAAGTGATAGATTCTGCAGCTGTTTGATAGGCAGCTTGCTCAAATTCTTTACTGCCAAATTTTGGATAATCTTTATAATTAGTTACTGGTGTCTCGAATAAACCGAGCTCATATTTGAATTTTAAGATATGAGTTACGGCATCATCAATTCTAGATTGCTTTACTTTCCCTTCCTTTACCAACGCGATTAGGTCATCACAAAAAGGTTCGTATTGATAAGCAATCATAGACATGTCTATTCCTGCATTAATTGCTATCATTACTGCTTCCTTATTATTTCTTGCGATACGGTCTCTTTTATAAAGGTTCTCAATATCCCCCCAGTCGGTAACTACCAAACCCTTAAAACCTAACTTGTTTCTTAACAACTCGGTTAATATTTTTGGATTAGCATGAACGGGAATTCCATTGACTAACCCTGAATTGATCATAATACTATGCGCTCCTGCATCAATAGCAGCTTTAAAAGCTGGCAAATGGTACTCACTTAGTTGTTGGTCAGAGATAATGGCTGGCGTTCTATCTTTACCTGAAAAAGCTACCTGATACCCTAAAAAATGTTTTAAACAAGATGCTACATGGAAAGGATCTGAAACGTTATTATTTTCACCTTCGTAACCTTTTATTACCTGAACTCCCAATTGGGTATCGAGGTAAGGATCCTCTCCATATGTTTCCCAAATTCTTGGAAATCGAGGATCAGGACCAAGGTCTAAAACGGGAGAAAAACTCCAGGGTATTCCACTTGCTCTGGTTTCATAAGCAGTAATTTGCGCTGCTCTTTTTACCAAATCTCTATTTCTTGTAGCTGCTTGCCCAATTTGTTGTGGAAAGAACGTTGCGCCAACGGTATAGGTTGCGCCATGAATAGCATCAATGCCATAAACTATTGGAATATTTAATCTTCCTTTTCCTGCGTCTTGAATTTGCGTAATTAACTGATACCAAACCTGAGGAGTTCTAGCTCTATTATTTGCTGTGTTTAAAACGGAGCCTAACTTATAGTCTTCAAAAGCTTTCTTCATGGCTACCGGATCTAATACAACAGGCTCATCGCTGTTAAAACGGTTTTTACCTTTAGTAATGACGTTTAATGTGATTTGTGCCATCTGCCCGACTTTTTCTTTCAGTGTCATTTTCTGGACGAGTTCAGCTATTTTTTTATCAGCATCAGTTTTAGCAATTTTTGTTTGTGACCAACAACTGAATGATCCAAAAAGAAAAAAGCAAAATATTGCTCCTATTAAACTAAAACGCAGGTTTTTTCTCATAATTATTAATGATTTTTTTAAGATTTTAAAAAATCGTTAGTTTAATTTAAACACAACGATTAAATATGGTTGAATAAAATTAATTAAAATTATTTATAGACTCTAATATAATCTACTTCCATAGTGGCATTGGTAACTCCAGGATCAACAGGTCCACCAAAATTTCCACCCATGGCCAAGTTCATGATAAAAAAGAAATCGTGGTTAAAAGGAATATTTGATGAGTTGCTAACAGAATGCACCAATTGGTCATCCACAAACATTTTTATAATTGATGGAGACCACTCAAGGCTATAAATATGGAATTCTGTTGTTGCATTCTGAATCATTTTAGTTGCTCCGTTTGCATTTCCACCAGAATGTCCTGGATAATGTAAAGTAGCATAAATATTGTTTAAATCTCTTCCTAAATGCTCCATAATATCGATTTCACCACAGTTTGGCCAACCGACAGATTTGATATCACCCCCCAACATCCATATTGCTGGCCATGTACCTATACCTACAGGTAACTTTGCTTTTACCTCTACCTTACCATAAGTAAATGCATATTTATTTTGGCTCAACATTCTGGCAGACGTATAAGTACTGCCGTTGTAATTTTCTTTAATGGCATTAATTCTTAATGTCCCGTTTTTAACAATCACATTTTCTGGGCGATTGGTATAGTATTCCAATTCTGCATTTCCCCATCCGTTACCATTACCTAAATCATAACCCCAATTATTTGAGTCAGGCGCACCATCTACATTAAATTCATCGGCCCAAACTAAGGTGGTGTAGCTTTCTTTTATTACCACAGGGTTTGGTTTTGCAGGTTCGGGGATATACTTTTTTTGTGTACAAGAAATAGACATTATTCCCATCACTATAATTAGTAGTTTTTTCATCTTTATAAATTTAAAATTTTTAATTAGCTATTACAAAATATAAATCAAATACTACACCAATAATTCTATTAACAGCTGCTAAGACCATATGTTTATCATCGATTTCTAATATTCTATAAACGTTTTCACTTGGCCTATCCGTTACACCTATAAATTTTGTACTCCCGATAAATTAATTTGATCTAAACCAGCAACCGAGACCACATTGGTAAAATTATCCATCAGTTAGCCACCTTTCTCCATGTTGAGCACAAGCCACGCTTTGCACCTTTGTATTGTCAATAACGACAATCATTTAATAATAAAGTAAAATGTCAACATTCACAGTACCTACAAGGGCAGAAGTCGCTCCAGCAAATCAAGAAATTTTTGATAACCTTCAAAAAGCTTTAGGCTTTGTACCCAATTTATATGCAACAATTGCATATTCCGACAATGGTTTAGGTAAATATTTAGCTTATCAAAATGCAAAAACATCATTAAGCAATAAAGAAAAAGAAGCCGTAAACTTGGTAGTTAGTCAAGTAAACGAGTGTATTTACTGCCAAAGCGCACATTTAGTAATTGGCAAAATGAATGGTTTTTCTGATGAACAATTATTAGATATTAGAAAAGAAAAATCAGCCGATGCTAAGCTTAATGCTTTGGTAAAACTAGCAGCAGACATTACCAGAAACAGAGGTCAAAAAAATGAGGCTTTAGTAATCGAATTTTTTACACAAGGTTATACCAATGCAAATTTGGTGGATTTAATTCTTCAAATAAGTGATAAAACCGCCATGAATTACCTACACAACTTAACCAAAGTACCAGTAGATTTTCCGGTAGCAGTAGCACTATAATATAATATGAATTGAGCGAGATAATCACTCGCCCAATTTTTTAAATTTAACACCATGAAAATAGAAGAAATAAAACACCCGCTCCCTCCATTCACTATGGAAAAAGCTTTGGAGAAAGTACAATTAGCAGAAGATGCATGGAACAGCCAAGATGTAAAACGCATTGCCTCAGCTTATACCATTGATACTGAATGGCGCAATAGAATCACTTTTATTAACGGACGGGAGCAAGTCATTGCTTTTCTACAAAGAAAGTGGGAAAATGAACTAAATTACAAGCTAAAGAAAGAACTTTGGGGTTTTAGAGAAAACCGAATGGCTGTAAGGTTTGAATATGAATACCATACTAAAACCGGCCAATGGTTTAGAGCATACGGAAACGAAAATTGGGAATTTAATGCCAACGGTTTAATGCAAAAACGCTTTGCTAGCATTAATGATTTAGCCATTGAAGAAAGTGATAGAAAATTTTTATAACCTTTAAAAATGACACAAAATAAAGAGGCACCTACCTTAATTAATCCACAAACGGGCGATTTAGCTTTTCAGCTTTCTTATTTTGATGATAATCATCATTTTGATCATCTGCAACGTTTAAATTATTACTCTTTAATTTGGATAAAAGAGGGGAATGGTAAGTTAAAGGCCGATTTTTCTGAATACACTTTTGAAAAAAACAATCTCTTAGCGTTTTCGCCTTATCAACCTTTTATGCTGACCCCCAAGGTGCAAATAAAGGGTGTTTTAATTAATTTTCACCCCGATTTTTTTTGCATTCACAAACACCAAACAGAAGTAGCTTGCAACGGTGTTTTGTTTAATAACATTTATAATCCACCTATGGTAAATGTGGATGAAGCGGCGACAAAAACTTTAGATATGCTGCTACTTCAAATGCAAACCGAGATGAAAAATAGCGAAATGGCTCAATACGAATTGCTATTCTCTTACCTCAAAATATTTTTAATTATTCTATCTAGATTAAAAGCCGAGCAATTACCCAAACATCTAAAAATTAACGAAAACAACAAAGAGCCTTTTATTTTACAGAATTTAAAAAGCTATATAGAAACACATTATAAAACCAAACACAGCGCTAGTGACTATGCCGATTTGCTAAATATTACGCCAAAAGCTTTGGCAAAAATCACCA
Source organism: Pseudopedobacter sp. (assembly GCA_014378105.1). Lineage (GTDB taxonomy): Bacteria > Bacteroidota > Bacteroidia > Sphingobacteriales > Sphingobacteriaceae > Pseudopedobacter. The sequence goes on from JACMOI010000072.1 coordinate 9,815, forward strand.
AAACTCATTTTAATAAAACATTGACCGATTTAATATCCGAACGGATTGTGATTGAGGCTAAACGAGAGTTGTACCTCACCAACAAATCTGTAAAAGAAATTGCCTACGGTTTAGGTTATGATGATGAGTATTATTTCAGTCGGTTTTTTAAAAACAATGCTGATGTTTCGCCTCAGATATATCGAGAAACTGTAGGTTTTAATCGAGCAGCCGTTTGATTTTATTGCTAACGATTTATAGTTTAGAACCTAATTTGAGCCGTTCATATTTAAATAAACAAAAAAACCACCTCAAACAAATGAGTTGGTTTTAAAATTTATCCAGATAGCTATCGGGACGTAAATCCTATTTACTCAAATACATCGATTTCTCTTTGTATAGTTGTATAAAATGTGGGTCTTCTAAATCTTTAATGAAACGGATGGCCTCGCCGGTTGATTTCATCTCTGGTCCTAATTCTTTTTGAATTTCGGGGAATTTATGGTGAGAGAAAACAGGCTCCTTAATCGCATATCCTATCAGCTTTCTTTCGATGGTGAAATCCTTTAACTTTTTGGTGCCCAACATCACTTTTGTAGCAATATTAATATAGGCTACGTCGTATGCTTTGGCGATAAATGGAACCGTACGTGATGCTCTCGGATTCGCCTCAATCACATAAACTTCGTTGTTTTTAATGGCAAATTGCATGTTCATTAAACCACGAATATTTAAAGCTCTTGCAATTTTTTCAGTGTATTCTTCCATCTTTCCAATTACTTTATCTGATAGGTTAAATGGAGGTAAAACAGCACTGGAATCACCAGAATGAATACCTGCAGGCTCGATATGTTCCATTAAACCGATAATATGAATTTCGTCTCCATCAAAAATACAGTCAGATTCTGCCTCCTCGGCTCGGTCTAAGAAATGATCAATTAACACTCTGTTTCCAGGTAAATCGCCCAATAATTTTAATACTGCTTTCTCTAAATCTTCGTCATTAATTACGATGCTCATGCCCTGCCCACCAAGAACATACGATGGACGAACCAATACTGGATAACCAACTTCGTGTGCTACAATAATTGCTTCTTCGGCAGTTTCGGCAACGCCATATTTAGGATAAGGGATGTTTAATTCTTTCAATAAATCTGAAAACCGACCGCGATCTTCGGCGATATCCATGTTTTCAAAAGAGGTTCCTATTATTTTGATTCCCCGCTCATGAAGTTTTTCGGCCATTTTTAAAGCGGTTTGACCACCTAGCTGCACAATTACACCCTCTGGTTTTTCCAGCTCTATAATTTCACGAACATGTTCCCAGAAAACAGGCTCAAAATATAATTTATCGGCCATGTTAAAATCGGTAGAAACGGACTCTGGATTACAGTTAATCATGATAGATTCATACCCCTCTTCATGTGCCGCCATTAATCCGTGTACACATGAATAATCAAACTCGATACCTTGTCCAATACGGTTTGGACCAGAACCCAAAACAATGACTTTCTTTTTATCTGATGGAATAGATTCGTTCTCGCCATCGTAGGTTGAGTAGAAATAGGGAGTTTGTGCCGGAAACTCTGCCGCACAAGTATCTACCATTTTGTATACTCGGTTAATCCCCAATTCTTTTCGGCGGTCGTAAACTTCGTCTTCTGTTACATTACCTAACACCCAAGCAATTTGTATATCCGAGAAGCCCTTTTGCTTTAAAGTGTTGAATATGTCTTTCGGGATATTATTTAAAGCGTAGCGTTTGAGCTCTTTTTCTAGCGTGTCTAATTCCTGTATTTGGTCTAAAAACCAACGATCTATTTTGGTGACTTTACGGATAGATTCTACCGGAACGCCCATGCGCATGGCGTCCTTTATGGCAAACAAGCGGTCCCAACTTGGGTTTTCCAGCTTGTACATAATATCTTCAATATTACGGTCCTGCTTTCCATCAGACCCTAAGCCTGCCCTGCCAATTTCCAAAGACTGACAAGCTTTTTGCAAAGCTTCGATGAAAGAGCGACCAATCCCCATCACTTCCCCAACAGATTTCATCTGCAAGCCCAAAGTGGTATTAGCGCCTTTAAACTTGTCGAAATTCCAACGAGGAATTTTAACAATCACATAATCAATTGTGGGTTCAAAGTATGCAGAGGTGGTTTTGGTAATTTGATTTTCTAACTCATCTAAGTTGTAACCGATGGCTAATTTTGCAGCGATCTTAGCAATTGGATAGCCCGTTGCTTTTGAGGCTAAGGCTGATGATCTAGAAACACGAGGATTAATTTCTATGGCAATGATTTTTTCGTCAGCCGGATTTACAGAGAATTGAACGTTGCATCCACCAGCAAAGTTACCAATGGCTCGCATCATTTTGATCGCCTGATTTCGCATATCTTGATAACAACGATCTGATAATGTCATCGCCGGAGCAACAGTAATAGAATCTCCAGTATGGATTCCCATGGGATCAAAATTCTCGATAGAACA
>JACMOI010000073.1 GCA_014378105.1 Pseudopedobacter sp.
GGAATTAATTCTGTAACTGGGAAATTGCGCTCTGCTAAAACTTTTAACATTACCGTACCAACAAGGCCGGTGGCGCCTACAACTGCAACTTTCATGATTTTTCTTGTTTTTAAATTGTTAATTATTAGTAACTTGTATACTATCTATCTACGGCAAATATGAGAAAGTTTTTATTGTTTTTGACCCTATTTATTTCAAAAATTGCGTTTGCGCAGGTTTCTGATAATTTTAATGATGGCGATTTTACCCAAAACCCAGTTTGGTTGGGTGATGTTTCTGGCTATACCGTTAATACCGCTAAGCAATTGCAAACCACTTCAAATACTGCTGCACAAACCGTCAACTTATACACTATCAATAGCTTAGCCACCAATGTTAAATGGGATTTTTTTATAGACATGTTATTTGACCCATCATCGAGTAATCAAATGCGAATCTATTTAATCTCTGATCAGGCCAATTTAAACGGTTCTTTAAACGGTTATTTTTTACAAATTGGAGAAAGCGGAAGTAATGATTCTTATGACCTTTATCGTCAAAACGGAACGACAGTTACCCGGATAATTGATGGTCCAGCAAAAAAAAGAATAAATGTAAATGAATGCAAAGCCAAGATTCAGGTGACCAGAGATTTCAATGGATTTTGGGAGTTAAAAACGGACATTACGGGTGGAACAACTTATACCTCAGAAGGCACAGTTTCTGATGATACTTTTACCTCAACGGCTTATTTTGGTATCAAATCTATCTATACAAGCACTAGGTCTAACTTATTTTATTACGATGATTTTTTAATTACAGAGTTAGTTCCTGATGTTACACCACCTGTTCTAAATTCGGCAAATACCAGTGATGGTTTGGCAATAGTTTTAAATTTTAATGAGGCGGTTGACCCTGCAGATGCTGCCATCTTAAATCATTATCAAATTTCTCCTGGGAATATCCAACCTTCGATTGTTACGGTTAGTGGAAACGAGGTCACTTTAAATATGGCGACTCAATTGAGTACTGGAAATTATACAGCTACGGTAAATACAATTAAAGATATTAAAGGAAATACTAGTGTGACTCCGCAGAGTAAAACCTTCTTTTACAAGAAACCTTACCTTGCTAAACTGAATGATATTGTTATCAATGAGATTTCCCAGATCCTAGTCCGCAAGTAGATTTACCATCGGTTGAGTTTATAGAAATTTATAATGGAACTACCGAAGATATTGGTTTAGCTGGTTTTAAATACAGCGACCAAACAAGCACTGCAACTTTTGGGAACGACAGCATTAAAGCGAATTCTTATATCATTTTATGTGCTAAAGCAGATACTGCTGAATTTAAAAAATATGGGAAAGTAATCGGTTTATCACCATGGCCATCATTAAATAATAGCAATGATGTGATTACCTTATCAGATCAAAATGGAAATGTGATATCCTCTGTTTCTTACGCCGATACTTGGTATAGGGATGCTACAAAAAAAACTGGAGGTTGGTCTCTGGAAAGAACAGATCCCTTTTCAAATTGTTTGGGAGCTACCTCATGGAAAGCCTCTAATGATGCTAGTGGAGGGACACCTGGCAAACTAAACTCGGTCAATATTTTAAATTATGATGCCTTATCACTAAAAGTCGATTCTTTTTCCAAACAAAATGATTCAACTTTACTAGTCATTTTTTCTAAATCATTAGACCAAAATTCTTTAATTTCAGGAAATTTCAACTTGCAGCCAACAAGCATTTTAAAATCTATCACATCTGATATCGGTCAACAAAAAATCACCTTAACTTTTTCGAAGTTTCAACCAGCTACTAATTTTCAACTCCAGTTAGGCAACATGAACGACTGCAGTGGGAAAACTTTAACTGGGAATACAAATTTTTCCTTTAAAACTCCAGCCTTAAGAACGGATACTGCGAAACTTTTTATAACTGAAATATTTGCCGACCCCTCCCCGGAGGTTGGCTTGCCATTAGTCGAGTTTGTAGAAATCTACAATGCTGGTAAAGACACCGTTGACCTAAAAGATTACTCCATTTCTAATGGTACTTCAAAAGGAAAATTTGGAACGAAAAAATTATTACCAAATGAGTATTTGATTGTTTGTCCTGCGGCCGATTCCCTGTCTTATCAATCTTATGGAAAGATAATAGCTCCATCTTCTTTCCCTTCTTTACTAAATACGGTAGGTAAAGTAATTCTCAAAAGTCATACGGAAAGATTAATCGATTCTGTGGCTTACGCCGATACTTGGTATAGAGATGCTACAAAAAAAGCGGGAGGATGGTCTTTGGAGAAGTTAGATCTTTTTTCAATCTGTAAAGGTGCCACAGCATGGACATCATCTAAGGACATCAGTGGAGGAACACCTGGTAAACAAAATTCAGTAAATATTTTAAATTACGATGCCTTATCACTAAAAGTCGATTCTTTTTCCAAACAAAATGATTCAACTTTACTAGTCATTTTTTCTAAATCATTAGACCAAAATTCTTTAATTTCAGGAAATTTCAATTTGCAGCCAACAAGCATTTTAAAATCTATCAACACTGATATTAGTCAACAAAAAATCACCTTAACATTTTCGAAGTTTCAACCAGCTGCTACTTATCAACTCCAGTTAGGAAACATGAACGACTGCAGTGGGAAAGCGATAACAGGCAACAAAAACTTTTCTTTCAAAACCGCGGCAGTAAGACCTGATACCGCTAACCTCATTATTTCAGAAATATTTGTCGACCCCTCCCCCGAGGTTGGCTTGCCATTAGTCGAATTTGTAGAAATCTACAATGCCGGGAAAGACACCGTTGATTTAAAAGATTACTCCATTTCTAATGGTACTTCAAAAGGTAAATTTGGGACGAAAAAAATCCTACCCAATGAGTATGTGATTGTTTGCCCTGCGGCCGATTCCCTGTCTTATCAATCTTATGGAAAGATAATAGCTCCTTCCTCTTTTCCTACACTTACAAATACCGCTGGAAAAGTAATTCTCAAAAGTCATACGGAAAGATTAATCGATTCTGTGGCTTACGCCGATACTTGGTATAGGGATGCTACAAAAAAAGCGGGAGGTTGGTCTTTGGAGAAATTAGATCTTTTTTCAAATTGTCAGGGAGCTACCGCA
>JACMOI010000074.1 GCA_014378105.1 Pseudopedobacter sp.
AACAACGACCTTTTTATCATTGGTTTAATTGCGCATCAATCATTTCAAATATAAATATAAATTCTTCTGAGAGGCTTTTTTTATAATCTAATAAAGAATAAGTTAGAGCGGTTTCTTGTTCTAAGGTAAAAGGATTTTTCCATAACCTCATGCAAATACGCCTGAGAGCATAAGTGATTTTTTCGGGATTGATATAGCTGAATAAATATTTTTCCTTTTTAAACATCTCAAAAAAATGAAAAAACTTATCCGTGTTTTCAATACCATTTAGAAGAAGAAATTCTTCTAAAATATGATTTTCCACCTGCTCTAAATGTTTATAAAACTGATCAACGTTGATCATTTGATGAGTCATCAATAAACTATCGAGCATCAGCTCCAAACTAATATGTCCTAAAAAAAATGGCTTTACTGGAGAATCTTCAAGATTTTCTCTGATTCGTAATTTGATTTGATGCTGATGATGTTTAAAAAAAGTAGAGTTGTGAAATAATTGATCAACCGCCAAATGTCTCTTCCATCCATTTAATAAAGCTAAATGGTCATCGCTTTTAAATAGATGTTCATGCTTTTCGGGATGAGCATTCCAATTTTTATCTGCATTTTTCAACAAATCAGGAAGAACCATACCTACAATTTCGTAAGAAATGGTCTTTGCTTTATCGAAATAATAATGGGACAAAAAGTTCATACGTTTTTAAGCCTTTACGTTTGCACAATAATAATGATACAATTTCTCCCGAAATCCTATATTTGCGCTTTTGAAAGATAATACAAATTTTAAAATATCAGAAAGATGAATTTTGTTGAAGAACTACGTTGGCGAGGATTATTGCATGACATCATGCCTGGGACCGAAGAAGAATTAGCTAAAGGTATGGCGGCAGGTTATATAGGCTTTGATCCAACTGCTGATTCTTTACACGTAGGGAGTTTACTGCAAATATTCACTTTAATGCGCTTTCAAAAGGCTGGGCATAAGCCTTTTGCTTTAGTAGGTGGCGCAACCGGAATGGTGGGAGATCCATCAGGAAAATCTCAGGAAAGAAATTTATTGTCCGAAGATATTTTAAATTATAACCTAGAAGGAATTCAAGCTCAGTTAGAACGTTTTTTAGATTTTGATTGTGGCGCAAACAGTGCGGAAATTGTAAACAATTACGATTGGTTTAAAAGTTTCACGTTTTTAGATTTTATCAGAGATGTGGGTAAGCACATCACTGTAAATTATATGATGGCGAAGGATTCGGTGAAGAAGCGTTTAGAAAGTGAAGTGGGGATGTCTTTCACTGAGTTTTCTTATCAATTGGTTCAAGGATACGATTTTTACTATCTGTGGAAACACAAAAAATGTGTGTTGCAAATGGGAGGATCTGACCAATGGGGAAATATTGTAACCGGGACAGAATTTATCAGAAGAAAGGATGGCGGACAAGCTTTTGCTTTAACTTCCCCATTAATTAAAAAATCTGACGGGACAAAATTTGGTAAAACCGAAGGCGGAAATGTTTGGTTAGATGCGAAGAAAACAAGTCCTTATCAGTTCTATCAATTTTGGTTAAATGCATCTGATGATGATGCAGCAAATTATATCAAAATCTTCACTTTTTTTGGTGAGCAAGAGATACGGATATTAATTAATAAACATAGCGAAGCACCACATCAAAGAGCTTTACAAAAGGCTTTGGCAGCAGATATTACAGAAAGAGTTCATGGAGAAGAGGCTTTAGAAACCGCTCTAAAAACAACTGATTTTCTTTTCGGAAATGGTTCTTTAGACTTTTTAAAATCTTTAGATGATAAAAGTGTTTTAGCCGTTTTTGAAGGAATTCCTCAATTCAATATTTCAAAAGCAGAATTTGAAGTAGGTTACGATGTATTAACTTTAATGGCAGATAAAACTTCCATTTTTCCATCTAAAGGAGAAGCTAAAAAGATGATTGTTGGTGGAGGTGTTTCTGTAAATCGTGAAAAAATTCAAAGTCCTGAGAAAGTTTTTGAGGTTTCTGATTTAATCAATGATAAATTTTTGGTGGCGCAAAAAGGAAAGAAGAATTATTTTTTAGTTGTGTTAGGATAAGTAAAAACAGTTTATTTTAGGAGTTCTGTAATCGTGTCTTCCAGTTTAATAATATCTTCAACCGAAGGTAGAGTCTTTGCCATTATTTTGTGATTTGAATCAAAAAGCATCGCATTAGGAATTGAATAAACATTTTTACCTCCCCAAATAATTTCTGTAAGATTATCTTTTAAGTTTTGATTGCACCTTAAATGATAGCTTTTAAAATCTAAGTTTTGAATAAAATTTTTCCAATCAGTACTTGTTTCATTCGAATCAAAGGAAATAAAAATAAGAACGATATTGTTTTTATCTATAAATGGTAGTAAATGAGCATAACTTTTCTCATTGAAAGCTTTGATACAGGGTGGACACCATGTGGCCCAAAGGTCAATCATTACTGGTCTTCCTTTAAATTTTTCCAATAATTCATTCAGATTGTTGATTTTTTGGTAATCCTTTATGAGAATTATACTGTCAGTAAACTGTTTTTCTGAAATTGGTTTTTCGAAATACGATTTCTGATTAGCCTTAGTTATTCCATAGTCTAAACATAAAAGGATTAGGATTAACACTAAACATCTCATTTTTTAAACTCTATCATAACTTACTAAGTTTACCCCACCATCAAATTACATCCTCTAATATCGCTATTGTCAAATCTTCCCAAAACTTCAAAAGTTCCATCAGGATAGGTTTTTCCTAGATCCTGAGTAGCGATAAAAGAACAGGAATGCACATTTGCCAAATCAATCACATTAATTCCTCCAGTTTTTCCATTTTCTATAATGGATAATGGATCATTGGTATCTCTGATAATCATTTTCATCCAAGGCGAGCATTCGAAAATTCCGTCACCTTTAGAATAAGCTTGAGAAAGTAATTCTGTCATTCCGTATTCAGAATGAATTTTATTCACTCCAAAGCCAGTACAAAGTGTTTGATGAAGTTCTTCACGAACCATTTCTTTGCGTTTTCCTTTCATTCCACCTGTTTCCATCACCAATAAATCGGGGAAATGAATGGGATGTTTTTCTATAAAATCTAGCAGAGCATAAGTGACGCCTATCAATAAAGTCTTTTGGCTTTTAGCTTTTAAGATGGCCAGTGTTTCAAATAAATCAGAATGATTATGCAAAAAGAATCCACTTTCTGGATGTCCAGACTTTTTAATCAAGTCTTCCACCATGTAGATTAAAGATGATCCATCTCTTTCTAAATAGCTCGGCAATAAAGCCAAAATGCAAATATCTTTCACATCACCATAAAAATGCTCAAAGCCATTTAAATAGCTGTCTTCATAAATCTGCACATCCTGAACATAATGTTTGCTAGTTTGTGTTCCAGTAGTGCCAGAGCTTGAGAAAACTACATCGGCGAAAGCATGATCTTCGATAACTTTATGAGATTTAAAAAACTCGACAGGTAAAAATGGAATGTCCTTGTAATTTGTAATCTTATCAGGATTGGAATTTAATGCAGATACAAAATCGTGATAAACAAGAACAGTATTGAACTGAAGCTTAAAGACATCTAAACAAATATGGTTAAATTCATCTTCATTGCTGATGTTAAAAATTTTCATTAATCAAATATAAAATTTAGCAATTGATTTAAGTCAAATTTAATCCACAGAAAAAAAATATAAAAAATCAGATGCAGAAACGAAAATAATTTTAAATTTGATCAATTAATCCAATTTCTGGCCTAAGCCAAAGCATAAATCCCTTTAAAATGAAAAGAGTATTCGCTATAGTTATAATTTGTTTAACATTTACGCAAACGATTTCGGCGCAAAAATTAACTGATTTAGAGCGAGTTGAGCCCTCATTTTGGTGGGTGGGTTTTAAAAATCATCATCTTCAATTAATTGTACATGGTAATGAAATCTCGCAAAGAGAGGTTCAAATTGATTATTCTGGAGTAAGTTTAAAGAGTGTAGAAAAGGTCGAAAATCCAAATTATTTGTTCATCAATCTGTTGATAAGTGATGATGTACAACCCGGTAAATTCGATATTATCTTTTCCCTAAAAGGAAAAAAAAATCTAATATATAGCTATCAATTGAAAGCGAGGAATGAAGGCATTTTAGCTCAGGGAGTAACCGATAAAGATTTGATTTACTTAGTTATGCCTGATCGGTTTGCCAATGGCAATTACAGCAACGATAAAATCTCGGGTTTAAAAGACCAGACTTTCAGTCGGGATTCGATGTATTATCGCCACGGTGGGGATATACAAGGAATTATTGATCATTTAGATTATTTGAAAGATTTAGGTGCAACGGCCTTATGGTTAACACCTGTTCAAGAGAATGATGAATTTAAAACATCCTATCATGGATATGCAAATACCGAGAATTATAAAATTGACCAACGATATGGAACTAATGAATTGTATAAAAGGTTAGTTGACGAATTACATCAAAAAAACATGAAAATGGTGATGGATGTAGTGCCTAATCATGTGGGCTCGCAACATTGGACCGTTTTGGATAAACCTTTTAAAGATTGGGTGCATCAGTGGTCCTCATTTACTAGAACAACCTATAAAGATCAAACTTTATTTGATCCACACGCCTCCGCAGCCGATAAGAAATTAATGCAGAATGGTTGGTTTGATTATCACATGCCCGATATGAATCAAGAAAACCAGATGGTTGCCAACTACATAGAACAGAGTTATATATTTTGGATAGAATATGCAGGAGTTGACGGTTTTAGGATTGATACTTACCCCTACAATAACCTTGAATTCATGGCCCACTGGCAAAAAAGAGTGAAAGATGAATATCCAAACTTCACTTTATATGGAGAAACCTACGTACATGGCATGGCGAATCAGGCTTATTTCACACAAGGGAAAACAGTTAATCAAAAAATAGATACTGAATTGCCTGCAACTACCGATTTTCAGGTCCATTTCTCTTTATTAGATGCGCTCAATCAGAAATTTGGATGGACAGAGGGCGTGAATGAATTATATACTGTATTGGCCAGCGATTACCTTTATCAGGATGCTTATCGAAATGTGATATTTTTAGATAACCACGACATCACTCGATTCTATTCTGGAGTCGGTGAGGATTTTACCAAGTTCAAATCAGGCTTAGCCATGTTACTCACTTTACGTGGGGTTCCTCAAATATATTATGGAACCGAGTTAGCAATGCCCGGGGTTAATAATCCCGATGGGTTGTTAAGAGCTGACTTTTTAGGAGGATGGAAGGCAGATCAAACCAATAAATTCACCTCATCAGGTAGAACTTCCAAAGAAAATGAAGCTTTCAATTATGTTAAAACTCTAGCGAATTACCGCAAAAACACACCCGCTTTACAAACAGGGAAGATGATGCAGTATGTTCCAGTAGATGGAATTTATGTGTATTTCAGATACGATAATGATAAAACGGTAATGGTGATTTATAATGGCAATGATGATGTAAAGAATTTGGATTTAAAGCGTTTTGATGAACGCACCAATGGCTTTACAGGAGCCAAGGAAATCACGAATGGTACACTATTAGGTGAATTTACTACCATTGTTTTACCAGCTAGAACCGCCTATGTTTACGAATTAACAAAATAAAAATGAGTGAGATAAAAGCCTGTTTATTTGATTTAGATGGCGTGATTGTAGATACTGCCAAATATCATTTTAAAGCTTGGAAAAGATTGGCTAATGAGCTAGGAATAGATTTTACCGAAAAGGAAAATGAACAATTAAAAGGGGTGAGTAGAATCGAATCTCTTCAATTAATTTTGAAATGGGGAGGTTTAGAAAAAAATGATTCCGAATTACAAAACCTAGCAACGTTAAAAAACACTTGGTATGTAGACATGATCAATAAAATGAAGGCAGATGAAATTTTGCCAGGAGCAAGAGAATTATTAAACGAATTAAGGGCTAATGGAATCAAAATCGCTTTGGGTTCTGCCAGTAAAAATTCTGAAGCCATTTTATTTAAAATCAATCTTTATGATGCTTTTGATGTCATTGTAGATGGAACTATAGTTTCCAAATCTAAACCTGATCCAGAGGTTTTTTTAAAAGGAGCTGAACTTCTAGGTGAGAAACCCGAAAACTGTATCGTTTTTGAAGATGCTGTTGCAGGAGTAGAGGCCGCTATAAGTGGAGGAATGCGGGTGGTGGGTATCGGCGAAAGCCAAACACTTTACAAAGCCGACTGGGTAGTGAGCGGTTTAGACCAAATCAATTTACAGAAACTAAAGAGCCAATTATCTTAAAATATTTAATTGCGAAATCCTTTTCGCAAATTTATATCATCATAAAAAATGAAAAACTATATTAAAACCGATGAGTGGAATATTATTGAGGAAGGATTTCATCCTCATCACCACAAAATTTCCGAATCTATTTTTAGTTTGGGTAACGGTCGTTTTGGTCAAAGAGCTAATTTTGAGGAAAGTTATTCTGGTGAGAGCATGTTGGGTAACTATGTTGCCGGGGTTTATTATCCTGATAAAACACGTGTAGGATGGTGGAAAAATGGTTATCCTGAGTATTTTGCAAAGGTTTTAAATGCTACAAATTGGATTGGTATCCATGTTAAAATCAATGGTGAAGAATTGGATTTGGCGAAGGCCGATGTAAAGGATTTTCACCGTGTGTTGCGAATGAAGGAAGGGTATTTAGAGCGTTCTTTCGAAGCGACCTTAAGAAACGGAGTGAAAATTAAGGTTAATGCCAAGCGTTTTCTTTCGATTGCTGATGATGAAATTGGAGCGATAAAATATGCTATTACGCCATTATCAGGTGATATTAATTTAGAGATTTTATCACCTTTAGATGGTGATATCTCTAATCAGGATTCTAATTATGATGAAAAATTCTGGATTGAAAGTGAGAAAAGTCATCATCAAGATGAAGTATATCTTATTTGCGAAACTAAGAAAACAGCCTTTCAAGTAGCTGTGGGTACCAAAATACAATTGGCAGTCGAAGGCGTTTTAGTGGAATCTGATTTTAAGTATCATGAAAATGATAAATATGCTGCATTAAGTACTTCTTTGAACTTAAAAAAAGGAGAGGAGTTAGCTATTTATAAATATGCAGTCATCATCTCATCTATGAATTATGAGAAATCTGATTTAATGAAAGCAGCAAAAAATTCTATCCAAAGGTCAGCTAATAAAGGCTTTGAATCTTTATTGAAAGATCAGGAAAATGCATGGGCTGCGAAGTGGAAAGAGAGTGATATTGTGATTGAAGGAGATGTGGCAGCGCAACAAGGTATTCGATTTAATATTTTTCAGTTGAACCAAACCTATACAGGTGAGGATGAAAGATTAAATATTGGTCCTAAAGGTTTTACGGGTGAAAAATATGGTGGTTCAACCTATTGGGACACAGAAGCTTATTGTCTACCTTTTTATCTGGCTACAGCTGAAGAAAAAGTAGCGAAGAATTTGTTAATTTATCGTTACAAACATCTGCAAAAAGCAATAGAAAATGCAGAGAAATTAGGGTTCACCAACGGAGCTGCGCTGTATCCAATGGTTACCATGAATGGAGAAGAATGCCACAATGAATGGGAAATTACCTTTGAAGAGATCCATAGAAACGGAGCAATTGCTTTCGCGATTTATAATTATATCAGATACACTAACGATGCTAAATATTTAGCGGATTACGGTTTAGAAGTACTTTTAGGGATCTCGAGATTTTGGGCACAACGTGTGAATTGGAGTGAGGATAAAAATCAATATGTCATGTTAGGGGTCACTGGTCCAAATGAATATGAAAATAACATCAACAATAATTTTTATACCAGTTATTTAGCCGCTTGGTGCTTAGAATACACATCTGAAGCTCTAAAATATGTTCAAGAAAATCACCAGGAACGTTTCTATGAAATTGTTAAAAAAACTAATTTTAAGCAGAAGGAAGAGTTAGGAAAATGGGCGCATATCAGAGAAAATATGTATCTCGCTAAGGATGAAAAACTAGGTATTTTTTTGCAGCAAGACGGTTATTTAGACAAAGAACAAACTTTAGTGAGTGAGCTTTCGCCAGCAGATCGGCCCTTAAATCAAAAATGGAGTTGGGATAGGATTTTGCGCTCATGTTTTATTAAGCAAGCTGATGTTTTGCAAGGCTTATATTTATTTGAAGACCGATTTGATACTGAAACGCTAAAAAGAAACTTTGATTTTTACGAGCCTCGTACTGTTCACGAATCTTCACTTTCTCCATGTGTTCATGCCATCATTGCCGCAAAATTAGGTGATGAAAAACGAGCTTATGAGTTTTATTTAAGAACTTCAAGGCTGGATTTAGATGATTATAACAACGATACAGAAGATGGTTGTCATACCACTTCAATGGCAGGAACATGGATGGCTGTGGTTGAAGGTTTTGGAGGAATGCGAGTAAAAAATGGAATGTTAAGCTTCAATCCATTTATTCCAGCAAATTGGAAAGCTTTTTCTTTCAAAATTAGATTTAGAGGATCTGTACTAGATATCAAAGTGAATAAATATGGTATAAAAATAGAAAACCTATCCGATATAGATTTATGTGTAAAGGTATTTGATATCACACATCAATTGGACGCATTTTCACAAAGAGAAGTTTTATTAGAAGGAGCTGTTTAACTAAGTCATTATGAAGAGCATGAAATTTAAATCTGTACTAATTTTTCTTCTTGTTTCTACTGGAATGATTTCTTGTAAAGGACAATCTTTTATCAAAGTAGTAAACACTCATAATTCCTTACCAAATCATAAATTGGTGATTTATCAATTGTTGCCTAGGTTATTTGGAAATAAGGAAACCACCAATAAGTACAACGGAACCTTAGCAGAAAATGGGGTGGGTAAGTTTAATGATGTCAATGATAAAGCTTTGCAAGCGTTTAAAAAACTAGGGATAAATTATGTTTGGTACACCGGAGTAATTGCTCATGCGAGCATGACTGATTATTCTGCTTATGGAATTAAAAATGATGACCCAGATGTCGTAAAAGGAATTGCTGGTTCACCTTATGCCATTAGAGATTACTATGATGTTGACCCAGATTTAGCTGTGAATGTTAAAAATCGGATGACCGAATATCAAAGTCTGATTAAAAGAACGCATCAAAATGATTTAAAAGTGATCATGGATTTCATTCCTAACCATGTTGCCCGTACCTATCATTCATACGCAAAACCTATTGAAGTTAAAGATTTTGGAGAAAACGATGATAAAACCGTTGCCTATAGCCCCAAAAATGATTTCTATTATATCCCGGGTACAAAATTTATTGTTCCTGCTGGTTACGACGCTGGTGGAATAGATTTTAAAAGCCTTTTAAAAGACCAGAAATTCGATGAATATCCAGCGAAAGCTACGGGTAATAATGTTTTTAAGTCTAATCCATCTTTAGATGATTGGTTTGAGACCATTAAATTGAATTACGGAATTGATGTTCAGCATGATAAAAATTACTTCACTCCTATTCCTCCTGTTTGGAATAAAATGAGAGATATTTTAGTCTTTTGGGCTAAAAAAGGGGTAGACGGTTTTAGATGCGATGTAGCAGAGTTCGTTCCAGTGGAGTTTTGGAGTTGGGTGATTCCAGAAGTTAAAAAGGTGAATCCTAATGTAGTTTTTATCGCCGAAGCATACAGCCCTTCAAAATATGAAGAATATATCAACGTAGGGAAGTTCGATTATCTATATGATAAAGTGGGTTTATATGATGGCTTGAAAAGATTAATTAAGGATGATAAAAATGCTACTGTAAAAGATATCCATCAAGTTACACATCAAGAAAGTGTGAATATACCTGATCATATGCTGCGTTTCTTGGAAAATCATGATGAGGAAAGAATTGCTTCTAAAGGATTTGCAAAAGATCCTAAGTTGGCATTGCCGGCAATGGTATTAAGTGCAACCTTAAGCGGGGGTCCGGTAATGATTTATTTTGGACAAGAATTAGGAGAACCAGCTACCGGAAAAGAAGGTTTTGGTGGTGATGATAACCGAACCACTATTTTTGATTATTGGGGAGTCCCAAATCATCAAAAATGGATGAATAGTGGCGCATTCGATGGAGGAAAATTAAATCACGATGAAAAGGATTTAAGAGCGTTTTATTCTAAATTATTAAACTATTCAGGGCGGGATGAAGCCATTAAGTATGGGAAATATGAAGAATTAAATGATTTTAAACCCAATGATATTTATGGGGATAAAGTTTATGCTTACATAAGATATATCGGAAATGAAAGAGTGTTAATCATTGCAAATTTTGATAGAAACAAAGCTTTTCAGCAGAAAATCCAACTTCCGAAAGCGGTTTTATCTACTTTTAAATCCAATGAATTAAAAAGTATAAATTATACGAATGTATTTACAGATGAAAGTTTAAATATCACCAATATCAAAGACGGTATCAATGTTAATGTTGGACCTTCAGATGTGTTGGTGTTAAAATTTTAACCTTGATTTATAATCGAATTAAACAACCAATTTCACCTAATCTAAAAATTGAATGAAAGATTTTATTAAACCAAAATTAAGCTTTTGGCAGCTTTGGAACATGAGTTTCGGCTTCTTCGGAATTCAGTTTGGATTTGCCCTTCAAAACGCAAATACAAGTAGAATTTTCTCCACATTAGGTGCTTCTGCTGATGATTTACCTTTGTTTTGGCTAGCAGCTCCAATTACTGGCCTTTTGGTTCAGCCAATTATTGGTTATTTAAGTGATAATACTTGGCATCCATACTGGGGAAGAAGAAGACCTTTCTTTTTTATTGGGGCAATTTTAGCATCAACAGCTTTATTCTTAATGCCTAACTCAAGTGTTTTATGGATGGCAGTAGCCGTACTCTGGCTAATGGATGCTTCAATAAATGTATCTATGGAGCCTTTTAGAGCATTTGTAGGTGACAAATTAAATACTGAGCAGCAAACTGCTGGTTTTGCCATGCAAACATTCTTCATTGGTTGCGGAGCGGTGATCGCCTCTTTATTGCCAACCATATTTTCAGATTATTTAGGGGTAAGCAATAGTGCCGCTAACGGTTCCATTCCCGATTCAGTGAGGTATGCATTTTATGCTGGGGGTGCTATTTATTTACTTTCTGTGATGTGGACAGTATTTACTACTAAAGAGTTTCCTCCAGAAAGTTTAGAGAAATTTAAAGCTGAAAGAGCCGAATCTAAAGGATTGAAAAATGCGATTATAGATATCTTAGGTGGTTTCGGAAAAATGCCTAAAACGATGATTCAATTGGCAGTTGTTCAATTCTTCTCCTGGATTGCACTTTTTGCCATGTGGATTTATACAACATCCGCAATAGCAGATAATGTTTATCAAACAACCGATGCACAATCTGCTGCTTTCCAGGATGCCGGAAATTATGTAGGGATTATGTTTGCCGTTTATAGTGGTGTTTCTGCTTTGGCAGCTTTTATTTTACCAATTTTAGCTAAAAAGACCAGTAGAAAGTTTGTTCATATGTTGTGTTTGATTATTGGAGGGTTAAGCTTAACATCTATTTTCTTAATTACTACCAAAGAGCTACTTATTTACCCCATGATAGGAATTGGAATTGCTTGGGCAAGTATTTTGACCATGCCATATGCAATTTTAGCGGGCTCTTTACCATCACATAAAATGGGATATTATATGGGCGTCTTTAATTTCTTTGTGGTTATTCCTCAAATTGTAAGCGGGTTGGTTTTAGGGTTTTTTACACAACATTTTTTTAACGGGCATACTGTAAAAACAATTATGTTAGGAGGCATCTGTATGATAATAGCTGGATTTTTAACACTTTTTGTTAAAGATGATGCTGTTTTGTCAATAAAAAAGTAATAAATAACGTTTTTTATTGCGTTATTAATAAAATTTATATTTAAATACTTTTTTATAAGTGGGGGATAATAAGCATCTTAGCGATGTAGTAAATGCACATAATAGATGAAGAAAAAAGATAAAGATCCAGCTCAAATGAAGGATCCTAATAATATAAAAGATGCAATGGATATTTCCGAACACCCTATTGTTTCAGTAGAAGATTTAGATGAGGAAGCCATTCAACATGTTAATAATCCAATTGTTGGTTTAAAGCCAATTGAGAAAGTTTTTTTAGGAGTAGTAAAAGAGGTTAGACAAGAAAGTAATAAGTATATTTTTTCAGACGGTTCTGCCTCAGTAGAAATCAGAGTAGTCAGCGATGAAATTATTCGCGTTCGTTTAGCACCTCACAGTGTCTTTTTAGATGATTTTTCTTACGCAGTTCCCTCTTTAGATCAAAAAGTAGCAGTATTCACTTTTGCTGAGGAAGAGGAGTATTATGCTGTTTCTACAAATACAGTTTCTTGTCATGTCAATAAATCAAACTTCCACATCTCTTTTGTAGATAATGATGGTAAAGTAATCAATGAAGATTTTTTGGGAATGCATTGGGAAGAAAACGACCAATTTGGTGGATATTATGTCTATTGTACCAAAAAATGTTATCCCGAAGAGGCTTTTTACGGTTTAGGCGATAAACCTACCGAATTAAATTTAAGAGGTAAACGTTTACAAAATTGGAATTCTGACACCTATTCATTTGCCAAGCATCAGGATCCACTTTACCGAAGTATCCCGTTTTTTATCAGCTTAAATGAAGGAAATGCGCATGGTATTTTCTTAGACAACACTTTTAAAACACATTTTGATTTCGGACAAGAAGATTCAACGAAATTGAGTTTTTGGGCTGATGGTGGTGAATTACAATATTATTATATCCACGGTCCACACATGATGGATGTAGTAAAACGCTACAACTCCATTACCGGAACACATAAATTACCTCCAATATGGGCATTAGGTTACCATCAATGTAGATGGAGCTACTATCCTGAATCTAAGCTTAAAGATTTAGCTTATCAATTCAGAAGTCGTAAAATCCCATGTGATGCCCTATATCTTGATATAGATTATATGGACGGCTACCGCTGCTTTACTTGGAATAAAAAATACTTCCCAAATCCTAAAAAGATGATTAAAGAATTATCTGATGATGGATTTAAGACGGTTGTCATTATTGACCCAGGAATTAAAGTGGATGATAACTACTGGGTATTTAAAGAAGGAAAAGAGAATAAATATTTCTGTCGTCGAAGTGACGATTACTTTATGGAAGGTCATGTTTGGCCAGGCCGATGTCAGTTTCCTGATTTTACCAATCCAGAGGTAAGGCATTGGTGGGGAGGTTTATTTAAAGAGTTAGTAGAGGTTGGCGTAGCCGGAGTTTGGAACGATATGAATGAGCCTGCTGTTTTCGGTAAAGGGACATTCCCTGATGATGTACGTCACCAATATGATGGACATCGAGGTTCGCACCGTAAAGCGCATAACGTCTATGGGATGCAAATGGTAAGAGCAACCTACGATGGCTTAAAGAAAATTCAAAAAAATAAACGTCCTTTTACTATTACTAGAGCAGGATATTCGGGTGTGCAACGATACAGTTCTTGCTGGACAGGTGATAACGTAGCAAGTTGGGAACACCTAAAAATCGGAAGTTTACAAATGCAAAGATTATCCATGTCTGGAATGCCATTTGCAGGAACAGATATTGGAGGCTTTAGTGGTGAGCCAACAGGGGAGTTATTTACCCGATGGATTCAATTAGGTGTTTTTTCCCCTTTCATGAGGGCACACTCTGCTGGGGATACTGCCGAGCGTGAACCTTGGAGTTTCGGAACGGAGCTAGAAGATATCAATCGTAAATTTATTGAACTTCGTTATAAACTATTACCCTATATCTATTCTGCTTTTTGGGAACACCATCGCTATGGTTTTCCTATTTTACGCCCAGTCATCATGTTAGAGCAGGAAAACGTAACTAACATTTATCGTGAGGATGAATTTACATTTGGAGATAAAATTTTGGTTTGCCCAATTTTTGAAGAAGGAGGAACTTCGAGAAAAGTTTATTTACCAGCCGGCGATTGGTACGATTACTGGACACACGACGAACTGAAAGGCGGTGAAGAACATTTGGTGCAGGCGCCTTTAAACTCTATGCCGATTTTTGTAAAGGCAGGGTCTGTAATTCCTGAATTTCCTGTGATGCAGCATACGAATGAGTTTGAAATTGATGAATTATTATTTCAAATTTATTACTCCAATTATGAGGTGAACTCATTCTATTTTGAAGATCATGGAGACACTTTTGCTTATGAACAAGATATCTATTTAGAGAAAAAATTTATTGTTAATGGCGACGACAAATCGATGATGATAAAACAATCGGTTGAAGGTTTATTTACACCCAGATACGAAACTTATGACCTTAAACTAATCGGATTACCGTTTCAGCCAGCTAAAGTAACTGTTGATGGGAAAGATTATGTAGGAAGTCTTGAATTTGATGATTTAAAGCGGGTGCGAATAAAAGTATCCAAGCATTTTAAAAACATTCAGATTTTTAAATAATTTGCTAAGCCCGAGTTCACTCGGGTTTTTTTTATGTTTTATTATTTACAATTCTGATAAATTCAAAAAACACAGTTTTATTTCTATGTTTATATGTAAATTGTCAGAGTAGTCAATCTCAGATTAATAAGAACCAAATTATAAATCCATTTAAGGATTCTCAATGAATGGCAAAAAAAATTAAAGATACTCCAAAAGAGTCCAACCCAAAAGAAAAGAAGGTTGTGACTAAAAAGCAGGAAACTAAAACAACTGCTAAACCAGTAGAAAAATTAACTCCTGTAAAGAAGAAAAGTGTCAGCACAAAGAAAATGGGCGAAGTAAATATAACGCCTTTATCGGTAAATGTTATGCCCTATTCCCGATTTACTGATTTTGATGTCATGCTTTTTAAATCAGGTAAACATTATAAGCTATATGAGAAATTAGGGTCGCATGTCGTTACTCACGAAGGAGAAACCGGAACTTACTTTGCCGTTTGGGCACCAAATGGTAATTATGTGTCTGTTGTCGGTAACTTTAATCATTGGGACAAGGCCTCACATCCGCTTTATGTAAGATGGGATGGCACTGGGATTTGGGAAGGCTTTATTCCACATGTTGGACATGGAGAAACTTATAAATATTTCATCAACTCCACTACTGGAGAAGATTTAGAAAAGGCTGATCCTTTTGCTTTAAGAGCAGAAGAACCACCACGTACCGCTTCTATTATTTGGGATACTTGGTACGAATGGCAAGATAAACCTTGGATGCAAACCAGACATACTAAAAATGCGCTTAACAAACCCATGTCGGTTTATGAAGTTCATTTTGGTTCATGGTCAAGAGGAGTTGAATCTCCAGATCAGTTCTTATCCTATCGGGATATGGCCAGTAAAATGGTTCCCTATGTGAAAGAAATGGGCTTTACTCATGTCGAGTTTATGCCATTGATGGAACATCCTTATTATCCAAGTTGGGGCTATCAGATTACGGGTTATTTTGCGGCTTCCAGCAGATATGGAACACCTCAGGATTTAATGTATTTAATCGAACAATTTCATTCGAGTGGGATTGGGGTAATTATGGATTGGGTACCCTCACATTTCCCAGGTGATGCGCATGGATTATATAACTTTGATGGTTCACATCTTTACGAACATGCTGATGAACGCAAGGGATTTCATCCCGATTGGAAATCATATATTTTCAATTATGGACGAAACGAAGTAAGAGCATTCTTAATTTCTAATGCACTTTTCTGGTTAGATCGTTATCATATTGATGGATTAAGAGTAGATGCTGTTGCATCTATGTTATATTTAGATTACTCTAGGAAAGAAGGAGAGTGGATTCCAAATGAATTTGGAGGAAGAGAGAACCTGGAGGCAGTATCCTTATTAAAAGAATTTAACGAAGCGGTGTATGCGCACTTCCCAGATGTACAAACTATTGCCGAAGAATCAACCTCATTCTCTGGCGTAAGTCATCCGACTTATACAGGTGGTTTAGGATTCGGCCAAAAATGGATGATGGGCTGGATGAATGATACGTTGAGTTATTTCAAAGAAGATCCGGTCAATCGTAAGTATCATCATTCGGAGTTAACTTTTAGTACCATTTACGCCTTTACCGAGAACTTTATGTTGCCGCTTTCGCATGATGAAGTTGTTCATGGTAAAAAATCATTGATTTATAAAATGCCTGGCGACGAATGGCAACAATTTGCTAACCTTCGATTACTCTACAGTTACATGTGGACACACCCAGGAACCAAACTATTGTTTATGGGTGGTGAATTTGGACAAACCAAAGAATGGAACCCATCGCATTCATTAGATTGGCATTTGTTGGAGTTTGAGCCTCACCATGGAATTAAAAAAACAGTAATGGCATTGAATAAACTTTACAAAGAAGAGCCAGCCATGTACGAACGTAGTTTCGATGGTAACGGCTTCGAGTGGATTGTAAACGATGACCACGAGAATTCTGTAGTCGTTTATGCCCGTAAAGGTTTAAACCCAAAAGACGATTTAATCATCGCTTTAAACCTAACACCTGTTCCACGACCAGGTTATCGTTTTGGAGTGACCAGAAGCGGCAAGTGGAAGGAGATATTTAATTCTGACGCGAAAGAGTTTTGGGGTAGTGGAATGACAAATACTGATAAAGTAAGTGAGGCCAAAGGCAGTCATTGGAAAGCAAATTCCATAGCGGTAAATATTCCACCTTTAGGAGTGGTTGTCTTTAAAGCGATATAAGTATTTATTGATAGAAGTAAAAAGCTGATTAGAAATCTTTCTAATCAGCTTTTTACTTTTGTAACAATTGAGAGTTCTACTTCATTGTCTTTATTTCTTTTATTCTGGCTTCACAATAATCTATGTAAGGCTGGTTCCCTTTAATTTTAGCATCAACATCTTTCAAAAACTTTTGATAATAAATTAAAGCTGATTTAGGTTTTTGTAAATATTGGTCATAAATGCGGGCAATAGAATAATTTACGGTATTGTCTTCGCTAAACTCCTGTGCTTTTTTGTAATCATAAAGACTAGTACCATACATTTTCTGCGTTTCACGATTTGCCGCTAACTCTTGATAATAAATATTGATGTTATTAGAAATACCAGCTACAATAGCCTTATTTAAATAATCATTACTCAATTCTACTTGGTCTAACTTACGGTAACATAAACCCATGTAATAAAAAGTCGTCTCGTTCGCTAAATCCTTCCTATCGATTGCTTGCATCAACTCTAGACTTTTTCTGTAATCTTTGGTATAATAATAAGCTTGAGCTACTTTGTTTTCAACATCGACAGTTGAATCGGCTAAAGAAAATATCATTTCCCCAATTTTAATTACGCTTTTATAATCCATTGTAGCATCTTTTATAAAAAACTTCCCTCTCAATAAAATAATATTTAAAGAATCGGCCTTTAAGGCAATATCTAAAACGGAGTCAGCTTTTGCGTATTTTTTTGTAGCTGTTAGAATTAAAGCTAAGTCTGACGCGACATCTCCATCCTTTGGATTTAAACGATTTGCCTTAGTCAAATAATCTTTGTAGTCATTACCATTTCCAAGTTTTACATAGGTGTAAGCCATTTGCTTTACGATATTAAAATTAGTGCTATCCAAATCGTAAATTTTCTGATAGAAGGCCATTACTTTTTTGGAATTTCCTTTTTTGCTAGCAATACTAGCTAAGCTATTTAAAACAGAAATGTTCGTTGAATCTTTTTGTAAAAGGGCTTGATAATTCTGTTCTGCTTTGGGTAGATTTCCACTCATGAGATAGGAATACGCTAAACGATGAATGATTTTAGGATCATCAGTTCCGTTAGGGTATAAGCTTTCCAAATAATTAGCTGCTTCTTGAAAATGTTGCGACTCCATAAGGTCTAATAATTTGGCGTTATCAACCTGTGCATTAGCCAATAAAACTGAGGTTAAGATTAAAAAAGTAAGGAAAATGTTTTTCATAGCACTAAAATAACTAATTTATTAGTTTTCAGCAAATAGAAAGATTTTTTTATAAAAGTGATGCCTTCAAAAAATCTAAAACAAAAATGTATCGTATGTTCTTTTACAAAGAGAATAAATAAATTATAATCATGGAAAAATTAGCATTATTGGCAAGATTAGAAGCCAAACCAGGTAAAGAAATAGAAGTAGAAACCTTTTTAAAAAGCGCTTTAACCATCGTTAACGAAGAAGAGGAAACGATAAGATGGTATGCTTTAAAGTTTGGCCCTTCAAGCTTTGGTATTTTTGATACTTTCGAGGCTGAGTCTGGACGTGATGCGCACTTGAAAGGAAAAGTTGCCGCAGCTTTAATGGCAGGTGCCGAAGAATTATTGTCAGTTGCACCAACTATTGAAAAAATTGAGTTTTTAGCAGTAAAATAAATTTTCGTTGACGAAGAAAAAGCATTTAAATTTAATTATGAAAGAAGCCTTATCAATTTAATGATAAGGCTTCTTTTGGTTGTAAGTCTATAGTTTTATTAAATCTTTCAGTTAAATCCTATCAAATATCACTTTCTCCCTTAACCATCATATTTATTACAAACATCTTAAGACTATTAATCTTAAATTAAATATTTTAGAGCTTCTAAACTAAACAGATGAATAAATTTTACAAACTAATCTTTGTTGGGCAGCTCATTTGCTTTACAGGGATGGCCCAAACCAAAACTTTCACCATCACAGAAAATGTTGAGACTTCACCTAAAGCTAATTATCAGTTGGCATCAAGGTTTTCGACCAATAAACTAAAAAAGCTAATTTTCTCTACCAATGCCGATCCGCATTGGTTAAAACAGAGTCACCGTTTTTGGTATCCATATGAAAGTTCTTCAGGTAAACAATGGTATATCGTTGACCCAGTAGCAAAGCGCAAAAATACTTTGTTCGACCTGGATAAATTAGCTGCCGAAATTACTTTGGTGGTTCGTGATGCTTTCGATGCGCAACATTTACCCATAGAAGAGCTTAAATTTTCTAAGGATGAAAAGAGTGTGACTTTTGAAATAAAAAGTTCTATAGATGAGCTGAAACCAGATCGGAAAGATAAAAAAGCTGCAGATTCACTTCAAAAGAAAATCTTTTCTTTTAATTATGAATTGACCAGTGAAAAACTAACACAGATAGAAAATTATCAAAAGCCAAAAGCAAAACCAAAATGGGGTTCGGTTGCGCCAGATTCTTCAGCAATTATCTTTTCTAGAAATTACAATATCTATTGGATGGATAAAGAGAATTACAAAAAAGCAGTCAAAAACGAAGATGATAGCACCATTGTAGAGCATCAATTGACAAAGGATGGAGTCAAATATTATTCTTACGGAAGTGGTGATAGCGGTTATGGAGAAGATAATGAAGAATATGCAAAAAATCAGAAAAAGAGAAGAGGCGCTTTTGCTGTTTGGTCCCCAGATTCAAAACATTTCGTTTTAGACCGAAGTGACGAAAGAAAAGTTAAAGATTTATGGGTCATCAATAGTACGGGCAAAGGCCGCCCAACCTTAGAAACTTATAAATACCAAATGCCGGGAGAAAAGGAAGGTCCTATTGATGAATTTGTTTTATTTGATTTTGCTGCCAAAACTTATAAAACGTTAAACACAGATGCCTTTAAAGATCAAACTATTAACGTTTGGCGTAAAGAGAATTTAAATAAAGACAGAGATAACGAGTTTCGTCCTTCTATTTGGATGGGGAATAATAGCACCTTTTATTTTCAACGTACCAGTAGAGATTTAAAGCGTGTGGATATTTGTTCTTTAAACATTAACACATCTGAAATTAAAACCATCATTCCGGAGCGATTTAACACGTATATAGAGGTTCAACAACCTGCTTTAGTCGATAATGGAAAAGAAATTATTCATTGGAGCGAGAGAGACGGTTGGGGGCATTTTTATTTATTTGATGGAAACGGAAATTTAAAGAATCAGATTACCAAAGGAGCTTTCCATTGCGAAGCTATAGTAAATGTAGATGAAAAAAATAGGGTTTTATACTTCACCGCAAACGGAAGAGAAGTAAACGAGGATCCTTATTACTTGCATTTATACAGCATTAAATTTGATGGTACAGGGATGAAGTTATTGAGCAAAGGTGATTTTGACCATCAAGTAAATATGGATGATGAAAACCAGTTCTTTATCGATAATTTCTCTAGAGTAAATACCGCACCTAAAGCTGTTTTATTTGATCAGATGGGCAATAAGGTGATGGATTTAGAAGAAACCGATTTATCGTTGTTGATGCAAACTGGCTATAAATTTCCAGAACCATTTAAAGTAAAAGCAGACGATGGCATTACTGATATTTATGGGGTGATGTATAAGCCTTTTGATTTCGACCCCAATAAGAAATACCCAATTATTGAATACGTTTACCCTGGTCCACAAACAGAGGCGGTAAATAAAAATTTTGGTTCCAGCATGAACAGGATAGACCGACTAGCGCAATTTGGCTACATTGTGATTACGGTAGGGAATAGAGGCGGAAACCCTGCCCGTTCTAAATGGTACCATACTTATGGTTATGGAAACCTTCGTGATTATGGTTTGGCAGATAAGAAAGCTGCGGTAGAACAATTAGCCGACCGTTTTAAATTTATAGATATCAATAAGGTTGGAATTACAGGCCACTCGGGTGGCGGTTTCATGTCTTCGGCAGCGATGTTTGTTTATCCTGATTTCTTTAAGGTAGCCGTATCAGAATCGGGTAACCACGACAATAGTATTTATAACCGTTGGTGGAGCGAAAAACACCATGGAGTGAAAGAGGTGATTACTGAAAAAGACACCACTTTTAAATATTCCATAGATAAGAACCTCGAAATTGCCAAAAATTTAAAAGGGCATTTAATGCTAATGACAGGCGATATTGATAATAATGTAAACCCAGCAGGGACTATCAGAGTGGCGAATGCATTAATTAAAGCCGGTAAGCGCTTCGATTATGTTTTAGTTCCTGGTCAAAGACATGCTTATGGCGATATGACAGAGTATATGTTTTGGCGTTTAGCTGATTATTTTAACAATTACCTGTTAGGTGATTTTTCCGGCTCGTCGCAGGTGGATATTTTAGAGATGGATAAGGAGATCCCGCAAAACGGGAAATAGAATAACTAAAGAATAAAAGAAACGGGACATCTTTAAAAGATAGCCTCGTTTCTTTTTAGCGTTTATTTCTAAAATGGGTTTATGGTGTTAGAGAATTGTAAATCCATCAGATTGGTTATTCTTGATAAGAATTGGTGATAGCCGATTTAATGATCTGTATAAGTCCTGCTCTTATAAGAATTGTGGATCAATAAAATTAGAAACCCAAATATTACAGCTCCCAAAATCAACGCGTTATTGATCACTCCTTCCATAGAAAAAGAGAGCTTTATTAAAATAGTGGAAATGATAAAACCCGAATTTCGGATGATTTTATGGAAACTATCAGAATAAAAAAATGAAAACAGAAGAAGTATCACATCAATAATGATGAGGAGGATAAAGAAATCCTCAAAAAATATGTTGTTGATATTCTTGAAAGTGGTGATATTATCCCAGTGATTTTGTTCTGATACGACGATCCAGTTAATAAACGAGTATACCGCCAAGATGATGACGGTAGGAATCAGTATAGTAGCGATGGTCTTTTTTAATTTTATAAACTGATCTATTCGGACTTTATCTTCTGGCGATCTAGCAATCTCTTTTGAAGCATGTTTTGCTAGTCTTTGATAAAATTGTTGGATTAAAAAAAACAAAATCAGCGCAGTTACCAAGTCGTAAGTAAACTGTAGATCGTGTTCTAACTTGAACCAATTTTGGGAAGACTGAATATATCCAATATCTTTGAAAATTCTCCTGATAACAATTAGCGTAATGATTTCATATTGTTTTCCTATATAACTTGATATTGACTTTGGAAGGTAAAATACCAATAAGAAAACTTCATAAACCAAAATGAAAGAGAAAGGGGTATATATGGCAGAAATAGGACTGCTTGTAAGCTTGGAATTTAGATGAATAACATGTAGGTTAACTAAAAAAATAACAATTAGATGCAGTATGAAACTAATGATTGCAATCCAAATAAAGATTCGTTCTACTCGTTCTCTAAATTCTTCGGACAAAATGTTCTTAAATATTTTTTTCAAGTAAGTTAATTTAGGTTCTAATACTCAGTAAATGAGGAATTAATAGTAAACCTAAATGCTGCTGTTATTGTTTTGATTCGACTTGTTCTTTGAATCATATTTTTAAAATGGAAAATATTTGAGTTTTGCTGGCTTTGCAATCTGTTAGCTTCAAGTATTTTTAAAGCAGTTGGCTAAACCATTCTATTTGTATTTCTTTACTTGTTTAGCAAATAATTGGGAATGCAAGTTCTAATATCAAACGTTGGATAGAAACAAATTAGGATTTTTTAAGCCAAGAAGATTTTTAATGAAACAAAAAAGATGTATAAATTTAAACCGAGAAAAAATAAAGCGGGTGTCGAAACCCACAGACTGTCTTTAACTTTTATCCTGACTGCTACGCCTAAAAACATTAATAAAGACAATCCTCCTGCGGAGAATAGCAAAATACTATTGTAAATTAGACCAACTAGTAAACCTAATGCTCCTAAAATCTCTAAAACAGCGGTTAATGTTCCTAATTTATGTAAGCCAAAGCGTATAAATTCACTTTTCATATTTGGAGATGTAAAATAAGATATACCGTAAACTATAAACGAAAGACTCGAAAAAGCAACTAGAATTTGTAATAGACGCATTATTTAATAAGATTTAGAGCTACGGCAGCAACAAAAAGACTCAGTAACAATAGGAATAAAGAGGGAACACGTTTTTGCCAAGTGTTGTTTACTTTAAAGTGAAAATACTGCGCACTTAACATCAAGAAAGCCATTAAAAGTGCTGGAATGAGTACCAACGAAGGATACCAAATTCCTACTACAAGTAATGTAGCCAACACTATTTTAGTCGATCCAACAATAGTTCGTGTCAAATCACTTAGACCGTATACTTTAAATTCTTTTACAATATTGTCGAAACGAAATACCCATACGATTACAATTGAAAAAGCAATAATTAGTTGTGCAATGATTGTTAAGTTTATCATGTTAGTTTTTTTAAATTTAATTGATCAATTGACTTTAAGAGTTTTACCCTGTTATTTTTAATGATTTTTGATTTCAATTTCTGATAAATTTAGGCAAATTAGTGAAGTAAACATGAACATGGTTTAAAACCTATTTGTATTTTAAACTTTAAATGCTTTTGCTTTTAACGCTTTTAAAGTTACATAAAGTAAAGCATTTTCATGTGTGGATTCTAAGATCACAGGAGGGGCAAAACCTACTTCTAAGGCTTCTTTCCATCTGGAAACGCATAAACACCAACGATCACCAGCTTTTAAACCAAGAAAATTACTTGGTGGATAAGCGCTAATTAAATCATTTTCCATGGCTAAACTAAATTCTAAAAAAGCATTCGTAACTACAGCAGCAACCACATGTTTGCCGCTATCTTGAGGACCCGTACAACAAAAACCGTCTCTATAAAAGCCAGTTAATGGGTTAGAAAAGTTTAAATGATTTTGTAATTAATTTTTGCAAAAATCCAATTAATTAAGATCCAATAAACTATCATTAAAAATGTAAGGACACGCCTGTCGACCAATAAAATACATTACTTAAGTTTTCGGTATTAGTTTTAGTATAACTGCTACCATTGGTCGGTTTTACGTTAAAAATCACACTACTAGGATTGGTGGGTAATGCCAAAGTAGGCGTGAAATTAAAACTAAAACTCCCCGCCGTATAATTGATAGGTATACTAAGTTCATAATCCCTTATTTTAAACTCGGCAGCATTGAGTAGGAAAGCTGTAATAATATCAGTGTTATTTGTTTTTTTTCGGTTCTTAGAAAATTTTCTTTTGTTGTAGTAGGAGCTATAATAATTTTGTGTACTGGCGTATAATATAAAAGAGGGCGTTATTTCTAGATGATCATCAGCTGCATAAAAAGAATGCTCTATACCAAGGCCTGCACTGTAATCAGGTTTAGTGCTAAAAGTGATATCTGCCTGTAAACTAGGTTTTATAAATCCGAGGTCGTAATCAAGGGAACCATTCAAGCTTCCAATCGTTTCAGATTTTACACCATAACTTTTGTTATTGTAGAAATCCTTATAAATAGAAATGGAACCGTTTAGTTCATTTGCAGTAAAAATATATCCTCCTTCCAATTCAAAAAGATCAATCTGCCTATGTGTACTACTACTTAGATATGATAATAAACCTGTTACATATAAACCTGATTTATTATAGTAACTAATAGTAGGGGTGATGTAAGGAAGGGTTAGTGAATCTTCTCTTCCCAAATAAACACTGTTACTTAGATAACTGACATCGCCTTGCCAGTAAGATTTTGAAGTTTTTGAATTATACTCATTTTCCTGAGCTTTTAATCCCTGCAATGAAAATAAAAAAAGTATGATTAGTAATACAGTTAAATAGTTTTTCTTCATGAAATTAAATCTGACTGAGAGCTCTAAAACGACATGGTTATTGCAACCTTACCTACTGTCATAAAAATATTACACTTTCCAACAACAGAGCATACATTTTTGTATTAGGAACTTACCCGAACATAAAAAATCCATTATTAAGTTAATTTCTAGAGCAGGAGGAACGAGTAACTGCTAAACATCACTTAGCAAATATTTACAGAACAAGAAAAGTTTTCTTATGCTGATTAATAGACTCAGAAGGCTTTAGCAAGAAGAGGATCTAATCCAAAAGCTAAATTCTATTTCATTTTCCCAGATTGGCTATCATTCCATCCATTCATAAAAGATTTTTTGGTGCTATCCCAATTATAAATTGATTCCATCATAAAAAAGGTAATTAATCCTAGAAAGAAAAAAAGGATATCCCGTTTAGTTATGTTTACCATAGTTATTAATTTTATTAGTTAAGTTCTTTTCAATCATTAAATCTAAAATGACTATTATGTATTTTTAATTTTGAATTTACTCTTTTTTTTATCATTACATACTTTAATAAATGTCAATTAATAGCTTATCAACTCTTTATTAGATCAAATGAGAACTTGATGCTAGCTGTTTGCATCTACCCGAAGTGCAATTATAAATCTTTTTTAGGATAGCATTTTATTTTTCGTTGTTTGATATGATGATAAATTAGTCCTACCAGTCCTAAGACAATACATATTAAAAACCACAGGATAGGATTTCTGTTATAAATAACAATGTAATCAATGGTGGTAAGGAATAATAAAATCTTAATATAAGTCTATAAAATATCATCAGCAATGGTGTTATAGTAATAATATTCTGACTTGTTTTGGTTAATTTCAATAATTGGAGATAGTTTCTGGTAGTCCCAAAGAAGAAGTAGAATATATGTCACGCTTTGCTTAAGACTAAGGACACTTGGGGGCGTAACTGCATTAGTTTTAAAGCCTACCTTCCTTTTAAAATTTAAATTCGTTTGCTTTCAGTTCTTCTAAAGTTACATAAAGTAAAGCTTTTTCATGTGTGGATTCTAAAATCACAGGAGGGGCAAAACCTACTTCTAAAGCTTCTTTCCATCTGGACACGCATAAACACCAACGATCACCAGCTTTTAAACCAGGAAAATTACCTGCAGGATAAGCGCTAATTAAATCATTTCCCATGGCTAAACTAAATTCTAAAAAAGCATCTGTAACTACAGCAGCAACCACATGTTTGCCGCTATCTTGTGGACCCGTACAGCAAAATCCGTCTCTGTAAAAGCCAGTTAAAGGGTCATTTCCAGCAATTTGTAAAGGAGTGCCTAATACATTTTTATTTGTTGGATGAGTTTGTGTCATGTTAAATTTTTAGTATTTAAGATAGTAAATCCTTTTTTATTCTCTGCATAGACTTAAAATAAAATTGCTTTCGCTTTAGACTAAGGACAGTTGGGCAAAGCTACTTATTTCAGTCGTTCAACGGATTGATCATTGTATGTTATTTAAATCCAGCTATTGTATTTTCTTTCAATAGATACTCACTATAAAGCCCTCGGTTTTTCATAACAAAAGACGACTAGCTTTTAAAAGCAATGAATAAGGGAATCTCTTTTTAAAAAATGTAACAGTTACTTGGATAAAAAAGGTTAACTTCTGAGACAAATAGTATTATTTGTAATAACCTATTATGGAGAAAAATAAATCGGATGAACTTGTTATTGCTAATAGAGAGCTTGCACTTCAGAAACAGGAAAAAAAAGATAGGGCGGCGGAGTTAGCTATCGCTAATAAAGAACTTGCTTTTCAAAGTAAAGAGAAGGAAAACAGAGCAGCGGAATTGGTTATTGCTAATAAGGAGTTGCTCTTCCAAAATGAGGAAAAACAAAACAGGGCAGCAGAATTAATTATTGCGAATAAAGAACTTGCCTTTCAAAATGCAGAAAAGAAAAAAAGGGTAAAAGAAAGTGAAGAACTTGAAGTAATTAGCAATACGATAAAACAGGCTTCCATGTATTCAAGAAGTTTGATTGAAGCATCGCTTGATCCACTTGTTACTATTTCTCCTGAAGGGAAAATTACGGATGTAAATGAAGCATCAGTAAAAATAACCGGTGTACCAAGGTTAAAACTAATTGGAACTGATTTTTCTGATTATTTCACTGAACCACAAAAAGCTCGTGAAGGATATATGCAGGTCTTTGAAAAAGAATTTGTTTCAGATTACCCGTTAACTATTCATCATAAAAATGGCACATTAACAGATGTATTATACAATGCATCCATCTATAAAGATGATAAAGGGAATGTATTAGGGGTTTTTGCTGCTGCTAGAGATGTTACCGCACAAAAAGCAAAAGAGCTGAGAATAGCCAATAAGGAACTTATTATACAAAATAAAGAGAAGGAAAAACAGGCATCTGTTTTGGAGATTGCCAATACCGAATTAAAATTTCAGAATGAAGAGAAGGAAGACCGGGCTGCAGAATTAGTTATTGCTAATAAAGAGTTGGCTTTTCAAAATGAAGAGAAGGAGAATAGGGCTGCCGAATTAGTAATTGCTAACAAGGAGCTGCTCTTTCAGAATGAAGAGAAAGAAAACCGGGCTGCAGAATTAGTTATTGCGAACAAGGAGCTGCTCTTTCAAAATGAAGAGAAGGAGAATAGGGCTGCCGAATTAGTTATTGCTAATAAAGAGTTGGCTTTTCAGAATGAAGAGAAGGAGAATAGGGCTGCAGAATTAGTTATTGCGAACAAGGAACTGCTCTTTCAAAATGAAGAGAAAGAAAACCGGGCTGCAGAATTAGTTATTGCGAACAAGGAGCTGCTCTTTCAAAATGAAGAGAAAGAAAAAAGAGCTGATGAATTAGTTATTGCGAACAAGGAGCTAGCTTTTCAAAATGAAGAGAAAGAAAAAAGAGCTGATGAATTAGTTATTGCGAACAAGGAACTAGCTTTTCAAAATGAAGAGAAAGAAAAAAGAGCTGATGAGTTAGTCTATGCGAACAGAGAACTTAAGCAGGCAGAAGATGATATCCGTAAACTTAATGATGAATTAGAAAATAAAGTAATTGAACGTACCGCACAATTAGAATCTGTTAATAAAGAGTTGGGCTCTTTTTCCTATTCCGTATCACACGATTTACGAGCACCTATCAGAGCTATTAATGGATATTCAAAAATTCTGGTAGAGGATTATGCAGAAAAATTTGATGCTGATGGTAAAAAAATACTTCAATCCATTATGCATAATTCAAAGAGAATGGGCGACCTTATTGATGATTTGCTAGCATTTTCTAAATTAGGCAGAAAACAAGTCTCTGTTTCGAACATTAATATGATTAACCTTGTAAAATTGGTAAAAGAAGAATTAATATTTGACCAAGGTGAAAACTTACCAGCATTTATCATCAAATTGCTTCCTGCTGCTCAAGGAGATCAGTCTTTAATTAAACAGGTGTGGATCAATCTTATTTCCAATGCTATCAAATATTCGAAATATAAACCAATGACTAATATAGAAATTGGTGCTTATGAAAAAGATAACTTGATAGTCTATTTTGTTAAAGATGAAGGAGCTGGCTTTGATATGCAGTATTATGATAAACTTTTCGGAGTTTTTCAACGCTTACATTCGCATGAAGAATTTGAAGGTACTGGAATTGGCCTAGCTATTGTACAAAAAATAATTAGTCGACATGGGGGAACTGTGTGGGCAGAATCAATACTAAATGAAGGTACCTGTTTTTATTTCAGCTTACCAGCTATAAACAATTAAAGAATAAACAATGAATTACGACGAAGTTGAAATATTATTTGTGGAAGATAGCGAAGATGATGCTATGCTCACTATCAGGGCACTTACAAAAAGTGGGTGTGTCAATAAACTACTTCATGTAAAAGATGGAGCGGAAGCACTTGATTTTATTTTTTGCAAAGGATTATACGCTTCACGAAAAAGCAAGGAATATCCAAAACTGATATTATTGGATCTTAAAATGCCCAAAGTAAACGGTATGGAAGTGTTGGAAAAAATCAAATCTGACCCGGACTTAAAATCTATTCCTGTGGTAATTCTTACTTCATCTAAAGAAGACCCCGACATAAAAAAATGCTATGCTTTGGGTGCCAATAGTTACATAGTAAAACCTGTTGATAGCGATAACTTTTTTTCTGCTATAAAAGAGATTGGAATTTACTGGATGATTTTAAGTGAGTCACAGCATTAGCGAAAAATGAATTGAATTCTTTTTTGATAAGTAGGAGTAACCTAATAGAAATGATATTTAATAACACACCGCATTTCAATAATTTAAATTGATGAAAGCCGATTTTAAAATGCTTATAATCGAAGATAATCAGCATGATGCCAATTTGCTCATCCGCGAACTGAAAAAATCTGGATTTTCTTTCTCCTTTGAAATTGTTCAAACACAAGTAACGTTTGAGTATGCTCTGCAACACTTCAATCCTGATTTAATATTATCCGATTTCTCACTCCCGGCTTTTGATGCAGCCACCGCGTTCAAGATCAAACAAGAAAAATTCCCACATATCCCTTTTATTATCGTTTCTGGTATCATAGGAGAAGAAAATGCTGTTGAGTTAATTAAAAATGGTGTTACTGATTATGCATCAAAGGATAAATTATTTTCATTATTCCAAAAAATAGAACGGGCATTAACGGATGCCGATGAAAGGAAAGAAAAGGAAATTATTGCTGAAAAATTAAAAGAGCAGACGGCGGCGTTAATCATTGCCAACAAAGAACTTCATGAAAATTCTCAATTGCTGATTAAGCAGGAAGAAAAAGTTAGGATGATTAATACCGATCTTTTATTATTGAATCAGCAATTGGAAGAACGTGTAGAACAGCGTACAAAAGCTTTGGCAGAAAGTGAGAAACAGTTTCGAGATATGATGGAAACAACCCCACAAATTGCATGGACAAACACTATTGACGGAGAAGTTACTTTTTATAACCGGCGATGGTATGATTATACAGGTCTTGATTTTGATCATAGTAAAGGTTGGGGGTGGCTGTCAGTCGTTCACGCTGATGATATGCAATCTACTCTGGATGAATACAAATTGATATTGAAAAATAATATAGGTGGGGAATTTCAAAATCGACAAAGACGTTTTGATGGCATGGAACGCTGGCATCTAATTCGTATCATGCCCATTAAAAATGAAGAAGGCAAAGTACAGTTATGGTCAGGCACCGCTACAGATATTCACGAGCTTAGACTGTTACAACAACAAAAAGATGATTTTATAAGTATTGCAAGTCATGAGCTTAAAACGCCAATCACCAGTTTAAAAGCTTCCTTGCAATTGTTGAACAGGTTAAAAAATGAACCTACTGCTATGTTGCCTAGTCTGATAGATTTGGCTAACAAAAGCTTAGATAAAGTGATCATACTTATTAAATACCTGCTAGACACCAGCAACGTTAATGATGGACAACTTTTGTTAGATCAAAAGTTATTTACACTAGCTCACGCAATTGAAGAGTGCAGCCATTCAATAAGTATTGAAGGCATACATACTATCCTTACCGAAGGAGATATGGACCTTCAGGTTTACGCAGATGCTGAAAGGATTAATCAGGTGATAATTAATTTTATTACTAACGCCGTAAAATATGCACCCGACTCAAAAGAAATCAACATCAAGATTGAAAAAGTTGATGATATGGCCAAAGTATCTGTTATAGATAAAGGTCCTGGTATTCCTCCCGAAAAACTAACTCATTTATTTGACCGCTATTATCAAGCGGATAATAGTGGTAGTAAATATTTTGGTTTAGGACTTGGACTTTACATTTCTGCAGAAATCATAAAAAAACATAATGGTAAAATAGGTGTGGATAGTGAATTAGGAAAGGGAAGCACTTTTTGGTTTACGCTGTCTACCATTGGGTTGGTCGCCGAATTAAGCTTGGAAACCCAAAGTGTTTAAGATTAGCGATGTAGCAATCTGATAGATCAATAAGCTGATCTTTAATTGTAAGTTTATTATTTGTTTACCAAGCAAGTAATGTGAGTCTAATATATTTTAGCTGTTGGGTGAGTTGGTGTCATGTTAAATTTTTAGTATTTAAGATTGTTAATTCCCCACTTGCGCAAGTCTTAGTGGGCTAATTTGAGCCAAAGCACAAGTCACCCACTGCTCTTTTTCCAACGCTTGTAAGACTTGCGCTAGTAGAGGTCTCATATAGCATTGCGGCTAACTTGTATATGTACTCAACTCTTAACCGTTTTATCATCGTTTTAACCGTTTAGTAGATCATATATAATCCACTCTACCCAAACTTTTTTATAAAAATTACCTTTCAATTAAAAAATATGAAAAATACCAGATTGTTGGTATAGTAATTCAACCCTAAAGTAGGAGTAAAGCGAGTCTAAAAATTACGGGAATCCGTTAAATATGCCTTTATCGGGCTGTTTAAGCAGGGACACTTAGTTTTTACTTATAAAAGGTTTGCTATTTCTTAGTAAGAAAGAGGGGTTTCTTTGCACATGTCTAGCATTTCTTTGCAAGAAAGAGGAGTTTCTTTGCACATGTCTAGCATTTCTTAGTAAGAAAGAGGAGTTTCTTTGTACATGTTCGGCATTTCTTAGTAAGAAAGAGCAGTTTATTTTTACATGTCTGGCGTTTCTTAGTAAGAAAGAGGGATTTCTTTACACATGTCTGGCTATTCTTAGAAGGAAATTGACTGCTTTATTTTCCCCGTTACTCGTTTAAGTGTTCAGTGAGGATCACTTAAATGCATTTTTAAATTAAAGGACTTTGTTCGGAAATTAAATGATAAAATTTTGTTGTGGTGAAGAAGTTGGTTTAGATGAATATCGGTTGATTTATTCCCGGCCAGAGTCCTAAATTTCCTTTAAGATTTAAGTGATCCTAAAAAGGGACACTTAAACCATAGGGGGTCTCACGTAGACATGACGTTAAATAGATACGTCACCTCGAGTGGGCGAGAGGTCTCACATGCAAGTTTGGACTTTTAGTATGGAAATCTTGCTAGTGAGATGTATCTTCGATGAACTAACGTTTTTCACTATCGTTCAACATGACGGAGGAACTTTGTTTGCGGTAAGGATTGGAGTGGTTTAGTATTGCGGCGAAGCAAGTAATACCGAAGCGATAACGGAGCCACGAAAAGCCCATTAATTGCCTGCCGAGGCAGGAACCGCCCATAAAAAAAGCCTGAGTAGAAAATTACTCAGGCTTTTTTTGTGTAAGTTGCTCCCGATAGTTATCGGGATAGCTTTCAGCTTTTCGCTTTCAGCCTTCTGCCAACTACAAAGTAGACATGTGTTGTAACAAGTCGACAATTTTATTAGAGTAACCCCACTCGTTATCATACCAAGCCACTACCTTTATAAAGTGATCATTCAAGGCGATACCCGCTTCTGCATCAAAGATGGAAGTACGAGGATCACCTAAGAAATCTGTAGAAACTACCGCATCTTCTGTATAGCCTAAAATACCTTTTAATTCACCTTCAGAAGCATCTTTCATCGCTTTTTTCACTTGCTCGTAAGTCGCAGGTTTCTCTAAACGTACGGTTAAATCTACTACAGAAACATCTGGAGTAGGTACGCGGAAAGACATACCCGTTAATTTTCCTTTGATAGCAGGAATTACCAAACCTACTGCTTTTGCAGCACCTGTAGAAGAAGGGATGATATTTTGAGCAGCACCACGTCCGCCTCTCCAATCTTTAGCAGATGGTCCATCCACTGTTTTTTGTGTGGCTGTAGTTGCGTGAACAGTCGTCATTAAGCCTTCTACAATACCGAAGTTATCCATTAACACTTTCGTGATGGGTGCTAAGCAATTAGTGGTACAAGATGCATTAGAAACAATGTGCTGATCTTTAGTTAATGTTTTATGATTTACACCCATTACGAAAGTAGGCGTATCATCCTTTGCAGGTGCACTCATGACTACTTTTTTAGCTCCCGCAGCAATGTGTTTTTGTGCGGTTTCTTGGGTTAAAAATAAACCAGTTGATTCTATGATATATTCTGCACCTATTTCGTTCCACTTTAAATTTGCGGGGTCTCTTTCAGCCGTTACACGGATGGTTTTTCCGTTTACTACTAAATGCCCGTCTTTTACCTCTACGGTACCATCAAAAATACCGTGGGTTGAATCATATTTTAACATGTAAGCCATGTAATCTGGCTCTACTAAATCATTTATTCCTACAATTTCAATACCGGGTCTGTTTACTGCAGCTCTAAAAGCCAGTCTTCCGATACGTCCAAATCCGTTTATTCCAATTTTCATTTCTATTAATTTTTGTTTACGTAATAATTTAATAAGTTGTATATCGGTTCCTTAATTACAGAACTGATGTTGATTTTCTTTTCTTTGGCTACTTCGCGTAATAAATCTTGATAGTTTGCCGCCACCGAGCCTACAAAGTAAATGGGGTGTTTTCCTCCGTATTGTTTAGAGACAGGTACCAAATAGGTATCCATAAATAATCGGAAACCATGCTTGATCAATTGTTTAACGTATTCATCCTCCCGATGTTCTTTTAGAAAATCAATAAATGACGACAAAAAGATATTTGGATGCGATTGTTTGTAAATCTTATCCATAATCTGCCTGCGGTCTAAATCGTACTTTTTTTTAAAAGCAGCCTTCAAGTTCTCTGGTAATTCATCTTTCAAAAATGCTTTAAGTATTTCTTTCCCTAGCCAATTAGATGAACCTTCGTCGCCAATGGCAAAACCCAAACCGAAGTTGTTTTCGATCACTTTCTTACCATCAAAAAAACCAGTGTTAGAACCGCTGCCAATGATGCAAACAATACCTGCTTTATCATCACAAGTGGCCCTTGCTGCAGCATCTAAATCATGCTCTACCGATACTTTGCTGTATTTAAAAAATTTAGATAGGGCTGTTTTGATGATTTCTTTTCGCTCTTTTGAGGAGGCACCGGCACCAAAAAAGTATATTTTTTTGATTTGCTCGGCATAGTTAATCAGCTTGGAGTTTTTGTTGAGTAATTGCAGGATAAATTTTTCGTCGTTGAAAAATGGATTGATACCGTTGGTGCGCACATCTACCACCTCATTCACTTTTCCAGCTAATTTCCAGTTGGCATATCTTGATCCGCTGTATATGATTGCAATCATTTATTTATGCAAGTATGGTAGACATTTCCATTAAGTCTTCCTCCAGTTTAAATTCGTGGTCAATTAAAGCTTCTTTTAAATCGGTTAGCACAATTTCGTTACTTCTTAAGCCTACCATTTTTCTATTTTCTCCTCTCAATAATGCTTTCACTGCTGCAAACCCCATTCTACTACCTAAAATGCGGTCGAAGCTGCTGGGGCTACCGCCACGTTGTAAATGCCCTAATATAGTAACTTTTGTGTCGTAAAAGTCGAACATTTCTTTTACTTTTTTGGCAACACTAAATGCACCACCATTTTTATCACCTTCGGCAACGATGACGATACTCGATGATTTTTTTTGAGCAGCGCCATGCTCTAGCATCTCAATCAGTTCGTGTATAGCAGTATCTTTCTCAGGCAGCATAATGGCTTCTGCACCGCCTGCAATTCCTGCTCTCAGTGCAATACATCCTGCATCACGACCCATTACTTCTATAAAGAATAAGCGGTCGTGAGATTCTGCCGTATCTCTGATTTTATCAATGGCTTCAATAACAGTGTTGGTCGCAGTGTCGAACCCTAAAGTAAAATCGGACCCATATAGGTCGTTATCAATTGTTCCTGGAACACAAATTACGGGAATGTCGTATTTGCCTGAAAAACGCTCGGCACCCGTAAAAGTACCGTCGCCACCAATGGCAACTAAAGCGTCGATGCCGTTTTTCTTTAAATTATCGTAGGCTTTTTGCATGCCTTCGGCTGTTTTAAAATCTAAGCAGCGAGCAGTTTTTAAAATCGTACCGCCCAATTGCATGATATTACTGACCGAATGACGATTCATATCTTCTATGTTATTGTCAATCATCCCTTGGTAGCCTTGTTTGATACCTGCAACCTCGCAACCAAAATAAAGGGCTGTTCTTACCACTGCTCTGATGCAAGCATTCATTCCGGGTGCATCTCCGCCTGATGTAAAAACTGCTATTTTTTTGATTTTTGACATTTATAAATGTGGGTCTTTGGTTAAGAAATGCTAATATAAGGTGTAATTTTTACACTAAGCAATTTTTTCTCGAAAATTTTTTCCAAATTTGGGGAGATTAAATTAACCTAAATAAAATTTTGGAAAACTTACCACAACACTTTGATTCTGTATTCACTGTCGATTGTATCATTTTTGGTTTCGATGAGGGTGAGCTGAAAATCTTATTGATTGAAAGAAATGAAGAACCTTTTAATGGCTGGTTTGCTTTGCCAGGATATTTTGTAGAGAAAACCGAAAGTATAGAGTCGGCCGCCGAACGTATCTTATATGAATGTACTGGATTAAAGGGGATTTATATGGAGCAGTTTTACACTTTTGGTGCGTTAGAGCGACATCCACAAGGGAGGGTAATTACTGTGGCTTATTATGCAATGATTAGGTTAACCAATCAAAAGGATTTAAAGCCAGTCACAACCTTTGCTCGCCAAGCAGTTTGGATGCCAGTGAAAGATATGCCTGAATTGGCTTTTGATCACAGCCGAATATTTAGAAAAGGATTTGAGAAGATTAGAAATAAAATTAGCTATCAACCTATTGCTTTTGAGTTATTACCCGAGAAATTTACGTTGACTCAATTGCAGCATTTGTATGAGGTGATCTTAAACAAGAAATTAGATAAGCGAAACTTTAGGAAGAAGATGTTGGCTTATGATATTTTAAAAGAGTTAGATGAGAAGCAAAAAGGGGTGTCTTACCGAGCTGCCAAATTATATAAATTTGATAAGCGTAAATACGCCAAACACTTTAACAAAGAACTTACTTTTACAAAGGAATAAAACACTGATTTAAGGCGATTTCAGACATATTTGTTTATATTTGAAATAACCATTTATAACCAAATGAAAAAAATAATTCTGCTTTTTTGTTTGTGCTTTGGCTCCCTATTTTTCGCACAAGCACAACTTCTGGATTTTAGTCCAAACTTCCCTACAGAGGCTAGTAATATCACCATCACTTACGATGCCAGTAAAGGATCTGCAGGTTTAAAAGATTGCGGTTGCGACGTTTATATCCATACAGGTGTTATTACAGATAAAAGTACGAGTCCATCCGATTGGAAATATGTTAAACACGCTGCTTTTAATACCCCTTATGGCGATGTAAAGTTGACCTCGCTAGGAAATAATAAACACCAAATGAGCATTAATAATCCTCGTTCTTTTTATGGGGTGCCAGCAGGAGAGAAAATATTAAAAATTTCTATGGTCTTTAGAAATGCTGATGGCACCAAGGAAGGCAAAAATACAGATGCTAGTGATATTTATTTGCCAATTTATGAAGCAGGTGCTTTTGCGGTTCGTTTTACTAGCCCAGCTATGCAACCTAAATTTGACCCAGTTACGGAAACGATTTCGAAAAATATTGGAGACCAATTATCTGTGACTGCCATCACGTCAAAATCGGCTACCATCAACCTTACTTTAAATACCAATTCTTTTGCAAATGCAACGGCTGTAAGTACCTTATCTGGTAATGCAAATATTAGCACATCCGGTTTGCAAGAGGTGAAAGTAAGTGCTAATGATGGCGTCAACACCATAGAGAGTTCTTTTACTTTTTTAGTAAATAGTGCCGTACAAGTTGCGGCTTTACCAGCAGGAGCAAAAGACGGGGTAACCATAATTAACAATGGAACTTCTGCTATTTTTGATCTCTATGCTCCAGGTAAAAATAATGTATATGTAATTGGAGATTTTAATAACTGGCAGGGTGGTACGGCTAGTTTTATGAAGAAAACGCCTGATGGAAATAATTGGTGGGTACAGATTGATGGCTTAAATCCAAATACAGAATATGCTTATCAGTATTTAATAGATGGAACTTTAAAAGTGGCAGATCCTTATTCCCATAAGGTGTTAGACCCTAATAATGACCAGTACATCCCAGCGGCCACATATCCAAATTTAAAAGCTTATCCTACGGGTAAGACAGCCGGAATTGTTTCTGCTTTTACGCCAGTACCCACACCATATATTTGGCAAGTGAATAATTTTCAAAGACCTAAAAAAACCGACTTGGTTATTTATGAACTGTTGGTTCGTGATTTTGTAAAGGATCATAATTATCAAACCTTAATTGACACCTTAAGTTACTTACAAAACTTGGGTGTAAATGCCATTGAATTAATGCCAGTAACTGAATTTGAAGGAAATGACAGTTGGGGATACAATGTTTCATTTCATTTGGCTGCCGATAAATATTATGGCACACAAAATAAGCTAAAGGAGTTTATTGATGTTTGTCATTCAAAAGGAATTGCGGTGATTTTGGACATGGTTTTAAACCATGCTTTTGGGCAAAACCCGATGGTACAAATGTATTGGGACTCGGGAAACAATCGACCTTCGGCTAATAGTCCTTGGTTCAATGCTATTGCTACCCATCCATTTAACGTAGGCTATGATTTTAATCATGAGTCGCCTGCAACGAAATACTATACCAAAAATGTATTTAACTATTGGCAGTCAGAATTTAAAGTAGATGGTTTTAGATTTGATTTATCAAAAGGATTTACCCAAAAAAATAATCCTAATGATGTGAATGCATGGGGTGCTTATGACGCATCTAGAATTGCCATTTGGAAAGATTACTATAACGCTATGACTTCATCAGATCCTAATTTATATGTGATTCTGGAGCATTTTGCAGATAATACAGAAGAAAAAGAACTTTCTGATTATGGAATGATGCCTTGGGGTAATATGAATTATAATTATAATGAGGCTACAATGGGTTATGTTTCTACTTCAGCACTGTCAGCGGGTGTTTATAAAAATAGAGGTTGGACGAATCCAAATTTAGTGACTTATATGGAGAGTCATGATGAGGAACGCCTAATGTTTAAAAATGAACAGTTTGGAAATGTGAATGGGACTTATTCCACAAAAGACCTCAATACCGCTTTAAAGCGGAT
Source organism: Pseudopedobacter sp. (assembly GCA_014378105.1). Lineage (GTDB taxonomy): Bacteria > Bacteroidota > Bacteroidia > Sphingobacteriales > Sphingobacteriaceae > Pseudopedobacter. The sequence goes on from JACMOI010000074.1 coordinate 37,628, forward strand.
GGAGTTAGCGTCTGCATTTTTTCTCACTTTGCCTGGCCCAAAAATGATTTGGCAGTTTGGTGAGCGAGGTTACGATTTGAGCATTAATTATCCATCTAATACTTCAAATGATAGGTTGGCCAGTAAACCACCCATGTGGGAATACATGACCAACGTAAACCGTAAAGCTTTGTATGATGTTTACTCGAAATTAATCAAGTTGAAAATAGCTCAGCCTGTTTTTGAAACCACGGATTTTGCCTATAATTTAACTGGAGCAGTGAAAACAATTACTTTAAATGATCCTGCTTTAAAAGTAGTGGTAGTAGGTAATTTTGATGTTCAAAGTCAAAGCGCAACAGTCACTTTTCCAAATACTGGTAAATGGTATGATTACCTTACTAAAGACAGCGTGACTGTGAATAATACAGCATATATTTACAATTTAGCAGCAGGTGAATACCATGTGTTAACTTCTAGAAATTTAAATGGCAGTGCAACTGCAACAGCAATCAAGGAAGATGTCATTGCAAAAGATGGAACTTATTTTTATAATTATCCAAATCCAGCAATTCATCAAACCACCTTCATGTATAACTTATCTACCACACAAACGGTATCTTTAAAAATATATGATATTGTAGGTAGAGAAGTGGCTGATTTGTTAAATGAAAGGCAAAACATTGGAGAGCATGCAATTAAATGGGACGTTGTAGCTACTGCAAACGGATTAGAGGGCTTGTATTTTGCCAAATTGAAGATTGGACAACATGTGAAAACGATTAAAGTGATGTTACAGAAATAAAAAACCCGGTAAAACAAAAACCCATTGGTTGATTAATCAATGGGTTTTTTTAGGGGGTAATATTAATTTAATGCTTTTTATGCTCTTGGTGATAAACTACTAAATCATCAATAGGGGTACGCATAATCCTACCCATTTTCATTCCGTATTCTTTGGCTGTTTCTTCTAATACATTTCTGAAATTGTAAGCAACAGAACCTATGCAGTTAAATTCATAATCTTTGTAATTAGGATAATGGCTTACCAAATTTTCGAAAAAGTCTACAAAAGACGACTTTACAATCCCTCTCGAATATTCAATATTATTGGTGATGTCGTATACAAACTTACTGAAGCTTGCGCAAAATCTATTAGGTAGTGGTTTGGTATAAATGGCATTTAAAATATCATCAGGAGTTAGTTTAAACGTCTCCCAAAAAGTATCTCTTACATTTTTTGGCATATAGCCTCTAATGTAATCGCTCAATAATTTTTTACCAATATAGCAACCGCTGCCTTCGTCCCCTAAAATATAAGCCAAAGAATCAATGTTTAATTCAATGTACTCGCCATCGTAAACACAAGTGTTAGTGCCAGTTCCTAATATAGCGGCAAAGCCTCTTTTGTCTTTCAATAAAGCTCTGGAGGCAGCTAATAAATCATGACCAACTTCTATATCTGCGTCAGGAAACATTTCTTGCATTGCTTTTTTAACAATGTCCGCTTTTTCATCACTATGAACCCCTGCACCGTAATAGTAAACCTCTTTAATTTGTTTAATAGGTAAATCAGTAGGAGTGTTTTTTCTCATTGATGCAATAATGTATTCTGTATCTGAAAAGTAAGGATTGTAACCTTCTGTATTGAACATTATTTTTTTTCCACTTTCCTCAATCAAGCACCAGCTTGTCTTAGTGGAACCACCATCGGCTATTAAGATCATGTTATTAAGTTTATAATTTGGCGTTAAATTAAGAAAATCTTCTTATTGTACAAATTACACTAAGATGTTTTCGTCCGTAAAAAAAGCCTGTTGTGTAAACAACAGGCTTTCAAATATAATGTTTTCTAATTATTGTTTCACAACTGAATAGGTTTTATCTACTTCGCTGAAAGAAACTTTATAGATTCCATCGGCTGTAATTCTGATGTTATCTCCATTGAGTGAAGCAACACCGTCTTTACCTCCGTAGTTTGTTGCCCAGTCATCATTTAATCTAAACTTGATATCTTTTCCACCTAATAAACGAACAGTGATGCTCCAAGTTCTAGTACCGTTGTTATATTTCATATTGCTGTCTGAACCCCAACCTGTAGGTGTGGCATCACCAATAATTCCAAATGAATACTTCTCAGCAGCAAATGTTTTTGCATTTAAATCAGCAGTCAATTTGTACTGATACTCGGTACCAACTTTTAAATTGTTACCTGCAGATGCGCTGATTTTAGATCCACCAGCATCACCATAAGCAACAGCCCATTCTTTTTTAGGAGTAAGTTTAAACTCTAAACTACCACCAACTTTAGCTCCAAAATCAATTACGCCTGAATATACTCCGTTGCCAGTAGGGGAGATTAAGCTGTCTGCAGTTGAAGGAGTCCATCCTTGGTAATCACCAGGAACATAAATATAATCTATCAATGGATAAGGCTTAACACTCATCTCAACGATAGAGGAGTAGGTAGGGGCAACATTCGAAGAAAGAATCGCTTTTACTCTTGTTTGTATAGTTGAAGCTTGATCAAAAGGTAAGTTTAGTTTTAACATCAAAGCATTAAAATCTAGAACTGTAAAGCTTTTTGTAGTACCAGTAGCATCTAATGAAACCTCTTGAGGGCTAGCGAAATTGGTCCCTTTAACAGCAAACTGTAAAGAATAAGTTGCTCCAGCACTAAATCCAAAATTAGCTTTTGAGTAGGTAAAAGTAACCGCACTATTCGCTTGATCTGTTTTTGTTAAAACTAAAGAATTTTTAGAAGCGCTTAAGTTTGACGCTACGATTTTAGCTGGATCTAACACTGCTTGTGTTTCATCTTTCTTACAAGCTGTAAAAGCAACAGCAATAAAAGAAAGGATCATAAAAGATTGAATTATTTTTTTCATGATTTTATTGATTTAAGCAGGCGACATTCATGTGTCGCCTGTATGTTTTTATTAATATCCTGTGTTTTGAACTAAATTGGTATTTGCATTCACATCGTCGTAAGGCAAAGGATAAACTGTCCTAAAATCTTCGACAGCTTTACCGGCTTTTACACCACCTTTCCAAGGCCATAAGTACGCACTGGTAACAAATTTTCCAAATCTGATTAAATCAGTTCTTCTATGTCCTTCCCAATAGAGCTCACGTGATCTTTCATCTATAATAAAGTCTAGATTGATGGAAGTTACATTGCCACTGGTATTACCGTAAGCTCTTGTACGCAATGCATTGATATAACCTAATGCTGTAGCGACATCACCACCACCACCTCTTAATTGAGCTTCCGCATAAATTAAATACATTTCAGCTAATCTAAAAACAGGGAAATCAGAACTTACAAATGTTGCATTATTCCCATTTTTACCTTGTTGATCTTTATTTTGAAACTTAGGAACAGCATAACCGTCAGTAAAAGTGGTTAAACTGTTTATTTCTAAACTTTGACCATTACTGTAAAAATTAGCTCTCTTGTCTGTGTTCCCACTTGGGTCGGGAAATTTATTAACAAAAGCACTTGTGGTTCTTATTCCGCCCCATTTTGCATCAACACCATAATCACCTTCGTTCATATTACCACCTAAGCTAGCATGTACTAAAAATGTGGTACCACCATATGTTTGGGTTTTTATACCATCATAATTTACAGTCCAAATAAATTCAGGACTAGTATTATTATCAGCTAATCCCAAATAGCGATAATTTGAAGTCAAGGAGTATTTTTGGGAGTCTATCACTTTTTTAGAATAGATAAGCGCATCAGCATAACGAGCTGTACCTGTATAAACTTGAGCATTCAAATACATTCTTGCTAATAGAGCCTGCACAGCGCCTTGCGTAGCTCTACCGTAATGTGCAGCATCTTTAACTGCTGGTAATTGCGTTTCTATAGCTTTTAATTCGGTTTCTATAAATTCAAATAACTTGGCTCTACCTAGTTGTTTCGGCAAACCTGAACCAATAAGATCTGCTTCAGTAGTCACAGGAGGGTTACCATATAAATCCATTAATGCCCAGTAATCAAATGCCCTTAAAAAACGAACTTCTGTACGGTAGCTTTTTACTAAATCTGCATCAGCACCAGTAATGCCTCTTGCTGCTAATTTAGCATCTGTAGATTGACGAATAAACTCGTTAATTAAGGTGATTTGATACTCTGCTTTGAAATAGAAACCTTTCATAAAAATATTGTTTCCATCCCAATTCATGTTATGGAAATCCTGAATACCTGGGTCTCCCCAAGCGATTACAGCTTCATCTGTAGATAGTTCTTGTGCTTTCCACATTACACGTATAAAATCGGTACTTCCTTCATCTATACCAACCACGTCTCCAGATCCAGCCGGACCTGAATTACCTGTTAGGGCAAAACTTCCATAAATTTTTGCTACAGATTGATTATAGCCATTGATGTCTTTATACACCACTTCTGCTGTCACATCATTTTTGGGTTGCAAATCCAAGTTCTTTTGGCAAGAGGCAAGTGTGATTGCCAAGGCCGCTAAAATTGATGTTTTTGAAATAAACTTTTTCATATCTTAAAAATTGAAAAATTAAAAGTTAAGATTTAAACCTAAACTGAAAGTCCTTGGTCTTGGATAAAAATTATTATCTATGCCTCCTTCAATCTCAGGATCAATCCCTTTATATTTTGTTACCACAAATACGTTTTGTACGCTTGCATTTAAACTTAAATTGGCCTTGCCTTTAATTACCCTACCAAAATTATATCCTGCATTTAAATTATCCATTCTTAAGAAGGAAGCATTTTGAACATAATAATCAGACAAATAAAAGGTTGTGCCAGTTCCTTCAAAGTTTGTATTTAACAAATCACGAGAGCCATTGTTTAAAATACCAGTTGTTGAGTTAAAAATAGCAGTTCGTGTACCAGTACTACTAGCAACGTTGTTATAAATGTAATTACCAATGCTACCTCTCAATACAAAACCTCCAAAGACTTTTTTGTAGTTAAAACTAGAGCTAAAACCCAAAAGCACCTTTGCATCAGGATTTTTGTATCTATATAAATCGGCGTTTGTAATTTTATTATCACCATTTCTATCCACATATACATCCTGCACAGGTTTTCCATTTGCATCATAAACTTGTTGATATACATAATAAGATGCCCTTGGATATCCTGTGGAGTGAATTTGAATAGTATTTCCGGTTCCGCCCGAAATTCCACCTATTTGCACTCCAATATAATTAGGATCTTGTACGTTGGTTAATTTGGTAATTTCGTTTTTGTTAAAAGTGGTATTAAAAGCAAGATTTAATTTAAAATCTTTTTTATCTACAGCTAAAGCATTAACAGAAAATTCAACCCCACGGTTTTCCATACTACCCACATTCGCAATAAATCGGTTAGTAAAGTTGGTGCCAGCAGATTGTGTAATTTCGTTAATTAAATCAGTAGTCTTTTTAATGTATAAATCTACTGAACCGGTAATTCTGTTATTGATGATGCCAAAATCTAAACCTAGGTTACTAGTAGCTGTTTGTTCCCACTTTAAATTAGGATTGTAAGCGTTCGGACGATATACCTGATAGTATTGTCCTCCAACTTCATATTGAGCGGTATGATTACCCAAACTATAGCCATTATAGTAAGTATAGTTTCCAATACCATCTTGTTGCCCAGTTACACCATAACCTAAACGAATTTTTAAGTCAGAAATAGCCTTTACATTTTTCATAAAACTTTCATTGCTAATTCTCCACGCAAATGCTCCTGAAGGGAAATAACCCCAACGATTTTCTGGTGCAAAACGAGACGAAGCATCAGCTCTAACAGTTCCAGTGAAAATATACTTATCATTTACAGTGAAAATTGCTCTCCCGTAATAAGATGATAATCTGTTTTGCTGTAAATCAAAAGGGAAATTTGGTGTTGAAGTAGGGTTCTTAACCCCTGAAAAACTATAGTCAGCAAAGTTTGTATTTTTAGTCTCGTAAGATAAATAAGATGTTCCTGCAGTAACATTTAAATTACTCTTTATTGATTTTAAATCTTTAACATAGTTTAAGTAAAAATCAAAAACAGTATTTGTCTTATGCTGTTCGTATTGGTTGTTCACACCACTACGATATACACCACCAGCATCTGGGAAACGAAGGAAAGAAGTTGCCGCATCAGGAGAGGTAACATTTGTTCCAGTTCCTTTTGCAACATCATAGCCTAAGTTTAGATTAGCTCTTAAATCTTTTAAGAACGGTAGGGTATAATCTAATTGCAAACTGCCAAGACTTCTTAAAGATTTGCCGTTATTTGTTCTCTGATCTAATAATGCTGCAGGATTACGTGGGGCTAAAGAATTTAAGCCAGTGACACCAGTTGTTGCATTTATGGGACTTCCACTTAAGAATTGAAAATAGCCGCCATAATTACTATTTCCAGATAAAATTGTTTGTGTAGGATCAAATCTTACAGCAGTGCCAATAGCACTTTGGTCTGCAAAATTAGAATTGGTCATGCTACCTTGTGTGCTTAAAGTCACTTTTAAACTGTTATCGAAAAATTTTGGACTTAAATTTAAACTTAAGGAGGTACGACTTAATTTATCAGTTTTTAAAATACCATCTTGGTTTAAATAACCTAAAGATAGGCGATAAGGAAGATTCTTAAGCGAACCACTAATACTTAAATTGTTGTCGTTTGTACTTGCGTTTTGGAAAATTTCATTTTGCCAATCTGTTGAGGCAGCTCCAATTTTAGCCTTTAAAGCAGGAGTAGCATAAATACTTGTGCTATTTTTTACGAAATCTTTAAAATCTTGCGCACTAAAATTATCAGCTTTTTTAGCAATAGAACCAAAAGAGTATTGGGTCCCAAAAACAATTTGAGGCTTACCGGTTTGTCCTTTTTTAGTAGTAATGATAATTACACCATTTGCACCTCTTGATCCGTAAATAGCAGTTGCAGATGCATCCTTTAGAATAGTGAAAGATTCAATGTCATTTGGATTAATTAAGGCTAATGCATTAGCAGATCCTGCAATTCCACCACCATCAACAGGAATTCCATCAATAACAATCAAAGGATCGTTAGAAGCATTTAGAGAAGAACCGCCCCTAATACGAATGGTACTTCCTGAACCAGGAGCGCCACTGTTTGAAGTAATACGAACCCCAGCAACTTTACCAGTAATTAACTGTTCTGGCGTAGTAATTTGCCCTTGTTGGAAATCTTTTGAAGTGACATTGGTAACTGCACCTGTCAAATCTGATTTTTTAACTGAACCATAACCAATGACTACAACTTCATTCAAACTTTTCGAAGAAGGTAATAATTTGAAATCTAGAGTACTTTGGTCTGTACTTAGTTTAACTGTCTTAGTAAAATTATCATAACCAATAAATTTAACAGTTACCGAAACGTTTCCGTAACTTACTCCAGTTAAAAGATAATTACCGTTAATGTCGGTTTGTGTTGATGTTTGCGTACCTTCTACAAATACCGCTGCTCCGGGTAAGGGTAGGTTACTTTCATCAACAACTTTTCCGCTGATACTTCCATTTTGTGCAAATACGCTGATACTTATTAGCGTTAAAACAAAAAGAAAGCTTAGCTTTTTTAAGTAGCTCTTTTTCATGTAATTTTTTTATTTGTTTAAGAAAATTGGTTGGGTATAATTGATTGTTTATCCTGATGTAAAATTACGAGTTACCTTTCTATTTCAAAATTTATAGCATAATTTTTTATATTATTTTTTATAAAGTTTGTTTATTTAATTTAAAAGAAAATATGAAAAAATTTAATGCACTATTATTTATGAAATAATAATCTATTTTTAAAATTAATTAACTGTATAATAGATGCTTAAATATTTTAATAAATCATTTCAGTGTATTTATTACACTTAGATGATAAATGATAATAATTTTCTATTTACGCAAAGGTTTTCGTAATCGTTTCCGTAAAAGTTATAAATTAGCATCCAATTATGGGGAAAAATCTAATTTTTTGGCTTTTGTTTTTTCAGGTTTTTCAAATTTCTGCGCAAAATCTCTATAAAATGCGGATTGATTTTAGAGTACCAGAAAACTTAAATTCGAATGATTCATTGCTTTATCTAGCTGGAGATTTTAACAATTGGAAACCTAATGACCTCCGTTATCAGTTTAAAAATCAAGCAGGTGGAATTTGGAATCTAGAGGTATCTATTCCAAAGGGACAGCATGAATTCAAACTTACAAAAGGAGATTGGAACAATGTTGAATGTGATAAAGATGGGAAATCAATTTCTAATCGAACAATTAACATCTCAAAAGACACAAGTATTCATCTTCTGGTGGCAAATTTTAAGGATTTTACTTCAAATGAGTCTATCAAAAGTACGTGTTCTGTAAATGTAAGTCGTTTAAAATCGACGGCTCACATGTCCTATTTAGCATTAGATAGAAACGTTTGGATTTATTTACCTCCTTCATATGAAAAATCAAATAAAAGATATCCGGTTATTTATATGCAAGACGGACAAAATTTATTTGATACCAAAACCTCTAGCTATGGTGAATGGGGCGTAGATGAGTTATTGGATAGTCTTTCAAAAACTAAAAAAGGTGAATGTATTGTGTTAGGAGTAGAACATAACGGTGCAAATAGGTTAACGGAGTATAATCCATTTGATTCTAAATTTGGGAAAGGAACAGGAGATGACTATATCGATTTTATAGCAAATACTTTAAAGCCCTATATTGATAAAAAATATAGAACATTAACTGAAGTAAAGTATACCACGATTGCAGGTAGCTCGATGGGAGGATTAATTGCGATGTATGCAATTGCAAAATATCCTAAAGTATTTGGAAATGCAGGAGTTTTCTCTCCATCCTTTTGGATTGCTCCAAGAATATATGATTTCATTGATCAACAGAAATTGAAAAATTCAAGAATCTATTTTGTTGCCGGAGCGCATGAAAGTGAGGATATGGCTAATGATATGGAAAAGATGTATCGACTGTTATTAAAAGCAGGAATTTCCCAAAGAGATATGAAATTGGTGATTAAAGAAGATGGAAAACATAGCGAATGGTTTTGGCATCGGGAATTTCCGAGTTTTATTGATTGGCTAAGGAGGCAATAATTGCTTTAGATTTTAAAAACGCATTGCTTCATGCCTTTTTCAAGAATTTCTCTTTTGAGGTTTTTGCCAATAAATACAATTCTGGTTTCTCTTTTTTCATCAACTTGCCAGTCATCGCCATCCGTAAAAATTGGAGCGTCTTTTACAGATTGAATAATCAGTTTTCTTTGTAATCCTTCGATATTTAAAATGCCTTTGATACGATAAAAAAAAGCTCCCTGAATAAATAGCATGACAGTGAGGTAATGTCTGATTTTTAATAAATCAAAGCTTTGTTCAAAAATAAAGCTTTGGGAAACTAGGTCTTGATGTTTAGTCTCTTGGTTGATACCAAAAACATTCTGATTCGTATTAAAACCTAACTTAAATTGAGTTTTTTCTTTTTGATAAGCATGAAGAGAAAGTATTTTCGAACTATCTACCTCGCCATAATTGGTAAAATAATTATCAGCAAAGGGATTAAGACCTTTTATTTTTAATTTAATATTTTCCATTATATCATCGGATATTTCATCGCATTTATTAAAAATAATATAATCAGCAAAAGATATTTGTTTCGAAGCTTCTTCATCCACACCCAAAACACTTAACACATTTTTACTATCCACCAAACAAACTGTACCATCTAGTTTAAAAGCAGTTTGCACATTATAATCAGTTAAGAAGGAGGCTGCAACAGCTGATGGATCTGCAATACCAGTAGTCTCGATAATTAAATGGTCGTAATCAAATTTTCCAGTAACCAGTTTATTTAAAACCTCAAATAAATCTCCGTTTAAGGAACAGCAAATACAACCATTTGATAGTTCGAAAATTTGATCATCAGCGGTAATTACTAATTCACTATCAATATTGATGGCACCAAATTCATTTTCAATAATCGCGAATTTTTTGTCTCGGTTTTCTTTAATGATATGATTCAAAAGTGTGGTTTTGCCAGCACCTAAAAAGCCGGTGATGATCGTTACAGGAACTTGTTTGAAAGACATCTTCAAAGATACGATAGCTTCGTAAAATTTTGATGATGCATTTTGTTTAGCGGGGAAATTTTTTGAATTTGCGCTATAAATGATTTTTAAATGATTGATTTTAGAAGTGATACCGTAACTAAGCCAACCGAAGGAATGTTGGCAGCCATGTTTACTGCAAAAGTTGGAGATGATGTTTTTGGCGAAGATGAAACTGTGAATGCCTTAGAAAAAAAGATAGCGGACTTATTTGGAATGGAAGCAGGCATGTTTTGTCCGTCTGGTACCATGACCAATCAGATCGCAATCAAATGTTTTACACAACCTTTAGACGAGGTGATCACTGATCAAACTGCACATGTTTACCGGTATGAAGGTGGTGGAATCATGTTTAATTCTGCAGCATCAGTAAGGTTGTTAAATGGAGATAGAGGACGTATTACTGCCGAAATGATAGAAACAGAAATTAATCCCATTGGTAATGTGCATCATCCACACTCTAGCTTGGTAGTTTTAGAAAATACAGTAAATAGAGGCGGCGGTAGTTTTTATACTTTAGATCAAATTGAACCCATTTATCATTTATGTAGATTAAAAGGATTAAAACTTCACTTAGATGGAGCAAGAATTTTTAATGCTTTGGCAGCTAGTGGCGATTCGGCAAAAGAATATGGACAATATTTTGATGGTATTTCAGTATGCTTATCAAAGGGTTTAGGTGCGCCAGTTGGTTCAGTTTTATTGGCGAGTAAAGAAACCATTAAATATGCCAGAAGAGTGAGAAAGGTAATGGGAGGTGGAATGCGCCAAGCTGGATTTTTAGCTGCTGCTGGCATATATGCTTTGGATCATCATATAGAAAGATTAAAGGAAGATCACTTGCATGCGCAACAAATAGCCGGCTCAATTAAGAATTTGCCATTTGTTAAAGGTTTGATGCCTGTTGATACCAACATCATTATCTTCGAGCTCAATGAGCATAAGAATGCTGATCATTTAGTAGAAGAGTTGAAGCATAAAGGTATTTTATGTGGAACGTTTGGAAAACAAATGATTCGTTTTGTAACTCATTTGAACGTAACGGCAGATCAAACTCAACAGACCATGGAGATCTTAAAAAAGTTAGCTTAAGTTTTATTAGTCAAGATTTTAGGTAAAAAAACACTAAATGTGCTTCCTGAGCCTAAAGAACTTTCAACTTCAATTTTAGCATTGAGGTGTTTTGCTAATTCTTTTACGATGAACAGACCCAAGCCAGATGAACTTTCATTATTGGTAGGTTTATTTTTTAAGGAACTAAACTTATTGAATAATTTCACTTTATCTTCTTCACTAATACCAGGTCCTTCGTCTGTTATGGCTATCTTAAATCCATCATCCGTTTCAACTAAATTGATATGAATACTTTTTTCAAAAGGAGAAAACTTTAAGGCATTTGATAATAGGTTATTAAAAATACGTTTCAAAAAGTTTTGATCAGATGCAATATTGAAATTGTTACCTTTTAGTCTAAAATTTAATTTTATTGATTTTGAATCGGCAGTATTTTGGAAATTTTTGATGTTTTCATCTATAAAAGATTCCAAATTAAATTGCTCAATAAAATTGCTCAATTCAAAATTTTCCACACTATTAAGTGTTTCCATCTGATCAATTAAATGGAATACATCTTTTAGGCTTTTGTTAAAAATACCAACCAGCTCTTCTGTTTCCGAATCCGTAGAAAACTCTTGGAAAAGGTAAGAAAGCATTTGAATATTACTTAAAGGTGATTTTAAGTCATGTACAAGAATCTGCATCAGCTGATTCTTTTCGTTCATGATGACTTGCAATTCTTTATTTTTTGTAATTGTTTCTTTATTCAGTTCTTCTAATAATTCGTTTTTGTCTTGTATAGATTTCTTAAAGTAAAGTCGGTCAAAATAATTACTTACCCATTGGCCAAGATATTGCACAAAATCTCTGTCAGTTTGGGTATAAGGCTTTTCTTTTGGTCTTACTGAAGAAAAATTTAAGGTTCCAATTTCACTTTCGTTAAAAGAGATTGGTATTCCGATATAAGAACCGAGACCAAAATCTGTGCAAGATGGATGGTTTTTATGGATGTTAGAATTCCTGATATCATCAACGGATAAAACTTTGTTTTCCTGAATTGTAAATTCGCAAAAAGTATTAGATAAATTAAGAATTTCTCCTTTAAGAGATGGACTCCCGACGGTAGAAAAATAATCTAAAACCCTGTATTTGTCATCTATAATGTTGCAAATAATACCTGTTTCAGCTTCTAGTACTGAGCATGCTACATTTAAAATTTCAGATAACGCACCCTCTTCATTTTTAATTAAAATAGATGTGATTTTATAAATCTCATCCATTCTTCTCTTAGGTTCGTTATTAAAATTTTCCATCAGATATTGTATTTATCGTGTAAATCATACACATGACTTCGTAATTTATCAATAATTGTCTACGTCGAAAATTAACTTAAAAAAATTGAACTTTTATAAGTTAATTTTTGTTTTCAACTTTCTCAAATCGTTTAAACTTTTACATTTGTAAAGATGAATAAGATTTTAATTGCCAACAGGGGAGAAATTGCATTGCGAGTGATGCGTAGTGCTCGAGAAATGGGTATCAAAACAGTAGCAGTTTTTTCTGAGGCTGATAGAGAGGCTTTACATGTTCGCTACGCTGATGAAGCCATTTGTATTGGTCCTGCACCTTCTAATCAATCTTATTTAGTAATTGATAAAATCATTGATGCTTGTAAACAAACTGGTGCACAAGGTATACATCCAGGTTATGGTTTTCTTTCTGAAAATGCCGATTTTGCCCGAAGAGTGAAAGCTTCCGGATTAATTTTAATTGGTCCCTCACCGGAAGCAATGGAAATTATGGGAAATAAATTATCTGCTAAAGCTGCGGCTTTAAAGTATCATATTCCAATGGTTCCCGGTACAGAAGAAGCCATTACCGATGTAGAGGATGCAAAGCTAAGAGCTATAGAAGTGGGTTTCCCAATTTTGATCAAAGCAGCCGCTGGTGGAGGAGGAAAGGGAATGAGGATTGTAGAGAAAGCGGATGACTTTGAGGAACAAATGCAATTAGCTGTTTCAGAAGCTGTTTCTGCCTTTGGCGATGGAGCCGTTTTTATCGAAAGATATGTTACTTCACCTCGTCACATCGAAATTCAGGTTTTGGGAGATACACATGGAAATATTGTTCATCTCTTCGAAAGAGAATGTTCGGTTCAACGTCGTCACCAAAAAGTGATTGAAGAAGCCCCATCATCAGTTTTAACGGAAGAGATCAGAGCTCAAATGGGAAAATGTGCGGTAGATGTAGCTCGTTCTGTAAATTATACTGGCGCTGGAACTGTAGAGTTTATACTTGATGAAAATCTGGATTTTTTCTTCTTAGAAATGAATACTCGTTTGCAAGTAGAGCATCCAGTTTCTGAATTAATTACAGGGATTGATTTGGTTAAAGAGCAAATTAAAATCGCCAGAGGTGAAGCCATCAGCTTTAAGCAGGGAGATTTAAAAATAAACGGACATGCCTTAGAATTGAGAGTCTATGCCGAAGATCCAAAGAATAATTTCTTGCCAGATATTGGCACCCTACAAACTTATATTACGCCAAAAGGCAACGGTGTACGTGTAGATGATGGCTTTGAGCAAGGAATGGAAATTCCGATTTATTATGATCCGATGATTGCCAAACTTGTCACTTTTGGAAAAGATAGGAAAGAGGCCATAGAAAGAATGATTAGAGCGATAGATGAATATGAAATCACTGGAATAGAAACCACTTTAGCTTTTGGTAAGTTTGTGATGCAGCATGAAGCTTTTACCTCTGGAAATTTTGACACACATTTTGTAGGAAAATATTTTAAGCCCGAAATGCTCGATACACAAAGTGAGGATGAAGCAAAAATTGCAGCCATTTTAGGAACCATTTTAATGCAACAAAAAGCAAACAAAAATCCTACGCAACAGGTTCAACAAACATCTTCATCATGGAAGAAGAATAGAAAATCATATCAGTAAAATCTAGCATTTTGTTTACAGGAATTATAGAAACGTTGGGTACGGTAACCCAACTAGAAAAAGAGCAGGGAAATCTTCACATTACTGTTAAGTCTGCAATCTCTCATGAACTAAAGATTGATCAATCAGTAGCACATAATGGCGTTTGTTTAACGGTGGTAAAATTAGCAGATGATGAACATACAGTAACAGCGATTGACGAGACTTTACAAAAATCAAACATCGGAGATTTAAAGGTAGGGGATTTAGTAAATTTGGAGCGCTGTATGCAAATGAATGGACGTTTAGACGGACATATAGTTCAAGGTCATGTAGATCAAACGGCAATTTGTAATCACCTAAATGAAGCTGATGGAAGCTGGATTTATACTTTTCAATATGATGCCAATAAAGGAAATATTACGGTAGAGAAAGGTTCAGTTTGTGTAAACGGAATCAGTTTAACGGTGGTAAATTCTGGTATTGATACTTTTTCTGTAGCCATCATTCCATTCACCTATGAACATACGAATTTACAAAACGTACAAGTTGGAGATAAGGTTAATCTCGAGTTTGATATCATAGGTAAGTACGTGGCAAAGCTGATGGGAAAATAATAGTTAATTTTGCAGCAAATAATTTTTTAAAAGATCAAATTAAGTCATATTAATTAATCAGGACTTGAAAAAATAATTCTGATTTATCTGTTTCAAAAATCATATTAAAATATAGTTACTAATTAATACATTTAAGGATTACAACATCCATGAAATTAAGATGTACCAGTTTCTAAGTAGTAATAAAAGAAATTTAAAATCCATTTATTTAATGGTTATTTCTTCTTTATTTCTATTTTTTTTAAATAGTTGTAGCATTTTATCAAAAAATGTATTTTCTAAAAATGGTGGTATAAAAAGGACTGATTTTGATTTGCCAGTCATCACTTATCCCTCTAAAATACAAACTAAAAAACCCTTAGTTTTTCTGTTTTCTGGCGACGGTGGTTGGTTAGATTTTAACGACAAATTAGCCATAGCTTTTGCAAATAATGGTTATAATTCTGTAGGTTTTAATTCAAGAAGTTATTTTTGGGATAAGAAAACGCCGGAGAAAACAGCTCATGATATTGCCTCATTGATTAATATCTATCTAAAAGAATACCATTCGAGAAGAGTCATTTTATGTGGTTATTCATTTGGAGCCGATGTTGTCCCATTTATTTATAATCGATTGCCTTTAAATCTCAAAAATAAAGTCCACACTTTAGTACTTTTATCTCCTTTTGCTTCCACAGATTTTGTAGTACACACCTCAGATTTATTAAATATTGGAGGTGATAAGCGTGAATTTAAAGTTTTTCAAGAAGTAGGAAAAATACAGATTCCAACTTATTGTTTTTATGGAGAAGATGAATCTACTAAACCTTTAATTGAAATTAAACGGAGTAACTTTTTTGTGGAGTTGCTTCCTGGAGATCATCATTACAAAGAATCTTCTTATCAAACCATCATCAACAGTTTTAAATTTAAGAGAGTACCAAAAAAATAAAATTTCAATTTATATATTGAAAGGGATCTCTTATTTAGTTGTAAAAGCTGCAGATATTCTGATTTTGAAATTAAAAGGCAGAAAACATATTGCATCTAGTATTAAAACGTTTGTATACTATTTAATGCTTTAATATTTAAAAAAACTAAAGCATAAGAGTAAAATTCTAGAGCCATCATGAAATTTTTTATTACCATTTTTATCTATTCAATTACGCTTAGTCTATCAAATAAAGCCAACGCTCAAACAAAATTTGATATTTCTGCCTATCCAATTCATGTGCAATCTAAAAACACGAATAAGCCAATCATACTATTTATTACTGGAGATGGTGGCTGGAATAGTTTTTCTACGCAATTAACAAATGAATTAGCAAGAAACGGATATCCATTTATTGCTTTTGACTCAAAAAAATATTTTTGGGACAAGAAAACTCCCTTACAATTTGGGAAAGATGTTCAAACAATTTTAGATCAATATTTAAAAGAATGGAATAAAGAGTCATTCATCATCGTAGGTTATTCTTTTGGTGCCGATGTCTGTTCTTTTTTACCCGCAAATTTATCCAAAAAGCTTTCAGATAAATTGGATGCAATGGTTCTGCTATCGCCAGGTTATTCTACAGGTTTTGAAGTGAAATTAATGGGAATGTTAAGTAGCGGAGGTCCATCTAATTCAGAAAAATACAAGGTATATCCTGAGTTAATGAAATTAAAAATACCAGTTAGCTGTATTTTTGGAGCCAGTGATGATAATGATTTTAAGCTGGGTTTAAAAGAAACGGAATTCGTACATAAAATAATTTTGCCGGGCAATCATCACTTTAATGATGATATTTTAGTGGTTTCAAAAGCAATTATCAAAGGACTATAATTTTTACTTTCAATTTTGCTTTCAACTTCCTTTAGATACTCTTTTTAAAGCAGCAGGAACCTGCAGAAGGTGGTAATTATGGCTATAAATTAAATACTTCTTTTCCCAATTTGGGTAAAATTTCTCTTTGTATTTCCTTAATCCTTTAAACTGTCCAAATACTTTTAAATTCTCATAAGCATATTTTATGGTTTTTTGGGTAAAATTTACATTCTCCATACCAGACATTGGAGCCAATCCCATGTTGATGGATTTAAAACCTTCTTCTTTTAAATAAAGGAAAGTTTTCGCTAATAACATGTCTAACACTCCATTTGGGCCATCCTTAATTTTTCTTATTAGATCATAAGTAGCTTCGCCTGCTGCATAATCAGGTATAATATTTAGAAATGCATAAACTTTTTCTTCCTGATCTTCAATCGTTAAGATAGTTTGTGTTTTCAAAATACTTTTATCAAATATTCCTTGCGTAAAAGCCACTTCTTTTTCTCCAAGTTCTTTTATCCAAGTATTTGATACGATTTCTAACTTTTGTAATAAGCCTTCTTTAATGGGTGCTGTATAAACCTTAAGTTCGTAACCTTCTGCGGTTAATCGGCTTATGGCACTTCTGGTAGTTTTCATTTTTCCACCTTCTAACTTAAATTCATCTAAATTTAAAATAGCTTCTTCTCCAATTGGAATGGATTTTCTGCCTATAGATGTATATAACGCTAAAGATTTTTGTGGGATTCTATAGTAAGTGCTAATAAATCCATTTTGCTGACAAAATTCTTCAAATAAATGAATCATTTCTAGCTTTTCATCATCATTTGCAGCAACAGGGTCTTCTAACACCACAGCAAAATGACGCGTCACTTTAAAGCTGATGAATGCAGTTTTAGTATTATTAAAAAATAGAAATTTGTCAGGATAAGTCTTAAAATAATCTAGTGCAGAAGTACCATGATCATGAACTAGTTTTTTAGCTATTTCAAATTCTTCCTCAGAATTATAAGGTTTGGTGAAATAGGGTCTCAAAAAGTTGTAGATAACAAACAAGATAATTGCAGCTCCTGATATATATATTGATTGTTCGAATCTTAAACCAAATTTGGTAAGTGGGATAATGGCTTTATCGTCTATTAAAAATAAAAGCTTAAGGACAGCCTCAAGTGCATCAATAAAATGAAATTCGATTCCAAAATGTTTTTTATTTATAAAGTAAAAACCCAATACGCCGTAGGCTAATAAAGCCATTATTGCGGATAAAATAATTGTATAATTAAAATAGACGAGCTTAGGATGCGGTTTTAATTTATAAGAGTTTTTAGTGTAAAGCAACGACGATGCGGCAATAAAGGCTAAAATGGCTTCTTCATAATCTGCCGCTTTGATTAAGTGTCCAATTAACGAAAATACAGTTATTGATAGTGCTGTATACCATGCTCTTTTAGATCCTTGAAGTAGGAATATACTGATGATGACGAGTACTAATCCAAAAACTAAAACCAAAGAGTTGCTGGTAGTTATTAACTCTTCTGGAAGTAAATTTTTAACTAACCTTAATCTTGATGGAATAGCAGGAGTAATAGCCGAGATGATATTTACGACACCTAAAATCAAAATAATACTAGCAGGTAGAATTCTTAAGACAAGGTTGTCTTTTTTAGTTAGGAAACTTAACAAGCCAGCAACAAGAGGAATCCAAAATTCAAAAAACCTGAACAATAATGTGATTGTAGCTGCCGCAATTATAGGAAAACCAAACTGTTGTAAAACTAAGGTTAAGGATATTTCTATAGCCCCAAGTCCTCTAAGAAATGGAGAGGCTATTAGTAAAACCACCATTACAATATAACCGATGATGGAGGCTGATAAACTTGCATTAAAACCTAACGCCAGCATACATACATACAAATGTGCAATACCAATAAATTCTATTACTGTAGAAACTAAAAGTGTTTTCCAAAATTGCGCTCTATTTATTTTTTGATCTACCATGTCATCTAGTATGGTAGATAGGGAGGGTTTAAATCTAGTAAGCCATTGGTAGGCTTTACTTTTTACTGATATAGAATAGATTAAAAAGATAAAAAATCCAGTTAATAAAATAAGAAATGCAAATCCTAATAATTCTGCTGTACCTAAATGGGTAAAAAGCAGTGCTATTCCTAAAACAGGAATAGCAACCAAAACCACAGATAAAATTCCGCAGAAACCAAATATAGTTGAGGCTAAATGTATTTGGGATTTTGTGATTCCCTTAGATTCGATGTCTTTTGTGAAAAAAGCGAGAGAAGAAAATCCACCAGCGGGCAAAAAAATACTCACTAGATTTCGCTTCAAAAAAAGATTCACTGCAAGCCTTAAAGAAATAACTTTATTAAGAGCTTTAAAGCTATAGATATACATAAACCCTTGGGCAAAAATATAGATAACGGTTAATAGGATACCCAACAAAATATAAAATGGATTACTCTGATCTAACTGTTCTCTTATTTTTAAAACCTCTATATGCTCTTGTTTAATAAAGAATATGGCCATAGCCAACATAAAAACGGCTAGAAAAAGTTGCCAAAAGAATTTATTGTAAACTATTTTAGATAGATATGTTTTGGCGTTACTCATAGGTATAATCTTGCAAATGACTAAAATGAATTAAATGAATATTAATGTCAAAATATTAATTCTTTTAGATTTAAGGTAGGGCAAAGATAGTAATGAATCTAAGTTTTGAACTTTATTCTCTATTAATTTAAGGTTTACTACTAATCAATGTTATATAAATACGCTATTAGTAAATGACAGACAACCATATTAATTATTTGTAAAACATAATATCTAAAGACACTTAATAATAAATTTTATTTTAAATAAGAGATAATTTTTTGTCAATTTTAATTAATTATAAGTATCAAGTTAAAACTTACGTAGTTTTGCAACTTATATGGCAACTTTAGATAAATTGAAACTGAGTAAGCAATTACTCTCTGCAATGACCAATAATGGGTATTTGAGCCCAACCGAGATACAATCTATTCTTTTACCAAGGATTAACGGAGGACAGGATTTAGTAGCTATCGGTCCGGATGGCTGCGGAAAAACCACCACTTGTGTGTTGGCAGCGCTCAATAAAATTCAATTCACCGAAGAAATTGCCCCTCGTGTTTTATATCTCGTACCTGATATTGAAACTGGCGAAGAAGTATTAGATCATTTCCACACTTTAAATCGTAATCGTGATTTGCGTTTTTTAGGTTTATTTGCTGGCGGAGCAAGCATAGATACACAAGTTTTAGAGCTAACAGATGGTGTGGACATTATTGTGGCAACACCCGAAAGAGCTAGAGCAGCTTATTTGAAATTGGGTTTAAACTTAAATAAGATTTTGCTTTTTGTGGTGGATGATGCGGATATCATTATTAAAAAAGGTTTGACATTACCAACCAATGAACTTGCAAGAAGTGTTCGAAAATCTCAGTTTTTAGTGTGCTCATCAGTAATGCATGATAGGCTGGAGAAAATGTACGCTACTTTTATGGAGATACCCAACATTATTGAGGTGGAGGATTTTGGAGATAACGAATTGAACACCGTTGAGCAGTTATTATATTTGGTTCCTAACTTCAGTACGAAGTTGTATCTGCTAGAAATGCTAATGGCAGATAAAGAGGTTTTTGAAAAAGTGATTGTTTTTGTAAACTCCAAATTTACTGCCGAAACAGTTTTTAAGAAGCTTTCACATGATTTTAAAGGTGAGATTGCTGTTTTTAAATCAGCAGGATTGAGTGATTTAAACTTTGGGGAATTGGAGGATTTTAAACTATCGCCTAAAGCCAGAGTTTTAGTGGTGGTGAATGAGGATGCTGAAAATTTAACTGTGAGTGAATTTCCCTCTATAGTACATTTCGATATTCCAGAAGATGAAATAGTTTATACCAAACGTCTTTTATTAAGAGATGATACACAGGAAGACCAGCTGGCTTTAACTTTTTCTACAGAATTGGAATTGGATATCATCAAAAAGCTGGAGCAAAGACAAGGAAGAAAGATGCAGAAGATGAATTTGCCAGAAGAACTTTTTATTGTAAAGGATAAGGTGAAGAAACCTAAAGAAGAATAAAAGAAGTGGTCTTGAACCAATTCTTTTATTCTATTAAATTAATTTATTTCACTTTAAACTCAGCTTCAACATTACCCCACATTAATTCTACTTCTCCGTCTTTCTCAATTTTAAAAGTCATTTTTTCAATAAATTTCGAAGATTTTTCTGTGTTCACGGTAACTCTCAAAGCGTCATCAGTTTTGGCATAACTAGTCCCCCATTGATTCCAAGTTTTATTAAAGATAAATACCCAATCTTTTTCTCCTGGAATACTATATAAACCGTATTTGCCAGCAGGAAGCGTTTGACCATTAATTTTCACATCTTTGTTGATTTCAAAAACGGTGGCTTCATTTGCGCCAGTTCTCCAAATTTGCCCATAAGGAGCAATTTCTTTTCCAATAGTTCTTCCCTTAATAGAAGGCTGACTATAATCTACAGATACCATCACTCCTGATTTTAATGTTTCGCTTACTTTATCAGGTGGACTTGGTCTTTTACTCTTGTCATTCTGTGCGAATAACTGTACTGACATAAAGAGTAGCACAATGCTACTAAGAAGTTTAATTTGAGTTTTCATAATTTATTTTTTTATACAAACTAAATATCGCATTTAATGTTTCACGAATGATTATTTAATGTAAAATTAGTATCACGTTATATAATTTATTGTTAAGGTTATATTAAAATTGATGACCATGTAATAAATTTCGCCATGTTTACTCTAATGAAAAGCTAAACTTTAACTAAAATTTATATTTTGAAATTCATAAAATTTTATTTCACAACTTTCTTTCTAATAGTAACATTTACACATCTATTTGCGCAAAAAAATATCATTTTAAGTGGAACAATTCGGGATAATCAGACTGGCGAAACATTAATTGGGTGCTCTGTGAAAGTTAATGGCGTTTCATCTAATGCTACAATTTCAAATGCTTACGGCTTTTATTCTTTAAGCATTCCAGAAGGACACTATCAAATATTTTTTAGTTATGTAGGCTATAAAACAATTGAAAAAGAAATAGACATAAAGAGTGATATGCAGTTGGATATGGACTTAAATTCTGCAAACGAATTAGCAGAAGTGTTGGTTACTTCAGAAAAAAAGAATGACAATGTGGTAAATCCTCAAATGGGTGTTCAAAAACTAGATGTTAAGGACTTGAAAAATATTCCTGTTTTATTTGGCGAACGAGATATTTTGAAGACGCTACAACTATTGCCAGGAATTAAATCTGCAGGTGAAGGTAATTCAGGGTTTTACGTCCGTGGTGGATCAACGGATCAAAATTTAATTTTACTAGATGAAGCGCCTGTTTATAATGCTTCACATCTCCTGGGATTTTTTTCCACGTTCAATTCTGATGCGATTAAAGATGTGACAGTCTACAAAGGGGGAATGCCTGCTCAATATGGAGGTAGATTATCTTCTGTTTTAGACATCAAAATGAATGATGGAAACAAAAAGGAATATACCGTAGAAGGAGGTTTAGGATTGATATCATCCAGATTAAAAGTTGAAGGACCTTTTAAGAAAAATAAAAGTTCTTTTATGATAAGCGGCAGAAGAACTTATGCTGATGCCTTTTTAGCATTATCTCCAGATACGGCTTTAAAAAATAACACCCTATATTTTTACGATTTAAATGCCAAAGCTAATCTTCAACTAGATGATAAAAATATCATTTACCTATCGGGATATTTTGGTCGAGACAAACTTGGTTTAAATAACTCCTTCGGATTCGAGTGGGGCAATGCAACAGGTACTTTAAGGTGGAATCACATTATATCTGGCAGGTTATTTTCTAATACTTCGCTAATTTATAGTAACTATAACTATGTGATAGAAAATTTACTAAAAGACAATAATTTTAAAGTAAACTCTTCTATTCGGGATATCAATCTTAAACAAGATTATCAATATTCAGCAGGTTTGAAACACCAATTGAGATATGGAATCAATGCTATCCATCATACCATTGCTCCTGGTAAATTAACTTCTTCTGGCAATTCTAGTGTAAATCAAACCACCATTCAAAATAGAAAAGGACTGGAATTAGCGGGATATGTATCTGATGAATATCATTTAAGTGATAAAATTAATTTAGTTTATGGAGTGAGGTTAAGCTCTTTTACACTTTTAGGTCCAGGGACATTTAAAAGGTATGATAAACAAGGAAATACCATCGACTCTACATCTTATTCTTCTGGTCAAACCGTTAAAAGCTATTTAAATTTAGAGCCTCGACTATCAGCGAGTTTTCAATTGAGTGAATCAAAAGCAATCAAAGTTTCTTACACTAGAAACACGCAGAATTTACATTTAATGTCGAATTCTACCTCAACTTCTCCAACAGATTTATACATCATGAATAGCAACAATACCAAACCAGAGATTGCCGATCAGGTTTCGGCAGGATATTTTGCAAATTTCAAGGATGATACTTACGAGTTTTCGGCAGAGGTATATTATAAACGGATGCAAAATCAAATTGAATACCGAAATGGAACCGACTTAAGAGGGAATCAAAATGTAGAAGCTGATTTATTATATGGCGATGGAAGAGCATATGGAATTGAGTTATTCCTGAAAAAAAGATTTGGTGATTTTAATGGTTGGATTGGGTATACTTTAGCTAAAACCGAAAGACAATTTGACCAGATAAACAATGGGAACTGGTTCAATGCAAAGCAAGATCGTACACATGATCTTTCATTAGTAGGAATTTATAAAGCGAGTAAAAGATGGACCCTTTCTTCAACTTTCGTTTACAGCACAGGTACCGCGGTCACTTTTCCGAGTGGGAAATACCAACTTGGAGGCTCTACGGTTTTTTACTACACCGAAAAAAACGGATATCGTACACCAGCATATCACCGTTTAGATTTATCAGCAACTTTAGAAGGTAAACCTGGAAAAAAATATCAATCGAGCTGGTCTTTTGGGATTTACAATGTTTACAATCGTAAAAATGCTTTTTCTATTGATTTCAGAGAAGATCCTAATAATGCAAATAAAACGCAAGTTGTAAAAACCTCGTTATTTGGTATCATTCCTTCAGTTACCTGGAACTTTAAATTTTAAAAGATGAAAAAAAACAAAATAGCTTATTTATCTTTTCTTCTTTTAGGAGTTTTGACACTCTTCAATTCTTGTGAGGATATTATCGATATAAATCTGAATAACGCAAATCCCAATGTGGTAATTGAAGCAAATGTGGTGAATAATGGTTTACAAACTGTTAAAGTAACTAAAACTAAATCTTTTAATGATAATAATACAGCAATTCCAATAAATGGGGCCAAAATTAGTGTAACAGAAGAAGGTGGAAGCACCTATACTTTTACAGAACAAGCTAATCTTTTAGGTAATTATTATTCAAATCAATTTGTAGGAAAGCCAGGTAAAAAGTACACTGTTAAAGTAAATATAAACGGTAAAATATATACAGCAAATTCAACTATGCCCCAACCTGTAAAATTAGACTCAATATCAGTAACCGAATTGACTTTTTTTACCAATAAGAGAAAATACCTCCAAGTACATTATAAGGATCCAGCTAAAATAGCTAATCAATATAACTATGTTTTAAACATAAACGGAGAGATTAGAAATGCTTATTATGTAGACAGTGATCGGTTTAATGATGGAAACAATGTAACCAATACCATTTTTAATTCTGATCCTGAAATAAAATCGGGAGATAAAATAACTTTAGATTTTCAATGTATTGATGAGTTGATTTACCGTTATTTTTTCGCTATTTCGCAAATTGCAGGTAACGGAGGTCCGCCCACTTCTCCCGCAAATCCAGATTCTAATTTTGACAACGGGGCATTAGGTTATTTTTCTGCTCATACCAGTCAAAAAGTGTCTGCTACTGTTAAATAATGGGTTCTTATAGTCTGAATAGCTATGAAGACAGGTTGTGTCTGTTAAGCCAACATGAGAAATGGAAGACGCTACTTCCTTTTTTTGTTAGAATCGTAAAATGGATATTGTAACAATACTTAATGACACTTTGTAAATTAGAAATTAACAGATACGCCTTATATTAAATATTATTTCTACCCAAAATTTGTATTTAATTAAAGCAGTAAGAAAAGTAAATCTAATTACGTAATCTCTTTTTTTTATTCATATTAATGAATCAGCGGTACCCCACAGCACCGTTTTTTGCAGGGCGAGGAGTAAAACGTACGACACGATCTATAGGGGAATGCCCGAAATTAGTAATAATTATACTTAGGGTTTACTCCTCAATAGAAAACCTATAATTAAAAGGATGACCAAGAAGAAAAGTAATAACGGTGTTATTGCGGTTACACCTTCTAGATAAATAAGTACTAGCGTAATGACGATAAAGCCAGATAAAATGCCTAAGTAAACAATGGTGATTGCTTTCATATTGATGTGTTTTTTTCAACCGCTGTTAGTTCATCTATTAATTTTTGCATTTGTTTAATTGATTTTCCGAATGAGTAGTTGAACATCCATTTTGAGAGGTAATAACAAATAGGCATTAGAATAATGATAGTGATGATGAAAGCGTAGACTACAAAGGGGCGACTCATGAACTGGCCAACGGTTTTTCCCGATCCAATTACCCCGCCCAAAAAATAACCACCAGTAGCACTAATAGGATAAACAAAAATAGCGACTTTACATTGGACTCCAATCCACTCTTCTAAAATATAAACTACTCTTTTTAATTCGCTCAACAAATTATTTGCAGTTACGTTAGTTTCAATGGATTTATAAAGTTGGAACCCAGCGTAACCAGCCCAATCAGTGAAAAATAAAGTAATGCTTATAAATAACAATATTTGCCAAAAGGGATATATAAATAATATTGGAATATAAATG
>JACMOI010000075.1 GCA_014378105.1 Pseudopedobacter sp.
AACAGTTGGTAAAAACTGCGTTGTAATTGGTCGAAGTAATATTGTAGGTAGCCCAATGAGTATCTTGATGGCTCGTAATTCAAATCCTGGAAATTGTACCGTTACTTTAACACATAGCAGAACTCAAAATTTAAAAGAAATTACGCTTAAAGCAGATATAATTATTGCAGCGATAGGTAAAAAGAATTTTGTGACTGCCGATATGATAAAAGCTGGTGCGGTTGTTATTGATGTGTGTATGAATCGCTAAGTTTCTGACAAAACGAAATCGGGATACAAACTATACGGTGATGTTGATTTTGAAAACGTAGCCCTTAAATGTAGTTTTATCACTCCTGTGCCAGGCGGAGTTGGTTTGATGACAATTGTAAGTCTTTTAAGAAATACCTTATCAGCAGCTAGAAAAGAGTTTTACAATTAAATCTTACTCTTAAATTATTTGGTTTTTAGCCTTCCAATAATAATAAAATGGAAGTCCATTGAAAATTAAAAATAATCCTAAAATAGATTTCTCAGGTGATTCTTCTATCGATACTGCAATAAGCACAATACAGAAAAGTATAAATATAATTTGAACTATAGGATAACCAAAAGCTTTAATAGGTCTAATTTCATCCTTGTTTTTATACCTTAAAATAATTACCGCCCCTACCACTAAAGCATAGAAGACAAACCCTACAATCACGACTAAATCAGTTAATAAATCAAAAGAACCACTAAAAATTAGAATACATCCCCAAATGCACTGATAAATTAATGCATTTGCAGGTGTTTGATTTTTTGGATGAGTTTTAGATGCACCTTTAAAGAATATTTTGTCTTTCGACATGGCGTAATATATTCTGGATGAAAGTAAAATAGTAGCATTTGTACAACCAAATGTTGAAATCAATATCATTCCGCTCACCACTAAAGCACCACCATTTCCAAAAATTTTATCTACCACTACCACTGCCGCAATCAAATTCTTATCTGCTTTTAGGCTATTGATTAATTCATCAATTGGCATTACATATAAATAGGCGAAATTGGCTAATAGATAAATTACGATAATAGCCACTATTCCTAAAGTCATTGCCTTTGGTAAATTCTTCTTAGGATTTTCAATTTCTTCACCAATAAAACCTAATGCTATCCAACCTTCATAACCCCAAAATGCACTTCGCATGGCAACCACCATGATACTAATAAAGCCGAATGTGGTTGTGAAAGATTCTGGAGGATAGGTTGAAGAAGAAGTCGTCAGATTGCTAAATGTTCCTACTGTGCTACTTAAGGATAGTGCAACTACGACAAGAATACAAAAAACAATGGTATAAGTAAATATCTGACTCACTAAACCACCTTGTTTCGCTCCTCTTATATTTACTATAGTTAAAAGAATCAACAATAAACTGGTAATCACTTTTGCACCAATGTTATCAAAAGGTTGAATGATCCCAAAAACGGTAAATGTTTCTAAATGAGGCGAGAGGTGTGGAAGATCTATAAATGTCCCTAAGGCTCCAGCAAATACATAAGCAACAGATGCAATAGCTGCTGTTTGTATCACCGTGAAACACGACCATCCATACAGAAATGCGATTGTTTTTCCGTAAGCTTTCTCTAGCCAATAAAATGCTCCGCCGGATTCTGGAAACATAGCTCCTAATTCTCCAATGCTCAATACTCCAAAAAGAATGATGACGCCTGCTAATACCCATGCTAACATCACTAAAGAAGGTGACAGTAATTGCTCGGACATTGGCGCCACCTTTTTAAAGACACCAGAACCTATTATGGAACTGACAACTAAAATAATGGCCATTTTCAAACCAAAAGATTGTCTTAATCCAGTTTTTGCTTCTTCCATTCTACGTTATTGATTGCTTTAGGCAGAAAATAATTAAAATGGTCGGGAATAAAGAAAATATGTAATTTTTTTTGAAAAAACTATTTTTTAAATAGACTCTTAAACCAATTTTCTGACAATTGGACATATGTCCCATCAATTCGAAGTTCCACCTGGTAAATTTGTATATAATCTCCTTGTCCGGTAGCTCCTCTCCCATTTTCAAGATTATATTTATGACGATGAAACGGACAAACTATTTGACAATCTTCAACTATCCAACCTTGAGAAATATCGGCACCTGCATGAGGACATTTAGCTGCGCATGCAAAAATACGATCCTCAGTTTTAACAAAGCATATAAACTTCCCGTTTACTTTTATTTTCTGAATGGATTGCTCCTTCTCTAAAGTTTCAACTTCAATTTTATACCACTTCATGATAAAATACGCTAATATGACGAGTTAAAAAGATTGATATGCAAAATAGGTTTATCTTTGCAATCTTGAAAATGAAAAATTTAATACCAGAAGACGGCACCTTACTTCCTTTAATGGAAGAATTTTATACCATACAGGGCGAAGGCTTTAACACAGGAAAAGCCGCTTACTTCATCAGACTTGGAGGTTGTGATGTAGGTTGTCATTGGTGTGATGTTAAAGAAAGTTGGGACGCGGAATTGCATCCACTTACTAAATCAGATGAAATTGTTGCAAACGCATCAAAATTCCCAAGTAAAGCCGTAGTTGTAACAGGTGGTGAACCTTTAATTTATAACCTAGATTATCTTACTAATGAACTAAAAAGAGCAGGAATTGCTACCTTCATAGAAACTTCTGGAGCTTATCCACTCTCGGGTAATTGGGATTGGATTTGTCTTTCTCCTAAAAAATTTAAGGCTCCACGACCAGATATTACTCCTTTTGCTCATGAATTAAAGATAATTGTTTTTAATAAAAGTGATTTTAAATGGGCCGAAGAATATGCGGAAATGGTTTCTCCAACTTGTAAACTTTACTTGCAACCAGAATGGTCAAAATCTAAAGAAATGACACCTTTGATCATTGATTATGTAATGAATAATCCTAGATGGGAGATATCTTTACAAACTCATAAATTCTTAAATATCCCATAAAATTAATAGCTTTAGTTTTACTAATCTAAATTAATGAGGTCTATCTTCTGTCTTTTATTCTTGTTAGTAGTGTTTCAAATTGGTTTTGCGCAATCAAAATACACCTCAAATAACAGGTCAGCTATTAAAAGTTATGAGAGAGCAAGTTATCTTTTGGATTTGAATAACTTCAAAGAAGCGATAACCGAGTTAAATATAGCAATTAAGCAAGATGACCAATTTATTGAGGCCTATATGCTCCTTGCAGATGTCTACAGGGTTACATTTGATTATCCAAAGGCAAAAGAAACCTATAGAAACGCCTATACTCTAAATCCTACTTTTGCTCCTGAAAGATATTATTACTACGCAGAGTGTGAATTGAAAACGGGAGATTATCAAAGCTCGTTATTGCATTATCGTCTTTTTAAAGAAAAAGGGAACCCATCAGCAGAAAAAATTGCATTGGCAGATAAATACATTAAAGATTGTCTGTTTTCGATTGAGGCTATAAAACATCCAGTCCCATTTAAACCTGAAAATTTGGGTGCTAATATCAACACAAGTGATCAGGAATATCTTGCTGTATTAACTAGTGATGAGAGTACTCTTATTTTTACGCGGCAAATCAATAGAAATGAAGATTTTTATAGAAGCTTCAAAGTGAATGGTGAATGGTCAAAAGCAGAGTATTTAAGTGCTAATATTAATACCCCTTCTTACAATGAAGGAGCTCAATGTATTTCTCCAGATGGTCAATTTTTATTCTTTACAGGATGTAATCGTCCAGATGGTTTAGGTAGATGCGATATTTATATCTCGAAAAAAGAGGGGAATGGATGGAGCAAGCCGGTTAATCTAGGATTTCCTATCAACACAAAAGGATGGGAGTCGCAACCTTCTATTTCATCAGATGGTAAAACACTTTATTTTGTGAGTGATAGAAATGGCGGATTTGGTAGTTATGATATTTGGAAAAGTACAATTGGTGATGATGGCAAATGGCAAATGCCTGAAAACCTAGGTCCAAATATTAATACCCCTTTTGATGAGCAATCCCCTTTTATTCATCCTGATAATAAAACGTTATATTTTTCTTCAAATGGATGGGTGGGTCTAGGAAATAAGGATTTATATATTTCGAGATTAGACTCTACTGGTATTTGGTCTAAACCCGAGAATTTAGGTTACCCTATAAATACTTATGGTGAAGAAAGTGGCCTAACTATTAATGCGAACGGTACAAAAGCTTTTTTTTCATCAGATAACTTTAATGGTTTCGGTGGATTTGATATTTATTCTTTTGACCTCCCAAAAAATATTAGACCTAATGCGGTTAATTAT
Source organism: Pseudopedobacter sp. (assembly GCA_014378105.1). Taxonomy (GTDB): domain Bacteria; phylum Bacteroidota; class Bacteroidia; order Sphingobacteriales; family Sphingobacteriaceae; genus Pseudopedobacter. Next base: position 4,290 of record JACMOI010000075.1, read on the forward strand.
ATAAAAGGGATTGTTTATGATGAAGACAGCAAGATTAAATTACAAGCTTTAATTGATATTAGAGATTTAAAAACTGGTAAATCTATCCATTTATCCTATTCTGATGAGATCGATGGTTCTTTCTTAGCCACTATTCCTAAGGGGAATGAATATAGCTTAAATGCTTCAAGAGAAGGATATTTGTTTTTTTCTGAGAATTTTTCATTAGATAAATATAAACCTGGAAAACCTTTCATTCTAGAAGCTCCCTTACAGAAAATTGCTGTTGGTAAAAAAGTGATTCTTAAGAATATATTCTTTGACAGCAATAAGTTTGATTTGAAACAAGAATCAATATCAGAACTTCAAAAAATTATTGATTTTTTGGAAGTAAATCCTAAAATTCATATCGAAATTAGTGGATATACTGATGATATTGGTAACGATCAATCAAATTTAATTTTATCTCAAAATAGAGCAAAAGCAGTATATCAATATTTAACCAGTCATGATATTGACAAAACCAGGTTGAATTACAAAGGTTATGGCGAAACTAAACCAGTGTCAGATAATAAAACTGTTGAAGGAAGAGCAAATAATAGAAGAACCGAGTTCTTGATCACTAAAGTCGATTAAACTTAGATAATTGCTTGCCTCACTCTAATCAACTTTTCCATTAAGCCTTCTAATAAATCTATTTGAAGCATATTTGCACCATCAGATTTTGCATTTGCTGGATCAGGATGAGTTTCGATAAATAATCCATCAGCACCCACGGCAATTGCCGCTTTCGCTATGGTTTCGATTAAAGCAGGCTTTCCTCCCGTTACTCCTGTAGTTTGATTAGGCTGTTGTAAAGAGTGTGTAACATCCATAATTACGGGGACATTAAAAGCTTGCATTTCTGGAATTCCTCTGAAATCAACTATTAAATCCTGATAACCAAAAGTATTTCCTCTATCCGTTAATAAAACATTTTGGTTGCCGCTTTCGATAATTTTATCAACTGCGAATTTCATCGAACCGGCAGATAGAAATTGACCTTTTTTCACATTTACTATTTTTCCTGTAATTGCAGCAGCGATCAATAAATCTGTTTGGCGACAAAGAAATGCTGGAATTTGTAAAACATCAACATAAGCAGCTGCCATTGCTGCTTCAGAACTTTCGTGAATATCAGTTACCGTTGGAATGTCGAACTCCTTTCCTATTTTCTCTAAAATCTTTAATGCTTTTTCGTCACCTATCCCTTGAAATGAATCTAATCTGGAACGATTTGCCTTACGGTATGATCCTTTAAAAATATATGGAATAGCTAGCTTATTAGCTATTTTAACAATTTTTTCTGCAATTCGCATAGCAATTTCCTCTCCTTCAATAGCACAAGGTCCAGCCATCAAGAAGAAATTATTTGAATCTGTATTTTTAAGTTTTGGAATGTTTAGCATTTAATTTTTTGTTTTTGCGTTAACGATGTGGGCGAATACCGACCTGTGTCTAATACTCCCGATAACTATCTGGAAAACGCCACTCTAAATATTTATTTCCTAGTTTCCAAGCTCAGACATGAACTTGATTCTCATGAGTTGAATTTCTTCACGATTATAATCATCTGTACCTAATTCCAATAAAGCTTTATCTATAGAATCTACGTCAGCCGTTCTGAAATAATCAAATACTTCATCCTGACGATCTTCATCTATTACTTCATCAATGAAATAGTCTAGATTTAATTTAGTTCCCGACCCAACAATTGATTCTACTTCTTTTAAAATATCTTCATAAGAAATACCTTTCGAAGCTGCTATGTCTTCCAAAGATATATGTCTGTCTATATTTTGAATGATAGAGACTTTCAATGCTGATTTATTAGCAGTCGTTTTTACAACAAAATCTATCGGACGATCGATATCGTTATCTTCCACATATTTTTTGATTAACTCAATAAATACCGCACCGAATTTCAGTGCTTTTCCATGACCAACTCCCGAGATGTTCTTTAACTCATCCATAGAAATTGGATAATGCGTACACATTTCTTCTAAGGAAGGATCCTGAAAAATCACAAATGGCGGCAGACTTTTTTGCTTTGCAATTTTCTTACGTAAATCTTTCAGCATTTGCAAAAGCTGTGCATCAACAGCTCCTGTCCCTTGTTGAGCACCTTCTTCGTCATCTACACTTACAATATCCATTTCTCTATTCATGATGAAACGAAGTGCATAAGGATTTTCAATAAACTTTTCGCCTGATTTTGACAATCGAAGTAAACCAAAATTATCTACATCTTTTATAATAAAATTATCTAACAAAGCTTGACGCAAAACGGATTTCCAAAGAAATATTCCATCATCTTTTCCAGAGGCGAAATACTTGGTTTTCTGATGTTTGTAGGATTGAATTTGTGCAGTTTCTAATCCTAATAAAACATTAATGATATAATGATCATCAAATTTATCACCAAAATCTTTTATCAAACTCAATACCTTTAATAGCGGTTCCTCAGCATCAAAATATTGTTTTTGTGCTCGGCAATTATCACACATATTATTACAGCCAACTTCATTAAAGTTTTCGCCAAAATAATGTAAAATTTGTTTTCTTCTACAGACTGCTGATTCGGAGTAATCAATAACTTCTTTTAAAATCTGCGTACCAATCTCACGTTCAGAAACTGGCTTATCTTTCATAAATTTCGCCAGCTTGTCAATATCTTTTTCTGAATAAAACGCAACACAGATACCTTCTCCACCATCACGCCCTGCTCTACCAGTTTCTTGGTAATAACCTTCCATACTTTTAGGAATATCATGATGGATTACGTAACGAACATCGGGTTTATCAATCCCCATCCCAAAAGCTATGGTTGCTACAATCACATCCACATCTTCCATCAAAAATTTATCTTGGGTGTCGGCTCTTACTTTTGCATCTAAACCAGCATGGTAAGGCAAAGATTTTATTCCGTTAATTTCTAAAGCGTTGGAAACTTCCTCTACCTTTTTTCTACTCAAACAATAAACAATACCGGATTTACCCATATTATTTTTAACGTACTTGACGATTTCCTTAATTACATCACGCTTTGGACGTACATCATAAAATAAATTCGGACGGTTAAAAGAAGATTTAAAAAGATTCGCATTTGTCATTTGCAAGTTCTTCTGGATATCATATTGAACTTTTGGAGTTGCCGTAGCGGTTAAAGCAATAACAGAAATATCTTCCCTAATATTATTAATAACTTGTCTAATTTTACGGTATTCTGGTCTAAAATCATGACCCCATTCAGAGATACAATGCGCTTCATCAACAGCCACGAAAGAAACTCCTATCAATTTTAAAAAGTCGATATTTTCTTGTTTGGTTAATGATTCTGGCGCTACATATAATAGTTTGGTCTCTCCTGCTATCACATCTTCTTTTACTTTAGCAATTTCTGCTTTATTCAAAGAAGAATTTAAGAAATGAGCAATACTATCTCTACCGCCAAAAGCTCTTAATTGATCAACTTGATTTTTCATTAAAGCAATTAGTGGAGAAATCACTAATGCGGTACCCTCACTCATGAGAGCTGGCAATTGGTAACAAATAGATTTACCTCCACCCGTAGGCATGATCACGAACGTATCATTTTTCTCTAAGATGCTGTTAATGATGGCTTCTTGGTCGCCTTTGAAGTTATCAAAGCCAAAGAAAGTTTGTAAATTATCTACTAAAGATTTTTTAATCTGCATTTTTATTATCGAAAGATCAGCCCATACTGATTTTAAACATCAAAATAACATATTTTTGTGAAATAATAGTATTTTAATTATAAACTTTTACAATTTGAAATCATCTAAGGAAATTTTGGAATTTGCTCAACAAACTATTCAAATAGAAACTGACGCAATAAACCAACTTTCAAAACAATTAAATAAAGACTTTAGTGATCTTGTACAAAAAATTTTAACCTTAAAAGGGCGAGTTATCGTAACCGGAGTGGGTAAAAGTGCTATCATAGCTCAGAAATTAGTCGCTACCTTTAATTCAACTGGTACACCATCAATTTTTATGCATGCAGCGGATGCTGTTCATGGCGATTTAGGGATCATCCAAAAAGATGATTTGATTATTTGCCTTTCAAAAAGCGGAAATACCGCTGAAATTAAAGTTCTTATTCCTCTTTTAAAACAAGGGGGAAATTTATTAGCATGTATTGTGGGAGATATTAATTCTTATCTAGCTCAACAATCCGATTTTATTATCAATTCAACCATTGAGGTAGAGGCTTGTCCTAATAATCTTGCACCTACAACTAGTACAACAGCTCAATTGGTGATGGGTGATGCTCTGGCAGTTGCTTTAGTAGAATGCAGAGCATTTTCTAAAGAAGACTTCGCTAAATTTCATCCAGGAGGAGCTTTAGGAAAACGACTATACTTAAAAGTTGTAGATTTATGTATTTTAAATGAGAAGCCTCAGATTAATTCTGATGCTAACATCAGAGATGCAATTTTGGAAATCACCAAAAAGCGATTGGGTGTAGTTGCTATTACAGATGAGAATCAATTAAAAGGGGTAATTACAGATGGGGATCTAAGGAGGATGATGGAGAAATATGCATCTTTTGAAAATCTAAAGGCAATAGACATTATGAATCATACGCCTAAAACAATCGATTATAATGAAATGGCTGTTAATGCTTTGGGTTTAATGAAACAATTTAATATCACACAATTAATTGTGCTTAAAGACAACTTATTTTTTGGAGTTGTACATTTACACGATCTAATAAATGAAGGAATAATCTAAATTTACGATATGAATCAAAACAATTATGTCTTAATAATGGCTGGTGGTATAGGAAGCAGGTTTTGGCCTGTAAGTAGATCAAGTTATCCTAAACAATTTTTAGACGTATTAGGAACTGGAAAAAGTTTAATTCAAAATACTTTTGAAAGATTTAAGAAAATAGTACCTGTTGAAAATATTTTTATTTTAACCAATGAGAATTATTTCGATTTGGTTAAAGATCAACTACCCGAGCTCACCAACAATCAAATAATTGGCGAACCTATCATGAGAAATACAGCACCTTGTATAGCTTATGGTTGTTATAAAATAAAAAAAATCAATCCAAAAGCAAAGGTTGTTGTTGCACCCTCAGATCATTTAATATTAGATACTGAAAACTTTATCGATATTATTAATCAATCTCTTCAAATTTCCGAAGAGAAAGATTGCTTGATTACTTTAGGAATCAAGCCATCAAGACCTGATACCGGATATGGTTACATCCAGTACGAAAACACTACCATTGCCAAAAATTTATTTAAAGTAAAAACATTTACTGAAAAACCATCATTAGAAATTGCTCAATCTTTTTTAGCTAGTGGTGATTTCTTATGGAACTCTGGAATTTTTATTTGGTCTGTAGACGCTATAATTAAAGCTCTTGATAAATATTTACCAGATATGAGCGAAATTTTTAGAGAAGGGCAAATGGCTTATAATTCAGACGCTGAAAAAGATTTTATCCAGATAGCCTTTCAACGTTGTACAAATATTTCCATCGATTATGGAATTATGGAAAAAGCAGAAAATGTTTATGTGATGCCTGCTGATTTTGGCTGGTCTGATTTAGGTACATGGGCATCAGTTTACGACCTTGCTGATAAAGATTATGTGGGTAATGCCGTTATCAATCCAGAAAAAGTGGTCATGTACAATTCATCCAATTGTATGGTGAATGTGCCAAAAGATAAGTTGGTTATCCTAAATGGTTTACACGATTTTATTGTCGTTGAGGCCAATAATACTTTAATGATTTGCCCTAAAAGTGAAGAACAACATGTTAAACAAGTTGTAGCAGATGTTAAGCATAAATTCGGTACTCAATATATTTAGTTGGGAACTAAGGTATTTTTACATATTTTGAACCACAACCCTCTATACACATAATTGGACCAGCAGGACTTAATATCAATTCATTATTCTTTAATTGATAAGAATAATTTTGAGCAGCAACACCTGTAACACCAGTAAAAGTTATAATTACCGAATCTTTCAATGTGTATTTTGAATATTTATTATACACATTACCTCCTAAATTTCCATCATCATTAAATTCTACAGTCTTTAAAGAATCAGGAGATGCATTCTGCCAAGTTATAGGTCCTCCAGCACTATAATAATATGAGGTTAATTTCCATTTACCTGTCAATTCATTAGTTGGAGTTGCATTTTCTTTACCGCAAGAAGTTAAAATAACTATAAAGGCGATCAATGATAAAATTGTGTTTTTTTTCATGACTTAATAATTTATTATCTATACGCTAATTATATTACCAACCGCTACATCATGTTTAATTTTTGTCTAACTGCTTCATAAAGTATCACTCCTGCCGAAACAGAAACGTTTAATGAAGCAATTTCTCCAGCCATTGGAATTTTTGTAAGATAATCAGAATTACGAATCAAATCAAAAGTAATTCCTTCATCTTCAGCACCCATAATTATTGCGGTTGGTGCAGAATAGTCAGGCTTATAAATTAAATCATCCGTTTTTTCTGTACAGGAAACTATCTGTAGACCCGAATCCTTTAAAAATCTCATCACTTGTAAAAGACTATCATGCCTACAAATTGGCACTTTATACAAAGCACCAGCAGAAGTTTTTACTGCATCGGGATTTACTTGTGCCGAGCCTTTTTTTGGAACCACTATCGCATGTACACCACAGCATTCAGCGGTTCTTGCAATTGCACCAAAATTACGAACATCTGTCACACCATCTAAAATTAAAATAAGTGGGGTCTCCCCTTTTTCAAAAACCATCGGAATTATATCTTCAATTTTTTGATAGGTAATTGGAGAAATAAAAGCAACTACTCCTTGATGATTTTTAGCTGTTATTCTATTTAACTTTTCAATAGGTACTTGTTGAGAAGGAATATCAAATTCTCTAAGCAATGTTTTCAATTCAGAAAATAGGCCCCCATTTAATCCTCTTTGTAAAAACAAAGACTCTATGTCTTTACCAGAGCGAATTGCTTCAATTACCGCTCTGATACCAAAAATCATCTGATTTACTTCTTTTTCTTGATGCTGAAATTTCCTTTCCATAATAAGACGCAATTTAGTCAAAAATGCTTTTCTTATTTAAGAAAACGTAATCAATAATCAAGTACCTAAACTTTATGAACATAAAATCTTTTTATTAACATCCCATTTAAATGCCGTTAAAGCCCGATTTATTTTTTTATTCACAAGTTAATAACATCTTATGTGGAAAATTAGCATAAAAAGCTTTCTAAAATGAATTTGTGTATTTATAACACTATCTAAGCTGTTCATAACTCTAGTGTATAGAGCTAAAAATTTCTATATTTTTGTGATATGACTTTAGAATCTGATTCCAGTAAATCATCCTTACCAAAAGATAAAAGAAGCCGACTTACTAATTTAGTTTCTGGTCTAGGCAAATTACCTCCTCAAGCGTTAGACCTTGAAGAAGCTGTTTTAGGTGCCTTAATGTTAGAAAAAGATGCACTATCGGCTGTAATTGATATCTTAAAGCCTGAAGTATTTTATAAAGACGCACATCAAAAGATTTTCCAATCTATACAAACACTGTTTACCGCCTCCTCTCCTGTTGATATTCTAACTGTAACTGCTCAGTTAAGACAACAAGGTGATTTAGAAATGGTAGGTGGCGCATTTTATATTACCGAATTAACCAACCGCGTTGCTTCGGCAGCAAACATTGAATATCACGCTAGAATTATTTCTCAGAAATTTATACAGCGTGAATTAATTAGAATCTCAACAGACATTATCAATCAATCTTACGAAGATACTAGTGATGTTTTCGAGTTGTTAGATTATGCGGAGAAGAATCTTTTTGACATTGCTCAGAATAACTTAAGAAGAGATTCTAGAAAGATTGATGATATCGTAAAAGAATCGTTAAAAATGCTAGAATCTTTACGTGGTAAAGAAGACACATTAACTGGTGTTCCATCAGGTTTTACTGCTTTAGATAGTATGACAAATGGCTGGCAAAAATCTGATTTAGTGATCATAGCTGCCAGACCTGCTATGGGTAAAACGGCATTTGTATTAAGTTGTGCAAGAAATGCTGCAGTACAATTTGGGAAACCAGTTGTTTTCTTCTCTTTAGAGATGTCTTCCGTTCAATTAACCAATCGTTTAATTTCTGGAGAATCAGAAATCGAACAAGAAAAAATTAGAAAAGGTCAGTTATTGGATTGGGAATGGCATCAGATGACCTCTAAAATTGGAAAACTGAGCGAGGCTCCTCTAATCATTGATGATACCCCTGCTTTAAATGTTTTTGAATTTAGAGCCAAATGCAGAAGATTGAAGGCTCAATTCGATATTCAGATGATTATCATTGATTATTTACAATTAATGCAAGGAAAAGCTGACGGAAAAGGTAGTGGAAATCGCGAGCAAGAAATCAGTAGTATTTCAAGGGCCTTAAAGCAAGTTGCTAAAGAGCTGAATGTTCCTGTGATTGCATTATCTCAGTTAAGTAGAGCAGTGGAAAATCGTCCTGGTGGCTCCAAAAAACCAATGTTATCTGATTTACGTGAATCTGGAGCAATTGAGCAAGATGCTGATATGGTATTATTCCTTTATCGTCCAGAGTATTATGGCCTAGATCAGGATGAAAATGGAAATCCAACAGCTGGAATAGGGGAAGTAATTATTGCAAAACATAGAAATGGTGAAACTGGTACGGTTCCGTTAAGATTTATTGGCAAGTATGTTAAATTTGTGGATTTGGAGGATGGATTTAATTCAGCGGGGGGAAAAGATTCAGCAGCCGATCCTTTTTCAAGTTTAGCTCCATCTGCACAATTCGAAAGTATTACCTTAAAACCAAAAAACTGGGATAATACTGAGGATGATGAACCTCCTTTTTAAGTATATTTTAAAAAAATATTTATACCAAAAAAAGCCTTTCTGAATTCAGAAAGGCTTTTTTATTAACTTATCAAGATAATTATATTGACTTAATAATATCTCTTAATCCTAAAGATTTGATAATGGCTCTGTACCTGTTGATATCTTTTTTGTACAAATAAGCTAATAGACCTCTTCTTTTACCAACCAATTTTTGTAGGGATAATTGAGTAGAAAAATCTTTCTTATTCTTTTTTAAATGACCAGTTAAATGAGCAATTCTGTAAGTGAATAATGCTACTTGGCTTTCAGTAGAACCAGTGTTAGTTTCTACTTCTCCATGTTGTTTGAAGATTTCTTTCTTCTTTTCAGTACTTAAATACATTACGTAAATAATATTAAAGTGATTAATAATTTATTAATAAGCTGCAAAAATACGTTTATATCTTTGAAATACAAATTAATTATTCAGCATAATTATTGATATCCAAGGTCCAATCATAATTTCCAAATGTCACATTAGGATTGCTATCATCAGGAATTAGGTTAAAGTCTTTCAATATCTTTTTTGTTCCTGATTTACCTCCAAAATCTCCTCTAAACCAACTCATCAATGTACTGGTCTCCACAGAGTTATTTTCTTTAGAATATTTTGTATGATCTTTTAAATAAACTTTAGCTGCATTTTGTAACTGATCATTTACTGATTTGGAATAAAATATCCTGACAGGCGGACAGCTTTTTGCACCACAATTGATGGCAAAATGGATTCTGAAATCTCTTTGCTTCACTCTTAAGTGACGTTCAAAGGCAGGTGGAAAAATTTTACCTATATATCCTAAACCAAATTTGTACTGCGACTTACGAATCATCCCGTTTTCAATGTCATCAAAACTCAGCATATTACCTGCAATATTAATTTGTTTTTTACCAAAAAAAGCTCCTCTATTGTCAAACTGCAATTTATCTTTTTTCAATAAAGCGATGATATATCCATTGTATATATTTATCCAAAAAGCCTTTCTATTTTCGTCTAAGGGCAAACCATTTTCTAAATCATTTTCTGAAATTTGAGCTAATTTTTTTTGAATATCTTCAACACTTTTCCCTGCCTTTAAATCTTTTAATAAATTTTCTGACCAGGTATTGTATTCAGTAGTTTGAACATTTTGATTCACTTGTGAAGGCTTTTTAATTCCACAACTGCTTATGGTTGCGATAATTATACCTGTGAGAATAACAATTTTCATTTTACGAGTGTTCATGTATATTTTTTTAAATCTTATTTATGGTTAAAGACGTAATTTAATGTAGTTTGGTTTTTGAATATTAAATCATGACTTTAGTTTAGTCTATTAAATTTAGCCATTCTTACAGCAGCATGTTTATCAGTATCATCATACCAACATACAACGAAATTGAGCATATATCGGCATTGCTGAATCATTTACAAAAAGTAAGCCACGATCAAATAGAAATTTTAGTAAGTGACGGGGGAAGCACTGACGGAACTTTGGAAGAAGTCTTAAAATCAAATATTAAAATCATTAAATCTCCTGAAAAAGGCAGAGCAAAACAACTAAATTTTGCCGCCCGATATGCAAAAGGTAATATTCTTTATTTTATTCATGCAGATACAATTCCTCCTTTGACTTTCGAAATGGATATTCAAGAAGCAATAAATGAAGGTTATCCGGTAGGTTGTTATCGATTTAAGTTCGATTCTAATAAATCCATATTGAAAGTGAACGCCTATTTTACGAGATTCGACCGATTGATGTGCCGTGGCGGAGATCAATCTTTATTTATTACTCGAGAATTATTTGAAGAATTAGACGGCTATTGTGAAGAACATAAAGTAATGGAAGATTACGACATTATTATAAGAGCGAGGAAAAAAAATAAATTTAAAATCATCCCTAAAAACGTCATCGTATCAGCCCGTAAATATGATTACAATAGCTATTTAAAGGTAAATATAGCGAATTTAGCTGCTTTTATGATGTATTATACAAATGTAGATCATGATAAAATTCTGAAGTTTTATAGAAAAATGTTAAACCACGAAAAGAAAGCATTGAAATATTAATATGAAGAAAAAAATCTGTGGGATACAACAAATTGGGATAGCATACAAAGACATTAAAGAATCGTGGAAATGGTATCGAAAATATTTTGGAATGAATGTTCCAGTATTTGAAGATACGGCCGAAGCGACCTTGATGAAACAATATACAGGAAACGAAATTCATCTTCGACATGCGATTTTAGCAATGAATATGCAAGGTGGAGCGGGATTTGAGCTTTGGCAATTTAAAAATCGCATACCTTCAAACGTTAGTGAATCTATAAAAATTGGAGATTTAGGAATTCAAATCATAAAAATTAAAAGTAGAGATATTCAAAAAACGTATACGTTTTTTGAATATGAAAAACTCGATTTAAAAAGTAAATTAATCTCCACTGAAGATGGAAAACTACATTTTTATTTGCAGGATCCATTTGGTAATCTTTTTGAAATTATAGAAAGTAATAATTGGTTTTGCAATGACAAAGCACTCACTGGAGGCGTTGCTGGATTAACTATTGGCGTTTCAAACATCAATGAATCATTAAAACTTTATAAAGATATTTTAGGTTACGACGAAATTGTTTTTGATCGTAAAGATATTTTCGAAGATATAAAAAACTTAGATGGAGGAAATACTGAGCTGAGAAGAGTTTTATTAAGGCATTCGGAAATTAAAAGTGGGGGTTTTAGTAAACTTTTAGGGAATACTGAAATTGAGTTAATTGAGCGGATTGATAAACAAGGAATTAAAATTTACAAAAATAGATTTTGGGGAGATTCTGGATTTATCCATGTTTGTTTTGATGTTATTGGAATGAAATACTTAAAAGAAGAATGCACTAAAGCAGGATTCAATTTTACTGTAGATAGCGAAGATAGTTTTGATATGGGCGAAGCGGCAGGTCATTTTTCTTATATCGAGGATCCAGATGGAACTTTAATAGAATTTGTGGAAACGCATAAAGTTCCAATCATTAAAAAGTTAGGTCTTTATTTAAATATGAAAAATAGAAATCCTGATAGAAATTTACCTGATTGGATGGTTAAAATGTTGGGATTAACTAAAGTAAAAGATTAATTGCAGCAACTATTTCACTTCTTTTTTTTCTCAAACCTTCATAAATTTCATCATTAGAATCTAGCTGATAACTTTCTTTTAATTGCTCATAACTTTCAAAAGTAAAATAGTAAAAGAAGATAATTAGTAAAATAAAAGCCATTGCCCAAAAATAACTTCCGATAATAAAAGCTAAAAAAACAATTATTATTGGAACATAAATTAGATAGATAAACATCCCAGCTACCATTCTAACAGCACCTAAAAACTGTGATTCTTTTATTGACTTTTCAATTTTATTTTTGATAATACACGAAGGACTGTAATTCAATAAATACCCTAAAAGGTAAATCGGGTAAAAAGCGAACAGATAACCTTTAACAGATTTTTGTTTGATGATTTTATCAGAAACATGATATTGTTCGATCTGCTTGAAATATAATTCAGCTTTAATTTTTAAATCATTATATATTAACAGATTATCTTCTTTAATTTGACAAATTGATTCGCTATATTTTATTTGCTTTTTAATAAATTCTGATTCAGAAATACCATTATTTCTGATAATGATGAGTAGTTGTTCAAAAAATAAATCATCTTCTTTCGAAGGGATAATAATCATGTTTTTTGCAATCTCATTCTTCACTTTTTCTAATAATAATTTAGAAAATGATACATAATTTTTTTCTCCTTTTAAGGCTTCAATCCCAATTGGTTTTGCAAATTCAAAACTTACTTCCGAATAAAAAGCATAAGGATTTGTATAATTGATGGTAACTGGTAAAACCAGTAAATCTTTAACTTTACCTTCGAAAGCCAAATGAACGAAACCAGTTTTAAAAGTTCTCAACCTCTTTTCTACGACACAATTCCCTTCTGGAAAAATTAAAATAGCACCATTATTTGCTAATATCTTTTGACATTTATCAAAAATAGCATCGTTATTTTTAACTTCTTCTCTCCCATCTTTAATCCTGTAAATAGGCATCATATTTATTTTAGAAAGGAACCAATTTTTAAATGGGGTATTAAACGCGTCGGCTCTAGCTAAAAAATGTATTTTCCTTTTAAAAATGATAGCCATTAAAATGGCATCCATAAAAGAATTACCGTGATTAGCACATATAATTAAAGGTTGATGAGGATGAATATTTTCGGAATGATAAACCCTTATCTTCCTAAAATAAAGCTTGCAGGTAATTTTTAGAAGATGATAAAAGAGAAAATACGTCATATTTTAGAAAGTCTAAAGCTAATAATTCTATTTAATTTATACTTTCGGGATTATAAATGAAAAAGCAGGAAATTATTTCATTTTTTGAAGATAAATATCAGTTAAATAAAGAGCAAAAACTTTATTTGACTATCCATGCAAAAAGATTTGAGGTGGTTTTATCACTCATCCAAAGTAAAAATTTTAATAAAATTCTGGATATCGGTCCGTCATTTTTAAGCGAGCTCCTTTATCAAAAATTCAAAAAGAATTTGAGTCTTTTAGGTTTTGATGGAAGCCAAAGTATTGGTGGCCATTTACCTGATTTAAAAATTTTTGAAAAAATAGATTTTATTCCTCAAGATCTAAATTTTTGGAATCATTCTCAAAATCAAATTTCTAATTTTGATTTAATTGTCTGTGGTGAGGTTTTAGAACATTTATACACTTCGCCCTCCATTTTATTTCAGAATTTCTATAAAAGTCTGAACAAAAATGGTCGTTTAATTATACAGACACCAAATGCTGTTACATTAAGGAAAAGAATTAAAATGTTGACAGGAATAAATCCATTTGAGATCCCAAGAGAAAATTTAAAAAATCCAGGACATTATAGAGAATATACCTTAAAAGAATTAATTCAACTTGGAAAAAGCAATAGTTTTTCAATCGATAAAATACTTATGGAGGAATATTTTGAATATCCTTCTACCTTATCCACTATCTATAGAACATTTAAAATATTCATTCCAAAATCTTTACGAACTGGCATTACCATTGTATTTAAAAAATTATGACACCTAAATATTCGAGATTTGAAACCACACATAAAGTTAGACCTGATGATATTGATATGTTCAATCATGTCCATAATAGTATTTATTTAGATTATGTTCTTGCTGCCAGATATGAACAAATGGAATTGTTTTACGGAATGGCGATGGAGAAATTTCTTGAAATGGGTTTCGGTTGGGTAGTGAAATCCGTTCAAATAGATTATAAAAGACCCTTAGGATTAGGAGATACTTTCACCGTGAAAACAGGCATAATCAGCATTGAGCCTAAAGGTTGTCGGGTAACTTTTGAAATTATCAATCTAAAAACTAAAAAATTAAGTACAGATGGCTGGTTTGATTTTGTAATGATTGACTTAAAAACAGGTAAAGGAGTAAAAGTAAGCGACGAAATGATTGCTCAATACAGTATTTAGACCAAGGCCTCGTGAATGAGTAAAGAGTAAAAATCTTTCATATTCATTCCTGCTGCTTTAACTTGTTGAGGGATAATACTGTTAGTTGATTGTCCGGGAACGGTGTTAATTTCTATAAAGAAAAACTCTTCAGTAAAATCTTGTAAGATAAAATCAACTCTTACTACGCCTTTGCAATTTAATTTTAAAAAAACTGCTTTTACAATCTCCCCTACTTTTATAGTTTGCTCTTCAGATAAATCTGCTGGCGTAGTTTCCTCAGTTATTCCAGTGGTATATTTAGCCTCATAATCAAAAAACTCCTTTGACGATTTAATTTCAGTTATTGGCAAAACAATAACCTCGAAATGATGCTGATAAATTCCAACTGTGAATTCTCTTCCACGTATAAATTCTTCAACTAAAATCTGGCTATCCTCATCAAAAGCTTTATTTAATGCACTTTTTAAATCTCCCCAACCATTCACTTTAGACATGCCTATACTACTTCCTCCGTTATTTGGCTTGATAAAAAGAGGTAATTTGAGTTGACTTTCAATCTCAGGTTGATTAGTCTCATCTTGCTTAAAAAGTTGTATAGAATTTGCAGTATTCAAGCCATTAATTCCTTGTACAACAGCTTTAGTGTATCCTTTATTCATGGTTAATGCCGAAGTTGTAGCATCACAAGTTGTATAAGGAATTTTTAATAAGTCAAAATAACTTTGCATTTTACCATCTTCACCTGGGGAACCATGGATGATGATAAAAACCACATCGAAAATTATTTTATGACCATGAATCGTCAAGCTAAAATCATTCTTATCAATCTCAATATTTTCTCTGTCAGAATGTTGATAAAACCAGCTTTCCTCCGTCACAATTACTTTAAATACTTCAAATAAATTTCTATCCAACTGAGAATCTATTTGTTGTGCACTTTTTAAAGAAACTACAGATTCACCTGTAAAACCGCCAGCTAAAAGAGCAATATTTTTTTTCATATCATGGAAATTTTCATCAAATTAAATTTTAGGAGGTTACCCTAAATCATAATTCAAAGATATATTTAATCTTTAATTGAATTTACGCTTTACAAATTTTATTAAACCAATTTCTTTAACTTTGGATGTTTACATCAAAAATAGATATGAGTAAATTTTTTAAATATTTAGCCACTCCTGACTTTAAAAGACAACTGATCATTGCCTTTTCCTCTATAATTATTATTGTCTTTATTTTATATATCAGCTTAAGATTTTATACTCGTCACGGAGAAGGTAAACCAGTGCCTAATTTAAAAGGTTTAAGTGTAGAAAATGCTGTTAAATTACTAGAAGCTGAAGGTTTTAGGTACCAGATAGATTCTGTTTTTATTATGGATAAAAAACCTGGCTTGGTAACTGAACAAGATCCAGATCCGAACACCAATGTGAAGAAAAATCGGATGATTTATCTAACCATAATCAGCTCACAAACACCAGATGTGAATTTTCCTGATATTGAAAATAAAACTTTAGTAGAGGCTAAAGCCATGTTAGAAAACTACGGCTTAAAATTAGGCGACACCACCTATAAATCTGATATCGCCAGAGATGCTGTTTTGGGTTTTACTTACGTTGGAAGGTCGCTACAAATAGGTCAAAAAATACCAAAAGGCTCTAGAATTGATTTGGTTTTAGGCGACGGTTATGGAGCGAGTGAGGTTGAATTACCTGATTTAAAAGGTTTAACACTTGAAGAAGCGATGTTCTCGCTAAAAGGGGCGTCACTAACTTTAGGAAATATCAGTTATGAAGGTGTGGTTAGAGATTCTTCAAAAGCCATCATCATCATGCAAATCCCAGCGATAGTTCCAGATTCTGTTGTGAAGGTGAATATTGGTTCGAGGATCAACCTAGTTTTATCTAACCAATAATTATGGATGACATTAGTGTGGAAGAGTTCGCGAATTTAGTTACTCATAAAAACAACTTTAATTTATTGGATGTGAGAGAAAATCTAGAATATCATACCTTTAATGTCGGAGGTTTAAATATCCCTTTGGGCAAATTAACTACTGTTATTGAAAATGATGATTTAGATTTCACCATTGAAGATACTATTATTGTGATTTGTCAAAGAGGTTTAAGAAGTAAAACTGCTAAATTAATACTTGAAAATGCAGGTTATAAAAAAGTAAGAAACCTGAGCGGAGGTTTAATTAAACTACAAAGAATATCTTAAACCCGAAGTATTTTTAACAATCATTTACCTATTAAAGCGTTTCTAAAAAAAATATTATTAAAATTCATGAATCCCCCTAAAAAGAAAAGTCAATTTGGCAAAATAGCATTGATATTATTAGCGATTCTGGTTATTGCTAGTGTAGTCATTTTACCAGGTGTGTATAAAAAATACATTAAGGCAAATACTAATGTATCCAAAAAAACATATTTATATATCCCTAGTAAAGCTTCTTATCATGATGTTTTAGACTCTATTAATAAAAATCATTTATTGATAAATGAAACTTCGTTTTTAAGTTTAGCAAAAGATAGAAAACTAGAAACTAGATTTAAATCAGGTAAATATCCTATTGAAAAAGGGATGAATAATAGGCAAATCTTAAACATGATTATAGCAGGAAATCAAGAACCTATTACATTATCTTTTAGAAATATTCGATTGAAAGAAAATTTCGCAGGTATTGCGGCTAAAAAGTTAGAATTTGACTCGCTGAGCCTTATTAACCTGTTAGATTCTGCTTCTTTTATTGAGAAATATGGTTTCACAAAGGATAATATGTATACCATGTTTATTCCGAACTCTTATGAGATGTATTGGAATATTTCTGCGGAAGATTTCTTTATAAGAATGAATAAAGAGTATCAAAAATTTTGGACAAAAGATAGGTTAGCAAAAGCCGAAAAATTAAATTTAACACCGCAAAAAGTCGCTATTCTAGCTTCAATTGTCGATGGGGAAGCTTTAATGGATAAAGAAATGCCAATTATAGCGGGACTATATTTAAACCGATTAGATAAAGGAATCAAATTAGAAGCTGATCCAACAGTAATTTTTGCAAATAATGATTTCACTATCCGCAGAGTACTTTTCAAACATTTAAGAAAAGAATCTCCTTACAATACTTATATCCACACTGGTTTACCTCCAGGACCTATCATGATGCCTTCCATCAAAGCGATTGATGCTGTCTTAAATCCTGAAAATCATAACTATATCTACATGTGCGCAAAAGAAGATTTTTCTGGTTATCATAATTTTTCATCTACTTTGTCTGAACATGTGGCAAACGCTAAAAAGTTTCAGGCGGCGCTAAATGCAAGAAATATCAAAAAATAAGACATGTTTGTTTTTGAGACAAAAATAAGGGTTAGATATGCTGATACAGATCAAATGGGATACATGTATTATGGTAATTATGCGGCATTTTATGAAGTAGCCCGTACCGAAATGTTACGAAGTTTGGGGATGTCTTATAAGTCTATGGAGTTGGATGGCGTAATGATGCCAGTTTCAGAGCTTAAATCAAAATATATTAAACCTGCGCTATATGATGAAGAAATAAAAATCAAAGTCACTATTGAACAAAGGCCTGCTGTTCGCATCATTTTTAAATATGAGTTGTTTAACCAGGGAAATGAATTGATTAACGTTGGCGAAACCACCCTTGTTTTTGTTGATATGAAAAAAAATAGACCTTGCTTAGCGCCTAAAAACTTTCAGGATAAGATTAATATATATTTTTCTAACTTAGAATAATGACTTGGCTAAATAAATTCTTATTAAGATTCAGATTTTATCGTCATTTTATTGAATGGACAAAATTTATCATTCTTCCAGGGTTTAGCCCATTACCATTACACACCGTTGCTTTATTTTTCTTTCAGGAGATTAAAAAAGATTCTTTAGTCAATAAAGCATCTTCTTTAGCTTATAATTTTATGATGGCGATATTTCCGTCTATCATATTTTTTTTTACACTAATACCATATATCCCTATAAAGAATTTTCAAAACCAATTAATGGCTTTGATATCCCTTCTTCTACCCGAAAATGCTTATCTAGCTTTTGAAGCTACATTAGAGGATATTGTTAAAAATCAAAATGGAAAGTTGCTTTCATTAGGTTTCGTTTTAGCTTTATTTTTTGCTACAAATGGGATACATACATTGATGCAAGCATTTAACAGATCATCTTTAATTGTCGAGACAAGAACCTGGTTAAGACAACGAATTGTTGCTTTAAACCTAACCCTTTTAACACTTTTTTCTTTAATTATAGGAGTAACTGTGCTAGTGATAGGTGAATTTGTGATCACTTTTATTAAAGATGAATTAGCCTTTAAAGATGGTAAATTTTGGATTTACCTAATCGCTATTACTCGATGGATTATCATCATTATTGTTTATTTTGTCACCACTTCAATATTGTACAGATATGGTCCCGCAAACGCTAAAAAATGGAAGTTTTTTAGTCCAGGATCGTGGTTTGCAACCCTATTAGCCGTACTAACTTCAATAGGTTTTACCTATTATATTAACAATTTTGGTGCTTATAATAAGCTTTACGGTTCTATTGGTACTTTATTAGTGGTTATGCTTTGGCTTTATTTAAACTCTTTGATTCTTTTAATTGGATTTGAATTAAATGCAAGTTTAGAACTTTCTAAAAGAAGTATTAAAATTGTAAAACCAAGATTTAATACTTTTAAGGATGACACCGTTGAGCAGGTCTTGATGAGCAAAAAAAAATCCCCCTAATTTTTTACTAGGAGGATTCTCTCATTAATTTAATTAAATATTATAATCCGTCTAAAACTTTTTTAACTTCAGCAGCTTTATCCAATTTATTTAACTTAACATATACTTCTCGCAAGGTGGTTAATGTACTTGTATCTTTAGGACTTAGCTCTCTAGCTTTTTCTAGAAGAGGTAAAGCATTAGATAATTCATTATCAAATTTCTTCTTTAACTCATTATACTTTGCTTCTGAAGATTTATTATTTGGTAATTTATTAGCTTCATTGATGTAATTATTCCCTCTATCAATATAAATCACCGCTAAATTATAAATCGCATCCGTGTAATTAGGGTCAATTTCTAAAGCTTTCTTGTATGATTCTTCAGCTTTATCTTTCTGACTATTTGCAGAATAAGCTATACCCGCAACAAAAAGTAGCGTTTTGTTTTTTGGATCCTTTTTAATCGCATTCTCAATTTTCATGATCTGCTTTGCTGCCTGACCTCTATTTAAATAAATATTTAATTCATCATAAATTAAAGTCAAGTACTCAGGATGTTTCACTCTTCCTTCTTCGATAATTTTCAAAGCACTTGTGGTATCTGTTTTATTTAAATAAACAGTAGCCAATTCATGATAAAGACTTGGATTTTTAGGGTTTATTTCAATTGTTCTCCCATAATATTTGGCTGCCTCATCATACATTTGCGCACTATTTGCAGCAATTGCAGTGTATAAAGAAAATAATGAATCGGTAGGCATGATATCAGAAATGAATTTGAAAGATTTATAAGCTTCCTTAAAGTCTTTTTGATTAAAAGCGGCTACACCTTTATTCTGCATCATGATCGCTAAATTCTTTTCGGCACTTTCAATCGTTTTTGCATTCTCTTTTGATACATCTAATTGTTTAGCTTTTGTGATAGATTCTTGAGCTGTGACAAAAGATGAGCTAGCATTAGCTTTATTTACAGTGTCAGTAACAGCAATTGACGAATATATTAAGGCTCTGTATGCCCATAATTCAGCATCATCTTTGCTTTTATCATTAGTTATTGCTGCATCAGCAGATTTTTTTGCTAAATCTAAAACTTCCAATTGTTTATTCATTGGACTTTTAGTTTGCATACCTACTTCATATAAAGCGTAATTATTTTTCGCGTTCTTTATTTCGCTTTTTTGTGCCAGAGCCACAAAAAAGAAAGAAAGCATGATTAAACTTAGAATTGTCTTTTTCATTCTTAACCTTTTTGTTTGTTGTTAGTTTATAATTTGTTTTTAGTCTTCTTTTTGTTCCTCTGAATCAACATCACCCTCATTTGGAGGAGTTGTGTCGTCTTCTTCTGTCTCTTCTGGCGCTGCTTCTAGCACTTCACCATCTGTCACAATTACATCTGTATCTAATTCTTCTTCCTCGTCATGCTCTACTTTAGCTACTGAAGCAATTTCATCGTTACCTTTTAAAGTTATCAATCTAACTCCTTGCGTAGCTCTTCCCATTACTCGTAAATTGCTCATTGCAATTCTGATCACAATACCAGAACGATTGATAATCATTAAATCGTCCTTATCAGTTACATCTTTAATGGAAACCAAGTGACCGGTTTTTTCAGTCACATTAATAGTTTTTACTCCTTTTCCTCCACGGTTAGTAACGCGATAATCATCGACATCAGTACGTTTACCGTAACCTTTTTCTGAAACCACTAAAATAGTACTTTCATTCGACTCAACACTAATCATACCAATAACTTCATCATTAGGACCTGAAAGCGTGATTCCTCTAACCCCTGTTGCTGTTCTTCCCATCGGACGAACTTTAGATTCGTTAAATCTTATTGCTCTACCAGAACGTAAGGCCATAACAATTTCTGATGTCCCTGAAGTTAAGTTTGCTTCTAATAACTCATCACCTTCATTGATATTAATCGCATTAATACCATTTGCTCTCGGACGGCTATATGCTTCTAGCGTAGTTTTCTTAATGGTACCTTTCTTGGTACACATAATGATGCAGTTATTCTCTAAATATTCCTTGTCTTTTAGATTAACTACCTTTATGTATGCTCTAATTTTTTCTTCTTTTTCAATATTAATGATATTCTGCAGGGCTCGTCCTTTACTGGTACGACTTCCCTCTGGAATTTCAAATACCCTCAACCAATAACATTTACCTTTATCAGTAAAGAATAATAGGTAATTATGATTCGACGCAATGAAAATATGCTCAATAAAATCTTCGTCTCTAGAGTTAGACCCAATACTTCCTTTACCACCCCTACCTTGTGTGCGGTATTCGGTTAAAGGCGTTCTTTTGATATAACCTTCTCTAGAAATGGTGATTACCACATCCTCATCTTCAATGAAATCTTCCGTCATCATTTCTGCTGCCGAATGAACAATTTGTGTTCTACGCTCATCGCCGTATTTCTCTTTCATCTCCAACAATTCGTCTTTGATAATCTGCATTCTTAAACCCTCATCATTTAAGATAGAATTTAAGTACTCGATGGTTTTCATCAACTCCGCATACTCGTCTTTAATCTTGTCTCTTTCTAAGCCAGTTAAACGACGAAGCGTCATATCTAAAATTGCTCTAGCTTGTATGTCTGATAAACCAAAAGAGGCAATTAATCCTTCTCTTGCTTCATCAGGAGTTTGAGAAGCTCTGATTAATTTAATTACCTCGTCTATATGATCTAAAGCAATCAATAAACCTTCTAAAATATGAGCTCTCTTTTCGGCTTCTGCTAATTCAAATTTGGTTCTACGTACCACCACTTCATGACGGTGTTCCACAAAATGACGAATCAAATCTTTTAGATTTAACATCATCGGACGACCTTTAACCAAGGCAATGTTATTTACACTGAACGAGGTTTGTAAGGCCGTATGTTTATAAAGGTTGTTTAAAACGATAGCTGCATTGGCATCACGCTTAATTTCGTAAACCACACGCATACCGTCTCTATCGCTTTCATCCCTGATTTCAGAAATACCTTCAATTTTTTTATCGTTAACCAAATCAGCAGTACGCTCAATCATCATGGCTTTATTTACCTGATAAGGTATTTCGCTCACAATAATTCGTTCTCTATCATTTGGCAAAGTTTCAATCTCGGCAACGCCTCGCATCATAATACGCCCGCGGCCAGTTTCAAAAGCATCTTTAACACCTTCATAGCCATAAATAATGCCCCCAGTAGGAAAATCTGGAGCTTTCACATATTGCATTAATTCGGGAATTTCAATATCATTATTATCAATGTAAGCCATGATCCCATCAATACACTCCGTCAAATTATGAGGAGCCATATTAGTAGCCATCCCTACCGCAATACCACTACCCCCATTAACCAAAAGATTTGGAAATTTAGAAGGTAAAACGGTTGGCTCCTGTAAAGAATCATCAAAATTTAATCGATAATCGATGGTATCCTTGTTAATATCGGCTAACATTTCTTCGGCCATTTTCTTAAAACGGGCCTCTGTATAACGCATGGCTGCTGGCGAGTCACCATCAATAGACCCAAAGTTACCTTGCCCGTCCACTAATGGATAACGCAAGCTCCAAGGTTGTGCCATACGCACCATGGTATCATAGACAGAACTATCACCATGTGGGTGATACTTACCTAAAACCTCACCTACAATACGGGCTGATTTTTTATACGGTTTATTACTGGCCAAACCTAAATCTAACATGCCGTATAAAACCCTTCTGTGTACTGGTTTTAATCCGTCCCTTACATCTGGCAAAGCCCTCGAAACAATCACCGACATCGAATAATCGATGTATGCCGATTTCATTTCGTCTTCTATATTTATTTTGATGATTTTGTCGTGTTGTGCTTCGTTTTGATCGTTTTCTTCAGCCATAATTTAATTTAATCAATGCTTGGATTTCACCTCTAAAAAAGTGTCTCGCGAAGTTAACAAATTCAAGCTAATTGACACCGTATGAAATGAAATTTTTCAGCTAAAGGAAGGTTTTACGCACATTTTTAAGAAAGTGAAGGGCTATTCGCACTTCGGAAACCACAGCCCCGGCTATACGCTATATTTTTTTGCTCAAAAACAAAAAAGATGCCGCTACTATCCGGCTTATGCACAATGTTTTACAATGCTTCGGTAACATTTAATTATTTCTCCTTCTCCCTGTGGGAGAAGGTTGGGATGAGGGCAACGAATTTTATTGAACTAACAATTTAAGATTCAGGAAAGTAATTTTCACCTCACCCCAACCCTCTCCTCAAGGAGAGGGAGATGAAATATTAATTTATCATAAACATATTACCTTATCAACAGTAGAACAAGTATTCTAATCATTTGCAGGAATAGAATACTTGAACAAACTAAACCACTATGCACTGAAAGTGCATAGGTTTGGGGGCAAAGAAGAATGGAATTCTTCCCGACGAGGTTAAAAAGCTAATTTTGATGTGTGGAGAACAATCAAAGACATAAGGGACACCCTATTTCAAGATTGACCGCTCACATTGTTTGGGTAACAAAATATCGTTACAAAGTCATTGATGGTGAGATAAAGATTAGATGCAGATCACTTATAAAACAGATCTGTGACGCCGAAGATGTTGTGATATTATCTGGCGTTGTCAGTTCTGATCGTGTACATCTGCATATAGATTATCTGCCGAGCAAAGCCATAAGCGATATGGTAAAAAGGATTAAAGGGAGAACTTCCAGACGCATACAGGAAGAATTTCCTCATAAAAGCAAAAAATATTGGGGCAGACATTTTTGGGCTACTGGTTTTGGCGTATGGAGTACTGGAAACATAACTGACGAAATGGTGCAACGATACTTAGAGCATCACAGAGCTCCAGATAACAATAACGATAACGTGATTATACTGGAGTAATAAAATTTTTAGAAACTCAAAGTCTTGCACTAAAGCGCATAGTTTCAACTAACAAATGAGACCAATGAAAGGTAGTCTTGTGTCATGATAAAGCGGTGAAAAGATGAGGATTAAACCCAATCAATCCCCTTTTTTAATAAAGAAAGCGTCTCCGCTTCTTTACTATCAGGTTCGGCTTTATAATCATACACCCAAGATGCCGTTGGCGGCATACTCATCAGGATAGATTCGATTCTTCCATCCGTTTCTAAACCAAACTTGGTTCCCGAATCGTAAACTAAATTAAATTCGGCATAACGGCTGCGACGTTGTAATTGCCATTGTTTTTCTTCCAAGGTAAAATGCTGATCTCTACCATTTTTAATCAATTCGCTATAAATAGGGAGAAAGGAATTGCCTACTGCTTTAGAAAATTCGAGTATTTGCTCCCAGCTTAATTCGGTATTGGCGGGTGTTAGTCGGTCATAAAAAATTCCACCAATTCCTCTAGTTTCCTGACGATGTTTGATAAAGAAATAGTCATCAGCCCAAGTTTTAAATTTTTGATAGAAATCTATATTGAATTGATCGCAAGTATGTTTTAGCTGTTGATGAAAGAATTTAGCGTCCTTCTCCACTACGTAATGTGGTGTCACATCTATCCCACCACCAAACCATTGTAAAGTATCGTCCCCGGTTTGCATTTCGAAGTAGCGGATATTCATGTGGATGATGGGTACCCATGGATTATGAGGATGCAACACAATAGATACGCCAGTAGCAAAAAAATCTTCTTTATCGGTTTTAAAAGCTTTTTTGATGGCATCGGGTAATTTACCTTCAACAGCAGA
Organism: Pseudopedobacter sp.; assembly: GCA_014378105.1. Classification (GTDB taxonomy): domain Bacteria; phylum Bacteroidota; class Bacteroidia; order Sphingobacteriales; family Sphingobacteriaceae; genus Pseudopedobacter. The sequence goes on from JACMOI010000075.1 coordinate 29,173, forward strand.
AAAATTTACGCCTCCTTTTTCTATCAAAGCCCCATTCAGGATCACCTTACTCCGGCCACCGCCGCCACCAGGGCGCTCCCAGTTTTCTTCTTCAAATAAAGCACCGCCGTCCAGGGCAGTTAGTCCCTTTACAATGGATTGTTGTATTTCCTGATAAGCTTTGGCTACTTCTTTCTTATCCAGCATTAGCTCAATGTTAATTTTAACTTATTCCGATAGGAGGATAATAATCTGGTTTTAGAGATGAAACCTACAAATTTGCCGTTTTCAAATGCAGGGATGTACCACAAATCAGTTTCTTCAAATTTGCCTATAATGGTGTCTATTTCGTCGTCTACATTGACCTGATATTTTGTATTAGAAATCAATTCTTTCACCGTTAATTTTTGCTGCATTTCTGGATCCAATAATACCTTACGCACTTTATCAAAAATAATGAAGCCCTGATATTTTTCTTGATGATCTTTACATACAATAATATTCTTGGTCGACTGTCTAATGACGACTAATAACTCTCCTAAGTTGCTATCAGAATAGATGACATCATAACCTGTATCTATAATTTCATGAAATTTAATCATGCTGAGGATATTGCGGTCATAATCTTCGGTAAACACCTTTTTACCTGCCACTAAATGTTTCACATCCATGGAGTAAGGCTCGAAAATTTTAGCAATGGCATAAGACGAGGTAGAAACCAGCATTAATGGAATAATTAATTCATAACCACCGGTAATTTCGGCGATTAAGAAAATACCCGTTAAAGGCGCATACATTACACCACTTAAAATACCACACATGGCCACCAATGTAAAATTATTTACAGGAAGGTCAATCAAATTCAGTTTATTGATGACCATTGCAAAGAAGAATCCTAAAAATGCACCCGTAAATAAAGAAGGTGCAAAATTACCTCCACTACCACCGCTTGCTAAGGTAATGGTAGTGGCAAAAACTTTCATGAAACAAATCAAGCCTACAAAAATAATGAGCATCCAATCTCCATAACCCGTGTAAGTGAAAAAACTTCCTTTCAAAATATCTTGCGCATGTCCCGAAGCTAAAGATTTTACAAACCCGTAACCCTCACCAAAAAGAGGCGGAAAAGCGAAACATAGGAGCGCTAAAATCAAGCCTCCAATTAATCCTTTAGAATAGTCGTTCCATTTTAAAGTATGATGGAAAAAGTGCTCAATTTTATGGGTGGTTCTGGCATAATAAACAGAAACTAAACCACATACAACACCTAATAAGAGGTAATAAGGAACATTGTGATGATCAAACTGCTGTAAGCTTTTAAAATCAAAAAGAATGTTATCGTCTAAAATAATTTTGGAAAGTAATGCACCACATACTGCCGAAATAATTAAGGGAATAAAGTCTGAGAAAACCACCCCAACCAAAATAATTTCTATGGCAAACATCAAACCAGTAATTGGTGCATTAAAAACAGCAGAGATACCAGCGGCCGAACCACAAGCCAACAATAAAATACGCTCGCGGTAACTGAGGCGGTAAACCCTGGCGAAGTTAGAACCAATAGCTGCTCCGGTAACAGCAATTGGCCCCTCCAGTCCTGCTGATCCACCAAAACCTATGGTTAAAGCACTGGTGATCATTTGCGTGTACATTTTAGAACGAGCGGTTACTCCTGATCTTTGAGAGATGTCTAATAAGATATTGCCTACACCTTTTCCGTCTCGGCCATGTAAAAAAGTTTTTACTACCCAAACCGTTAAAAGAATGCCCACTAATGGAAGGAATAAATTCAGATATGGATAATTAAAGACTTCTAATTGATGATCTATTAAAAGATGAATTTTATGAACCACCATCTTTAGCATGATAGCTGCAAAGCCAGCAGTTAGACCTACCAAAATCCCTGACAATATGAGAAATTGGTTTCTGCTTAAATGATCGTGTAGATATTTTATGACAAGCGTATGTTGCTTGATAAATTTCATGTGTGGTTATTTCTCAACGTAATTCAAATCTTTTCCATAAGTTTCTTCTAGGTTATAAACCGAAACGAAAGCTATAGCCAGCGTAGTAATACCTACAATTAGAGCCGCATTGATGATTCCAAAAGGAGTTTTAAGCCACTCAAAACTTAATGTTACCAAAACAACAGATCCCCTAATAAAGTTTGGCACCGTAGTGGTAACAGTGGACCTTAAATTGGTACCAAATTGTTCGGCTGCAATAGTAACAAAAATTACCCAAAATCCGGTAGAAATACCTAAAAGAACACAAATCCAATGATATGTGTAAGCATTAATCCCTTTTGAGAACAAGAATAATAAAACACTAAAAAAAGTAGCAATTAAAAAAACAACGACAATTTTTTTCCTGGTTTTAAAAACTTGACTTAAAAATCCTGTTAATAAATCACCTAAAGAAATACCAATGTAAGTGTATAAAATACCTTTACCAGCACTTAATGGTTCTGTAGCGCCCATTGCTTTCCCAAACTCTGGTGCAAAAGTGATCAATATACCCACCACAAACCAAACAGGTAATGCAATTAATGTACAGTTTAAATACTTTTTGAATCTCCCCCAATTGTTAAAAAGCATGAGCATATTTCCTTTAGCAACATTTTGATGTTCGATTTGCTTATACATCCCCGACTCCATTACCCCTAATCGTAAAATCAAAAGAAAAATACCCAAGCCACCACCAATAAAGTAGGCTGTTTGCCATTGGAACTTATCGCCAACCAAACCTGCAACTACCGCACCAAGTAAACCAACCGAAGCCACTATCATAGTGCCGTAACCTCTTTTCTCTTTACTCATGCTTTCGGCTACTAAAGTGATTCCAGCGCCTAATTCGCCTGCTAAACCAACCCCTGCAATAAAACGAATAATCGCATAGGTATTCACATCTGTTGCAAAACCATTTGCAATATTTGCAATGGAGTATAATAAGATGGACCCAAAAAGTACTTTCAGTCTGCCCATTTTATCGCCTAAAATCCCCCAAATAATCCCCCCTAGCAGCATGCCAATCATTTGAAAATTAATGAGTTTTACTCCTACAGTTAGCAATTGATCGTCTGCGATGCCGATACTTTTTAAACTTTGAACCCTGATAACAGAAAATAATACCAGATCATATATATCAACAAAATAGCCTAATGCGGCTACGATAATTAAAAGAGTGAGGTTTTTGTTGTTATTCGCTTGCATCAGTATTTTAGGTTTTGATGCTTTGAAATTACAATTTATTAGGAATAAAAAAAGCGTTCTCAAAAAATTGAGAACGCTCGTTGTTGAAATTAATCAAAAATTAAAATTATTTAGATGCTGGTGGAGGTAATAAAACTTTATCAATTACGTGAGTAACTCCATTGCTAGAAATAATGTCAGCTATTGTAACTTTAGCATCGCCTACCATTACAACACCATTTTTAACACTCACCTTTAATTTAGCTCCTTCAACAGTTGTTAATTCCATACCATCAGTTAGGTCAGCTGCTTTTAAAGCACCTGCAACAACATGGTAAGTTAAAACTTTAGTTAGGTCACCTTTCATTTCTGGCTTCAATAAATTGTCTACAGTTCCGGCTGGTAAAGATGCAAAAGCTTCGTTTGTTGGCGCAAAAACTGTAAATGGACCTGTACCACTTAAAGTTTCAACCAAACCAGCTGCTTTAACTGCAGCTACTAAAGTAGTGTGGTCACTTGAACCTATCGCATTTTCTACGATGTTTTTAGAAGGTACCATCATAGCACCACCTACCATTACTCCTTCTTTCTTAGAAGAATCCATTGCCATACTGTCCATTGCTGATGAATCTGATTTTGCATCAGCAGTTTTGTTTGAGTTACATGCTGTAATTGTTAATCCGATCACGGAAACCAGCATTAAAATTTTAATAAAGTTCTTTTTCATAATTTTTTAGTTTTTCTTACTGATATAACGAAATTTCATGCCATAAGGTTTTTTTTAAAAAAAATATTTATTGTTTTTTAATTTTACTTAAACATTTTTAATCAAATTGGGGTTTAAGATAGGATGGAAAATTTTCAGTATTATAATCCAACCAAAATATTATTTGGTAAAGACGTAGTTGATCAACTCTGCAATGAAACTGCTTTATATGGAAATAAAACTTTAATTATCATAGGACAGGGATCAGTTAAAAGAAGTGGATTGTATGCTCGCGTTCTTTCTTTACTAAATATATGTGGTATGCACCATGTTACTTACGAGGGAATTAAATCAAATCCCATAGTTCAGGATGCTGAGGAAGCTACTAAATTAGCTAAGGCTGAAAATGTGGAGCTGATTATAGCAATAGGTGGAGGCTCTGTAATTGATACAGCGAAAGCAGTAGCTATGGGCTTTTATGTTGATCATCCTGTTTGGGATTTTTATCTACAAAAAGCAGCCCGACCCACTCAAGCGCTTCCGTTAATAAATATATTAACATTAGCTGCTACAGGAACTGAAATGAACTCGGCCACTGTATTGCAAGATGATGTCTCTGGCATGAAGAAAGGTTACGGTGCACCTTGTCTTTTCCCAAAAGTTTCTTTTCTTGACCCATCATATACGCTTTCTGTTCCTTTAAATTATACCGCTTATGGGGTGTCGGATTTAATTTCTCATGCTTTAGAACAATTTTTCGGTAAAGGAGAATCTCCATTGTCTGATTTATATACAGCTTCAGTAATAAAATTAGCCATTGAATATGGAGAAAAACTAATGCATGAACCAGATAATTTCGAATATCGTTCGCAAATTATGTGGCTAGCTACCAATGCTTTAAACGGAACTTTAAAAGCAGGAAAAAATGCAGGAGATTGGGGTGCACATGGACTAGAACATACTTTGAGTGTTTTATACGATATTCCCCATGGAGCTGGACTTTCTATTGTTTATCCAGCTTGGTTAAAATTTCATCAACCAAATATTAATAGCAAATTGGCATTTTTAGCTAAAGAAGTTTTCGGTTTGCAAGAAAATAGTGAGGAAAAATTAGCTATTAACTTTATCGAAGAATTAGAGAAATTCTACAAAAAAATTAAAACTCCAATCCGTTTAGAAGAAGCCGAAATACAAAAATCTGACGCTGCAAAAATAATCGATAATTTTAAGTTGAATAAAGTTTCGGGCTCGGTTTATCTATTGGATGAAAAATCTTATGACCAGATTTTAGGATTAATGTGGTCATCATCTCATTTAATGAGACATTAATATTTGAGTAATTCTACACAACTATTTCTTTATCATCCAATATTTTTGGATATTTAGCGAAACATGAAAGTTTCAGCAAATACCCTAAAATGGGCGATTAGATTTTATCCACCACTCTTTTTTCAGAGAATTTGGGTTAAAAACTTTTCACCTGATTTTAGAAGCGTAGAGGTAAAAATAAACAAGAGTATTTTCAACAAAAATTATAATAAATCTATTTTTGGTGGAACAATTTTCAGCGCTGCAGATCCATTTTATGCCTTGTTATTCGATCAAATTTTCAGGCTAAAAGGATTTAAAACAAAAGTTTGGCTTAAAAGCGCACAAATTCAGTATTTAAAGCCTGGGCATGGAAACCTATATTTTAAAATCATTCTTTCTGAAGAAGAAGTCAATGAGGCCGAACGAATTTTAAAAGCCGATGGGAAATTTGTCAAATCTTTTCCCTTAGATATTTTTAATAGTGAAGGGATATTGTGTGCCCATGTAGATAATGAGATCTACGTAAGAAATCTTTGTCATGGAGAAAACCAAACTATTGCTTATTAACTATGAAATCAAAAGTGTTGCTAAATGATGTCGTTTATTTAGATAAAGGATTTCTAATATCTACTGATAAAAGCCTATTGAATAAAGATTTTATTTATAATTTCTTAACTAATCAATCTTACTGGGCAAAAGGTATTCCAATAGAAAAAGTAGAAATAGCTATCAATGAGTCTATTTGCTTTGGGGTTTACCATCATCGTCAGCAGGTAGGTTTTGCTAGAGTAATTAGTGATAAGAGCACATTTGCTTATTTGGCTGATGTGTTTATTATTGACGAATATCGAAAACAAGGATTGTCTAAGTGGTTGATGCAGACAATTATGGCACATATCGATTTTCAATCATTAAGGAGATGGATGTTAGCTACAGCGGATGCACATGAGCTTTATGAAAAATTTGGTTTCGAGCCACTAAATGCAGCCAACAGATGGATGCAAATTTTCACGCCTTATCAAAAAATGGAATCATGAACCGATTGAAAGCGCACCAAATAAAACAAATGATTTGGGGAGGGGAAAGTGTAGTACTCGATTTTAAAAAGACCATTACATCCTGCAATAAAATTGCTAAGACTATGGTTTCTTTCGCTAATAATAAAGGCGGTAAGCTGTTTATTGGTGTGGCAGATGATGGAACTGTAACAGGTGTTAAATCTGAGGATGAAGAACGTTACATGATTGAAAAAGCAGCTACTTTTTTTGCTAAACCTATGCTAGAACCGTTTTTCGATGAGGTATATGTAGAAGATAAATTGGTTTTGGTAGTCGACATTCAGGAGAGTGATATTAAGCCTCATTATGCCTTAGGCGAAGATCAAAAATGGTGGGCTTACATTAGGGTGAAAGACAAAAGTGTTTTAGCTAGTAAAATTGTATTAGATGTTTTAAAACGCGAACATAAAGATGAGGGTGTTTTAATTGAATATTCCTCTAAAGAAAAAGCGCTTTTGGAATATTTAGAACATAATGAACGCATCACTTTAAAAGAATATACAAATATGTTAAACCTATCCAGAAGACGGGCGTCAAGAATTTTAGTAACGATGGTTTTATCTGGAGTAGTAAGAGTACATACCACCGAAAAAGAAGAGTTTTACACTGCCAACTAAAATTCATTAAAATTTCCCTTATTTTGCCTTTTGTACAACCTTTATGTCCAACATCTTTTCTAAATATAAACCCTATTATAAGAGTAATTTCTTATTGGCTTATCCGGTTGTGATCTCTCAGTTAGGTCATATGATGACTTCTGTTGCGGATAGTGTAATGGTTGGTCAATTAGGTACTATTCCTTTAGCTGCTTGTGCTTTAGGTAACAGCATTCTTGGGATTTTTATGGTTACAGGTATTGGCATTTCACAAGGCGTAACACCTCTGGTGGCACAAGAAAATGGAAAAAATAACAAAAGTGTTTGTGGTCTTTTATTAGAACAGAGTGTGCTAATTTGTATTGTCACAGGCATAATTCTTTGTGGAGTAGTCAGCCTAATTGCCTTTCATTTAGATATTTTAGGTCAATCTGAAAACGTGGTTTTAGCATCAAAAAATTATTTGTTAATTATTGGCGCATCTATTATTCCTTTAATGCTTTTTCAAAGTTTTAGACAGTTTGCTGAGGGCTTGGGTTATACTCGCCAGGCTATGTTCTTATCTGTCGGCGGAAACATCGTAAATATTATTTTTAATTTTCTTTTAATTTATGGATGGTTTGGATTTCCAGCTTTGGGTTTATTTGGTGCAGGTATAGGGACTTTTATTTCAAGAGTTTTTATGGCAATTGGAATGGGATTATTCGTTATAAAATCAGTACTATTCAAAGATTACATTCAAAAATTTAAAATTAACAAAGCAGATTGGGACAAAATGAGAAGTATCATCAAACTAGGTTTTCCAATTGCGATGCAATACTTTTTTGAAGTTGGCGCTTTTTCTGGAGCCGCCATTATGATAGGCTGGATTGGAGCAAAAGAATTAGCTGCTCATCAAATTGCGATAAATTTAGCGGCTTTAACCTATATGGGAGCTAGTGGAATTGGTGTTGCGGCAACAATAAAAGCTGGACATGCCTTTGGTAAAAGAGACTTTAAAGATTTAAGACTTTCTGCAATTAGTTCTTATCATTTAGTGATTGGCTACATGCTTATTACTGCATTTATCTTTTTAACATGCAATCATTTATTACCATCGGTATATATCAAAAATGAAGAAGTGATACAAATTGCTGGTGAACTATTAATTGTTGCCGCCTTTTTCCAACTTTCCGATGGAATACAAGTGGTAGGAGCAGGAATTCTAAGAGGCTTATCAGATGTTAAAGTACCAACTTTAGTAACCTTAATTGCGTACTGGATCGTGGGTTTACCATTGGGTTATGTGTTAGGTTTTACTTTTCACATGGGACCGTTAGGGATTTGGATTTCACTTTCTATGAGTTTAACTGTAGTTGCAGTTTTATTGTATTGGCGTTTCAATAAACTGAGTAAATCTCTTCAATTATCTGTTAATTAAAACAAAAAGACTTTTTATTGATTTGTTGAACATGAACAGAGACGAAGCAATTAAAAGTATTAGACCACAAATTCAATTTTTAAATCCGGAGCAACCTTTAGAACAATTTCAAGAAATTTTGAGACAAGTCTTGAAATTACAAAATGATGTTTTATTAACCCTATCCCTTAATTTTCTTGAAAATAAATATAAAGATTATCAAAATAGAGATCTAACCATCAAAGATAATTTACTTTATCAAAGTTTGAAGAAAGATATTCCTTTTAAAAAGATGTTAATTGGAACAATTGTAGGCTTTTTCACTCAAGATGAATTAGCTATTTATCATACGCAAGAGCAGGAAATCAACAAAAGATTAGTTGAGTTTATTTATAAAAGATTAGCTAAACAAATTGTGAAAGCTTAATCAGAATTTAACGTAGTTTTTATATTCAAAAGATAGCTTAGCGCTAGAAAATGGACATGAAACTTAAACCCAAAAAGATTTATAACAAACTCTACTTTCCGAGTTTATATTCTTTGATTATTCTTTTGTTAGCTTTAAATTTAATTTCTGTTTTTGGTAAAGAAAAAAGCTTTTTACTAATTAATCAATTCCATAGCTCATTTTTCGATTATTTTTTCAGTTATATCACAAATTTAGGGGATGGATTCATCTGGATACCTTTAATGACTTTCACGGTGATCTATCACCAGAAAAAATGGCTAATCATAGTGATCAATTTTATACTTTCTACTTCATTAGCGATAATTTTTAAAGGATTAATTTTCCCTAATGCCCTAAGACCTGCCTACTTAGTAAATGAAGGATTTAGCTTACATTTTGTACAAGGAGTTAAAATATACGCACAAAATAGCTTTCCTTCAGGACATACCATAACTGCCTTTGCAGTAGCATTTACTTTGATTTTGTTGTTAAAAAAGAAAAATTACTATAAATACTTATTTTTTATAACTGCATTTTTAGTAGGCTTTAGCCGGATTTATTTAGCAGAGCACTTCCCAATTGATGTAATAGCTGGAGCTTTTATCGGAATTTTTAGCACTTATCTCTCAGTATACTTTCTGTCATTATTCAAACCATTTAAAGTAGTTATTGAAGACCAAGAAAGTTTCCCGTTTGAAACTAAAATTTACACTTCTTAAATTTATTTTTCTTTACCATTATAGCATTCGCATATCACTTCCAATGCCTCAATATTATAGGATTATATGTAATGTTCAAGTAAACTCTCGTAACTAATGCTAAAATATATAGACATAAAAAAAGCAGATGAAGACTCATCTGCTTTTTTATGATATTAATTACAAAATTAAATTTCTCTATTGCTATCCCACTGTTCTAAATAATCAGCTACTCTTCTAACAAAAGAACCTCCTAAAGAACCATCTACCACTCTATGATCATAAGAAAGTGATAAATACATCATCTGACGAATAGCAATCACATCGCCGTATTCAGTCTCTATAACTGCAGGTTTCTTTTTAATAGCACCCACCGCTAAAATTGCTACTTGCGGTTGATTAATAATTGGCGTTCCCATTACGTTACCAAAAGTACCCACGTTAGTTAAAGTAAATGTACCTCCCTGCACTTCATCAGGCTGTAATTTATTTAATCTCGCTCTACTCGCTAAATCATTAACAGATTTTGTAATTCCTAATAAATTAAGTTGATCAGCATTTTTTATGACTGGTACAATTAAATTTCCAGATGGTAAGGCTGCAGCCATGCCAATATTTATATCTTTTTTCTTGATGATTTGCGTTCCTTTAACGGATATATTAATCATTGGCAAATCTTTTATCGCTTTTGCTACTGCTTCAATAAAAATTGGTGTAAAGGTTATTTTCTCACCCTCACGTTTTTCAAAACTATTTTTAACTTTATTTCTCCAGTTAACCAAGTTGGTAACATCTGCCTCTACAAATGAAGTCACATGAGGAGAAGTTTGTATACTGTTTACCATGTGATCGGCAATTAGCTTACGCATCCGATCCATCTCTATAATTTCATCTCCGCCGCTAAAAGAAGTTACTGGCTTTACTGCTTTTGATGACTCTGATTTTATTTCTTGAGTTGTAAGATTTGATTGTTGCGGTTGAACTTGTTTAGATTCCTCTTTAATAGGTTCATTTTTAGCTTCAACCTTATCTTTACCTCTTTCAGAAATATAATCCAATAAGTCGTTTTTTGTTACTCGACCATCTGTTCCAGATCCTTTTATAAGATCCAATTCCTGAACGTCAATACCTTCTTCTTGTGAAATACTCTTTACCAATGGAGAATAAAAACGGTCAGAAGAATTAAAATCTACTGCAGATACTTCATCTTTTTCATTATTAGTTTCAGGTACAAAAGGTGTTTCTTCTTCCTTTTTAAGTGTGCTAATTTCGGCATCTTTAACTTCCTCCTCCACAGCAGTATCACCTTCTATCTCAATAATCGCGATTACATCGCCTACTTGAGCCACATCATTTTCATTAAAAAGATGTTTTACCATTTTTCCACTTACGGGCGACGGAACTTCAGAATCTACTTTATCTGTTGCAATTTCTAGTATGGTATCATCTACCTCAATGGTATCCCCTGGGTTTTTTTCCCATCTAATAACAGTTGCTTCTGCAACACTTTCGCCCATTTTTGGTAATAAAAGTTCGTATTGAGCCATGAATATATCTTAAATTGGTTTTTTACAAAAATAACAATAATGCTTAAGATTCTGCATTAAACTCCTTTAATAAACGGAATAAAAGATTTAATGCAGCTATTGAAGAACGTTCTATATTCTGTAATCGTTTATTGCCAAAGTTGAATTTTTTAACAACCGTTTTTTCACGATTTCCTACTCCAATCCAAACTGTTCCAACAGGTTTATCAAGCATACCGCCGTCAGGACCAGCTATTCCGCTGACAGCAATTGCGTAATCTGAATTAAAATTAGTTAAAGCTCCTATTACCATTTCGGTAATTGTTTCTTCGCTAACTGCACCAAACTTTTCTAAAGTCTCTTTTTTTACCCCTAAAAGTTTTGTCTTTAATTCGTAGGAATAAACAATACCCCCGCCTGTAAAAACTGATGAACAACCAGGGTGCTGAGTAATCAACTGTGATATAAAACCACCTGTACAGCTTTCCGCCACGGACAAGGTCAATTTATTTGCTTCCATTAAATTAAGGATGGCTTTCTCTATCGGAATATCCTCTTTAGCAACCCAATACTCTGGAATAAGAGCTATAATTTTAGATATGTACGTTTGAACCTCACTTTTAATCTCGTCTGTCGCATGTTCTTTGGTACTTAATCTCAATCTAACAGAACCTAGTTTTGGCAAATAAGCTAACTTAATATAGTCTGGCAGTGAGTCTTCAATATAAGCTAACTTTTCAGCTAAGAAAGACTCTCCAACCCCGGCTGTTAGAATTGTTTGGTGATAAACTGCAGGTAAATTAAACTCTTTCTTTATTAATGGAATTACCTTGCTTGTCATCAGGTTCATCATCTCATAGGGAACTCCAGGCATAGAAATGAAAATCTTTTTATCTTTTCTAAACAACATTGAAGGGGCAGTGCCTTGGTCGTTTAATAAGACTTCACAATTATCTGGCACCATGGCTTGCTGCACATTCACTTCGAGTAAAGGTGCTTTGTATCTTTTAAAAATATCAGTAACTACTTTTAAAGTAGGCTCATGGAGGGCAAAACTTTTACTTTTAAAATATTGAGCCATTGTTTTTTTGGTGATATCATCTTTTGTTGGGCCTAAACCTCCTGTAACCAAAATAATATCTGCTCTTTGTTCTGCGTTCTTTAAGGCCTCTATAATATGCTCAGCATCATCAGAAACAGAGGTGATTTGTTTCACTTTTATGCCAATTTTATTTAATTCGGCAGCCATCCAGGCCGAATTACTATCTATAATTTGACCAATTAAAATTTCATCACCAATAGTGATCAGCTCTGCTAACATTTTTTAAAATTGATTATAATAATTCCTACGCTTGCTTAGCTTTAAATCCTGAAGGATGGAAGATTTTACCCTGAGGTTAATGCTATAACTTTGAAATGGACCGAAAGGAATCCATTGAATAGACATATCCCAACAATGTAAATCACGATAAATTGAAAAATTGGGTGTAGTCAAATTTTTTCTAACAAAATCATATCCAGTTGTGAATTGAACTTTCCATTTAGGCGTCAAGCTAAAATCTCCACTGGTATTTACAGTTTGCACTACACTTTTGTTTAAGCCGTCATTCGAATAATTGAAATTATAATTCAAACTTATATTCCAGGGCACATTAAAATCAACAAATGCATTTGCATTACTACTAATTTGCCTTAGCTGTTCGGCTTGTTGAGCATTTATTCTTTTAAACAAATCTGAATTATTGCCTGTTGGCGGATTGTTAGCTTGGTTATTCTTCCCCAATGATGATGAATTCAAACTATAACTATAGGAGAAATTGAAGTTTGCTAATCTCGGAAACATACCATCCTGCCATCTAAATTTTTCCGTCCTCACTAATTGCTTTTGACCATTTACCAAATCAACTCTAGTAACGTAAGGATCTAAAGTACCTCCAAAACTAACACCTAGTTTTTCTGAAAAATTAGTTCGACCCGAGAAGCCAATTTGTGATAACTTTTGAAATGGTGCTACAAAGTTATAGGATCCATTTAAGCTCAAACCTTGGAGAATCGGAATTTTTTTTATGCCATTATTAGTGGTGTCTTTAGAACTTTTTACTTTAATTTCTACATTATTTTCTAGGCCAAAATTTATTTGAGCGCTTTTCCCATTTCCTGGACCTCCAAATAAACTGTTTTCAAAAATAGAATAGGCTTGTTTTCTTCCATATTGATCAACTTTAACACTATCATAATACCCATAGGATGGCTTTCCAAAATCTGGTCGATAAGAAAAGCCGATGTTGGGTGTTAAAATATGTCTTATTGCTACTAACTTTCCTTTCTTAAAATTAACCTGACCATAAATTTTAGTGGATAAACTACCTCCAACATTGTAATCTGCCGCTCTTCTAAAACCTTGCACCGTGTCAATGGCTAGGGAATCTTTTGTACCTGTTAGTGTGGGTCTTGCTAAATAAGTTTTTCTGATACTTTGGAAATACCAATTCTCATTATAGTTGATGTTTTGTGAGAATTGAAAATATTTCAAAACCTTAGAAGACATTGAAATGGGAATATTATGAGAAATCCCGCTCCTAATTTGATTTAAAGTTTGTTTCTTGAACAATAAAGAATCAAAAGTATTAATTTGATTATCTGCTCTCAGCGCATACCCTACTGCAATACGTTGATACCATTTTTGTTCACCAACTCTGTCTTTTGAATCAAAAGGGTTAAGTGTTGTCATACTAAAAGTTAAACTGGGCAAACCTATTGAAACTGTTCCAGTACTTAAATCTTGACTGTGTCTTAAGCTCGTACTTAAATTAAAAGGGGTATTCGCCCATGTTTTGCTATAAGAAATACTTGAGTTTAATTGACTGGTTACTAAACTTTGGTAACTATAATCAGGAACATTTCTAAATGCACCCCTGGTTGCTGCACTAACAGAAGCAGAGAAATTTGTTCCCGGATGCGCATTTGGATTTTGCTGATGAGACCAACGAATCTGAAAATCTTTTGTTGGATTCTCAAATTCGGGTGTTCCTTCTATTCCATATTTTCTTGAAGAATAAGACAAAAAGATGTTTCCATTATATTTATATCGTTTAGTATATCTGCTGGATGCGCTAGTTTCATACGAACCTTTAGAATAAACCCCTCCCTTTAGCTCTAAATCCCAAAAGTCATTTAAGCCAATGTAATAGCCAAAATCCTTTAAAGCAAAACCCAATGTGGCATCTTCATAAAATGTAGGTAAAATCACTCCAGATGCTCTTTTATTAGGCTTTGGGAAGAAACCAAATGGAATTGGCAGCGGAATTGGGACACCCTCTACTTCTAAAAAAGCTGGCCCTGTAATTATTTGTTTATCTGTAGCAATTCCTTTAGTAATTACAATCCCAAAATGTTGATGAGGATATGGTAAGTTACAAGTCGAATAAACCACATTTTTTAAATGGACTTCATCATTCGCTTGTTTTTTGATTTTTCCGCCAGATATATATCCACCTTGCTGCTCTGTGTACACCTGAAAAATTCTTCCTTTGGAGGTTTTAAAATTATAAAAAACTGAATCTGCGGTTAAAGTTCCTTGTCCCGGATCTTTAAAAATGGGTAATCCAGAAAATCGACCTAATGAATCGGTGGTTCCTTTTGCGAAAATCGTGTTGTCCTTATAATCAATCTTAATATAACCCGCATCAACTTGTTTCTCTCCGTAAGTTATTCTGGCATTACCATATAAATACATCACATTATTTATGACATCATAAACTGATGAATCTGAATCCACCGCTTTAATAACATCAGTAATTTGTCCCTTCTTAGAATTTTTTTTAATTGTATCCGTTTTAAGGGAATCAGGAGAGATTGTTGTGATAAAATTATTTCTCTTTTTCAAAGTATCTTTCTGAAAAAAAGGATTTGCCCGAGCAACAATGTGCACAAATAATAATATAGAAGTAAAAAATATATAGGTAAATTTCAAAATCAAATAAGAATAATATTTTTGCAAGCAAGGTTAACAAAAAACGCCCAAAATTAATGAAAATTACAACATCGAAAAGGTTTTTTAGCTGTATAGTACTAACAACTTTGAGTTTATTTCTATTTAGTTCATCAAAAATAGATGAAAAAGATAAGAATTTATCAACAGTGGGAAATAAGATTAGAACAATAGTGATTGATGCTGGCCATGGCGGCGAGGATGGAGCTACACGTGGATCAATTTCTAAAGAAAAAAACGTAGCACTTGAAGTCGCACTTAAACTTGGTAAAGCTATCGAGGAAAGATTGCCAGACGTTAAGGTAGTTTACACAAGAAGTACAGATGTCTTTGTTAAATTGTATGATAGAATTGGGATTGCTAATAAGTCTAAAGCCGATTTATTTATATCTATACATTGCAACTCTATGCCTTTGGTTTGGTATAAGGGAAAGCACATACCCAATCCTGTTACTAGAGGAACTGAAACTTTTGTGTCAGGATTTAGTAGGCTTGATGAGCAGGATGCAGCTGTAAGAGAGAATGCCTCAATTTTGTTAGAGAAAGATTATAAAGATAATTACGATGGTTTTGATCCAAAAGATCCTGAAAGTTTTATTATTTTTTCTCTAATGAAAAACACATTTAGAGATCAAAGCATCAAATTGGCATCATTAGTGCAGGACGAGTATGTTAAAAGTGGAAGAATTAATAGAGGTGTTCAAGAAAAAAGCTTGGCAGTTTTAGCAAGAGCAGGAATGCCAGCAATTTTAACAGAAATTGGTTTCATAAGCAATCCGGATGAAGAAAACTATATCAATTCTAGTGACGGGCAAGCCGAAATAGTTAATAATTTAGTGAATGCAATTTCAATTTATAAAAAGCAAATAGAGTCTTAACTCTAAGTATTTAATTTTAAAAAAAATAATTTGAAAATCTCAAACGAAACCAAAGTAGGAATTCTCGCAGCTTTAGCTATTGCTATATTCATTATTGGATATAACTTTCTAAAAGGGAATGATATTTTTACTAGTGAAAATGAATTCTATGCAAAATATGATAAAGTAGATGGATTGGGGATATCTAAACCTGTTTTGGTTAATGGATATCAAATTGGAAGAGTATCAGCACTTACTTTACAGCCAAACGGTCAAATATTAGCTCAATTTAAAATAAATCCAAAATACGAAATTCCTAAAAATACGATTGCAAGATTAGAAAGTACAGATCTATTAGGTAGCAAAGCAGTTATTTTTGATTTAGGAAATAGTTTACAATACGCAATTGATGGAGACACATTAAACGCTAATGTACAGGCTAATCTTTTAGAGCAAGTAGAGCCCGTTCAAAAGAAAGCTCAACAAATTATTTCAAGATTAGACTCCGTTTTAAATTCTGTAAATCAAATCTTAAATCCTGATTTTCAGAAAAATGTGAATAGAAGTTTTGCAAGTATTGCTAAAACATTGGAAACTTTAGAATCTACCTCAAAAACAGTTGACGGAACAGTTACTATTCAGGCTCAAAGGATTGATCATATTTTAGCTAATGCTGAGTCAATTTCTGATAATCTTAAAAATAACAATAACAAGATAAATACTATTTTGACAAACTTTAACAGTTTATCTGATCAGATGGCAAAAGTTAAATTTAAGGAAACAATAGATAATGCTAACGAGGCAGTTCAACAACTTCAGCAGTCAATCGCTAAAATTAACAATGGAACTGGATCTTTAAGTCTATTGTTAAATGATGAAAAATTATATAATAACCTAAATAAATCTGCAGAAGATTTAGATAAGTTAATGGTTGATTTTAAATCAAATCCTAAAAGGTATGTAAGCTTCTCGGTATTTGGAGGTCGAAAAGATTAAGATATTTATAAGTTAAAGTTTAAAGCATTCTTTATTCAGCAGGCTTTTTTATATCATAAAAGTTTCACCTTCATTTGCTAAATAAGTTTCAGGAAATACTTCTCTAGCTTCCAGCAATAATGGCGTTAAATCTCTATAACGGGCAGAAAAATGACCTATTAGTAGCTTCTTAATTCCATTATTTTTAGCGATTTCTGCAGCTTCGTAAGTGGTAGTGTGAAAAGTTTCTTTTGCTCGATCAATCATATCATGCATAAAGGTAGACTCGTGATATAAGGTATCAATACCTTGCAATTGCTTAAGATAAGACGCATCAGCAACCGTGTCAGAACAATAAGCATAGGTTTTTGGAACATCCGGGTCTGTTGTTAAATCAATCGCCTTATGCAACACACCTTCTATATCTTCGTAATCAATCCCTCTCTTTATTAAAGGAAAGTATTGTGTAGGAATTTTTAATTCTTCAGCTTTTTCTTTAATGATTTTCCTGAGTTTTAGCTTTTGTTTAAACAAAAAGCCAGTACAAGGAATTCTATGATTTAAAACAATAGTCTCTACAAATAAATCATTGGTTTCCAATATCATTTCTGATTGATTGGTATTTGTAAAATAATATTCAATCGGAAATTTAATGATGGTACCAGAATGTTTAAGTTGTAAATCTAAAATTTCTTTTAACTCAGGCGGGCAAAATAAATTGAGTGATTTAGTTCTGCCATTTAGATGCATAGAGGATATTAGGCCTATTAAACCAAAAAAATGATCTCCATGCAAATGACTTATAAATATGTGGTCTATCTTATGATATTTAATCCCATAACGAAGCATTTGTTGTTGCGTACCCTCGCCACAATCAATCATCAAAAGCTTTTCGTTAATATTTAATATCTGGGAAGTAGGGTTTCTGTGAAATATTGGTGTCGCCGAACTACTGCCCAAAATCATGACTTCAAATTTCATATCATGAAAAGTAGTGGTTTAAAATTGAAACAGTTTATTTAAACTCTTTCTTTAATTCTTTTTCTATTTCTTCCATAAAAATTAAGTCGATTGCTTCATCAACTTTAGGAACAATAGTAATTACACTATCTAATTGAGAAATTGTTATTAATCTAGAAACTGCTTCATTTATACCTGTAAGGATAAATACGCCCGAAGCATTTTTACATAAACGATGACCTACCAATAAACTGCTTAATCCACTAGAGTCAGCATATTTAACCTGAGACATATCTAAAATAATATTTCTTTGACCCTCAGCATTTGTTAATATCAATTCTGATTTTAATTGAGGGGAAACTAACGAGTTTAATTTACCCTCGTTGAGCTTAATTAAAATATACTTTTCGTGTTTGTCGACTGTAAATTTCATAATCAATGTTAATCCTCTAAGGTATAATTTTTTTTAATAAGAAAATGAATATTTATAAACGTTCTAATTCTGCTAAAATATTTTGTTCTACTCGCTGATAAACGTTATCAGTTTTTTCTTTGATAAAATCGTTTCCAGTAATTTTCTCATAAAGTTCGATATATCTTTCAGAAATAGAAATCACTTTATCTTCGGTCATTTCAGGAATCGATTGCCCTTCTTTACCTTGAAAATTGTTTTCTATTAACCATCTTCTAACAAATTCTTTAGATAACTGTTTTTGTTGTTCTCCTTTATTTTGTAACTCTTGATAACCTTCTTGATAAAAATACCTAGAAGAATCAGGTGTATGAATTTCATCTATTAAATAAATTTCATCACCAATTTTGCCGAATTCATATTTAGTATCCACCAAAATTAAACCTTGTTGAGCTGCAATCTCAGTTCCTCTTTGATATAGTTTTCTGGTAAAGTTTTCTAACTTCAAATAATCAACTTCAGAAACAATTCCTTTCTTCAAAATATCTTCTCTTGAAATATCTTCATCATGACCTACCGCCGCCTTGGTTGTTGGTGTAATGATAGGTTGAGGCAATTGATCGTTTTCTTTTAAGCCTTCTGGTAATTTTACACCACAAACTTCTCTTTTTCCTAACGCGTATTCCCTTGCAGCATGCCCTGCTAAATGTCCTCTAATCACCATTTCAACCTTAAAAGGTTCGCAAATTTTTCCAATGGTAACACTCGGATCTGGAACGGAAACTACCCAGTTCGGTACAATATCTTTTGTAGCCGCTAAAAATTTTGCAGCAATTTGATTTAGAACCTGCCCTTTGAAAGGAATAGCCTCTGGCAAAACTACATCAAAAGCTGAAATTCTATCACTCACCACCATTACCAAATACACATCATTGATGGTATAAACGTCTCTAACTTTACCTTTATAAAATCCGGTTTGACCGGGAAAATTAAAATGAGTTTCTTTTATCGCTTGCATTAGTTTAGAATTGAGATTTGAGCACAGAGCATTAAAATCGACTCTCTTTTTCTCTTAACACGTATATGATTTCTCACCTCTTTTATTGTAAATCCCCGTAAGCCTCTAGTATTTTACGTACTAACTTATGGCGTACTACGTCTGCTCCATTTAAATAAATCACATCAATACCTTTTATGTTGTCTAAAATTCTTAAAGCGTTAAATAACCCTGATTGTTGCTTTTTAGGTAAGTCTATCTGGGTAATGTCACCAGTAACTATAAACTTAGCCGATGGACCCATTCTGGTTAAGAACATTTTTAGCTGCATATTTGTAGCATTTTGCGCTTCATCTAAAATTACAAAACAATTATCCAAAGTTCTTCCACGCATAAATGCTAGAGGAGCAATTTCTATGGTTCTATTCTCTAAATAGGTCTTAAGCTTTTCTGCAGGAATCATATCATCCAAAGCATCATAAAGTGGACGTAAATAAGGATCTATCTTCTCCTTTAAATCCCCAGGTAAAAAACCCAAGTTCTCTCCTGCTTCGACTGCAGGACGAGTTAAGATGATTCTCTTTATCTCTTTATTCTTTAGCGCTCTAACAGCCAATGCAACTGCAGTGTACGTTTTACCAGTCCCAGCCGGACCTATAGCGAACAATACATCGTTGGTGTTAATGCTCATCACCATTTTATGTTGGTTAGCTGTACGAGCTTTAACCATTACACCATTTGGCCCAAAAACAATTACTTCTGAAAAAGCGCTAGCATTAGCAGTATCAGTTTCTGTAACGCCTTCTAATTTTGACGATGCGGATACAGGTACTCCTAAAAGAGATACAATATCATTGGTAGATAAATTTTGATATTTATCTAGATGATTGATGATGCTAGTCAGCTTTTCATTAAAGTGCGTCAGTTCTTGCTCATCTCCTAAAACTTTAACTTCAGAGCCTCTTGCAACAACTTTTAACTTAGGGAATGAGCGCTTTATTAGCTCAAAGTACTCATTATTAGGACCCCATAGTACAGCTGGGTTTACAGATTCCAGAGTGATTTTTAGTTCGTTCAAGTTATAGATTTTATGTTTCTGGTATGAATATGGATTAAAAATTTAATATTTGTAGCATTAATCTAATGATACAAGATTAAGAATAAATATTCATAATTTTAATGGCAATTATTACTTTAACCACAGATTTAGGTTATAAAGATTTTTATCAAGCAGCATTAAAAGGCAGTATACTAAATACACTGCCAAATGTGAATATTATTGACATCACTCACGAAATTCAAGCTTTTAATATTTCTAGAGCAGCCTTTATCTTAAAAAACTGTTTTAACTATTTCCCAAAAGGAACCGTACACCTCATTGGTATTGATACAGTTTACAGCGCAAACAATAAATATTTGGCTTTAAAATATAAAGATCACTTTTTTGTAGGTTCAGACAATGGCATTTTCTCTCTGATTTTTGATGAAACACCAGAAGAAATTGTAGAGATTGACATCATGCAGGATCTTAAATTTTTACATTTTCCGTTAGCCGATATTTTTGTAAAAGCGGCTTGTCATCTGGCAAGTGGCGGCAAATTAAGTGAGATTGGTATTTCTACTCAAGAAATTGAAGAGCGAATGAACCTTCATCCTGTTATTGATAAAAATCAAATTAAGGGGAGTGTTATTTTTATAGATTCTTTCGAAAACGTAGTTACAAACGTTACAAAAGATTTATTCACAAAAGTGCAAAATGGGAGAAGATTCACTTTATCATTTAAAAGAAACGAAACCATTAATCAACTAAGTTGGCACTATGATGAAGTCCCTGATGGTGAAAAACTCTGTCTATTTGGCATTTCAGACCACTTAGAAATTGCCATAAATAAAGGTAAAGCGAGTGGTTTATTAGGACTATACATCAATGACATTATCCGAATAGAATTTCAATCATGATGATACGGTTGGTTAAAATGGAATTTGAGGAAGATAAAGTTGCGCTTTTTAGCTCGATTTTTGAGAAGGTAAAACCTATGATTTTAAAAATGGATGGTTGCGTAGACGTTAATCTTCATCAAGATATTAAAAACTCAAATATTTTCTTCACTATTAGTCATTGGGAGAATGAAGCCGCATTAAATGTTTATCGCGATTCAGAATTATTTATTAAAACCTGGAAAAAAGTTAAACCATTATTTAAAAATAAGGCAGAAGCCTGGAGTTTATCATCATGAAATATATTTTATCTTCTATTTTAATATTTTCATCAGTATTTGTATTCGCTTATCAAAATACTGACTCATTAACTTATACTTTGCAAAGAAACAAAATCAATCAAATGCTAGATGCTAGACATCGAAAGTTTGGAGATTTTGACGAAAGTCTATCTAAAAAAACTGGTGTTTTTGGTTGGAAAACAAAAAAAGATATGCAGCGAAGCATGGATATATTAACTGCAATCATTAAAACTGATAATGACATCCTTAAAGAAACCAAAACTTTGCTAGATTTTAAAACTTATCAACAAGAGCAAATCACTAATAAATCTCAGGAATCAGAGGATAGGAGTTTAGCTTACATGAGAACCATTAATAAATTGCAAACTCAAACGGAATTATTAAACACACAATTAGTAGAAGTTAGGAAAAGTCAAAAATTCTTTCAACTGGTAGCCTTTGCCTTGGGTTTAGCTCTTGCAGCAATTTCACTGTTTGTATTCCGTAAAATTTCGGCTAAATAGGCTTCAATTAGCCTAATTAATTTAGATTTGTGGAATATCCATCAGTAAAATAATTACTGAAAACTTAATTTAAGATGGCGAGAAACGGATTAAACAGCAGCTCTAAACCTGCTGAGGACTTTACCAAATCAAAAATCAATAAAGAAAATCTTCAAAAGATAAAAGGACTTTTAAAATACTTAAGACCTTATAATACAAAGTTTTTGATAGGAATGGTTTTTTTATTGCTATCAAGTATTGTTGGATTATCCTTTCCCGCTATTATACAAGTAATGGTTGATGTTGCTGTAAATAAAGCCCCAAAATATGGCCTTCCAAATTCTATAAATACAATAGGCCTGATCGCTTTTACTTTATTATTTTTTCAGTCCTTTGTTTCTTTTTTTAGAATTAGGTTATTTGTTGAAGTGGCTGAAAAATCTTTAGCAGATATTAGAAGAGATACCTATTTTAAGATGATTACTTTACCTATGAACTTCTTTGCTAACAGAAGAGTTGGAGAGTTGAATAGTAGAATCTCTTCTGATTTATCACAAATACAAGATACCTTGACGACCACTTTAGCAGAGATGATTAGGCAGATTATTTTACTAGTTGGTGGAATTGTGATTTTAGTTTTAATATCAGGGAAGCTCACGTTATTTTTACTTTGCGTTTTACCTGTTGTTGTTGTTGCTGGGGTATTTTTTGGAAAGGCACTAAGAAAAGTATCTAGAAATGCACAGGATAAACTTGCTGAATCCAACACCATTGTGGAGGAGACTTTGCAAGGAATTTCAAATGTAAAAGCTTTTGTAAATGAGGCTTTTGAAGTGAAAAGATATGATAAAAGTTTAAGAGAGGTAGTACAAATAGCATTAAAAGGAGCAAACTATCGAGGCGCATTTGCCTCATTCATCGTATTCTGCTTATTTGGTGCTATCATGGGTGTGCTTTGGTACGGGACATCTTTAGTACAAAACGGAGATTTATCAGTTGGGGATCTCTTAGGTTATGTTTTCTATTCCTTTTTTGTAGGTGCCGCAATGGGAAGTTTCCCCGAATTATATGCAAATGTGCAAAAAGCGATTGGCGCATCAGAAAGGGTTTTAGAAATTCTGGCTGAAGAGAATGAGGCTATTTCAATACATGAGACCAATCACCAAATTAAAAAAGTAATAAAAGGTGATTTAACTTTTAATGATGCGCATTTTTATTATCCATCAAGGAAAGATATTCAGGTTTTAGATGGCGTAAGTTTTACTGCGAAAGCGGGAGAAAAAGTGGCTATCGTCGGCCCTTCTGGTGCAGGAAAATCAACTATTGCGAGTTTGATTTTACAATTTTATTATCTTCAAAATGGAGAAATTCTATTTGATAATCAGCCTGCAAAATCATTTGACTTAACAGACATTAGAAATCAAGTAGCAATAGTCCCACAGGATGTACTTTTATTTGGTGGAACGATTAAAGAAAACATTGCTTATGGCAAATTAACTGCGAGCGATGAAGAAATTGAATTAGCTGCTAAAAGGGCAAATGCGCATCAATTTATCACAGGTTTTCCTGAGTCTTACGAAACCGTTGTTGGCGAAAGAGGAGTGAAACTATCAGGCGGACAAAGACAACGAATTGCAATTGCAAGGGCCCTATTAAAAGATCCAGCAATTCTGATTTTAGATGAAGCGACTTCCTCTTTAGATTCAGAATCAGAAAGATTAGTTCAGGAAGCTTTAGAAGTTTTGATGAAGGGAAGAACTTCAATTATCATTGCTCACAGATTATCTACTATTAGAGAAGCTGATAAAATTATTGTTTTAGATAAAGGTAAAATTGTAGAAAGTGGAAACCATCAAGAACTTTTATTAGTTGAAGATGGTTTGTACAAGCACTTAAGTGCTTTACAATTTGAAATATAACACCATTTATTAATGAAATTAACCGTTTGGGGTGCTGCTGAGCAGGTAACTGGTAGTATGCACTTATTAGAAGTTGGGGATTTTAAGATATTAATTGATTGCGGATTAAATTATGAAGGCGGTGTTGACTTATCGGAAAATGAACTATTTCCTTTCCATCCCTTTGACATAAATTTAGTCGTTTTAACCCATGCTCATATAGATCATAGTGGAAATTTGCCCACGCTGGTAAAGGCAGGCTTTGAAGGTCAGATTTTATGTACCTATCCTACTGCAGACTTAACTCAGCTTTTACTTTCAGATTCTGTAAATATCTTCTTAAGAAAACAAGAAAAAAGTAGAGGAAGAAAGAAGTTTAACAGGCGTAAACAACAGCAACATTTCACATCCAATCATCCACTTTATTTGCATAAACATGTAAATGATACAGCTGATAGAATTGTTCCTATTGCCTATCAAAAGCCGTTTAAGATTAATGATCAGATTTCTCTCTCCCTAACTCCAACTGGTCATTTATTAGGTGCAGCTGCAGCTCATTTTACGATTAAAGAAGATGGCGAAATCAAAACCATTGCATTTACTGGTGATATCGGTAGAAAAAATTATCCAGTTTTAAATGATCCAGAATACTTGCCAGAAACGCAATATTTAGTTTGCGAGTCAACTTATGGTGGAAGATTTCATGACCGAGAAAGTAATCTAAAAGATACCTTAATTAAAGCGATAAAGGAAGCATGTATTGATCAACCAGGTCGTTTAATTATCCCTGCTTTTAGTGTAGGAAGAACGCAATCGTTGGTTTTTTCTTTAAACAAAATATTCTCGGACGGAGACTTGCCTCCTATCCCAGTTTTTGTAGATAGCCCAATGGCTACCATGGCTACTGATATTTACAGAAAGCATCACCAATATGTTAGTGAAGAATCTCGCGAGTTTTATCAAAAAAATGGTGACGAGTTTGAATTTGAAAACCTGAGTTATGTTAAAGAACTTAAAGAAAGCAAAGAAATTTCTGATCACTTCGAGCCTTGTATTATCATTTCATCGGCAGGAATGTTAGAAGGTGGCAGAATTCAGGATCATTTATATCATAACATCCAGAATTTTTATGCGACTATTTTCTTTATCGGTTATTGTGCAAAAGGAACTTTAGGTCATCGATTATTAAGAGGCGATTCGGTGGTGAATATCAAAGGGCGGGAGCTCTCTGTATTTGCAAGCATCAAAAAAACTGATTTATTAAGTGGTCATGGAGACCATCAGGATTTAGTTGAATATATATCACAAATCCCAAAAGAAAGCCTGAGACAGGTTTTTTTAGTACATGGGGAGACTGAAAGTATGAACGCTTTAAAAATTAGTTTAGAAGAGAAAAAATATTCAGTTGTGATTCCAAAAAAGGGTTTGGTTTTTGAGCTTTAAAATCTGATGAAATTATTTTATAAAATATTGAATAGATTAAATAAGCGTATTCTACCAAGTTTATACCAAAAAGATCCTTCCAAACTGAGTA
Source organism: Pseudopedobacter sp. (assembly GCA_014378105.1). Classification (GTDB taxonomy): domain Bacteria; phylum Bacteroidota; class Bacteroidia; order Sphingobacteriales; family Sphingobacteriaceae; genus Pseudopedobacter. The sequence goes on from JACMOI010000075.1 coordinate 54,431, forward strand.
AACTGGATCAAGCATTAACAGGGTATAGGTATTGGGTTTTGTTAAAATCGTTGGATTAATTAATTTGATGTGTAATTAATCCCGCTAAAAACTTAGGCTCAAACCAGGTAGATTTAGGCGGCATTATTTCACCAATATCTGCAATTTTTATAAGCTCAGCAACTGAAATTGGAAAAAGTAAAAAGCCCATATCAAAAATGCCTTCATCTACTTTTTTGATGTAGGTTAGTAAATCTACATTACCTCCAACAAATTGCAACCTCTGATCTTCTCTAGGATTATCGATTTGAAATAAAGGACTTAGAATTTTCTCTTGAATGATGCTCACGTCTAAATCGGCTAATACGTCATTTTTAAGATGCTTTTTTAAATTAATCTGATAAGCTTTATGCTGGATATAGAAACCTACAAAATGAGGTTGAGTAGGAATAAGGTCTTTCACATCTATTTCAGTTAACTCAAATTCTTTTCTTATAGATGCGATAATACCATTAGAATTTTGGTGCTCTGTTAGTTTTACAAACCTATGAAAAGGCAAAACCGAAAGCTGATTAGAGCTTATATAAACTGACGAAAAAAAGTTATAATCTTCTGTTCCTTTGTGCTTTAGATTTAACTTTCTCCGCTCTATCCCATAAGTGGATGCTGCTGCAGCCCGATGATGTCCATCAGCGATATAAGTGTCGGGCATTTCTTTAAAAATTTGTATGATTTCATTTACTTTATCCAGATCAGAAACTCTCCAAACCTGATGATCTGTTCCATCTAAAGAAATTTTTATAGCCGAATCTTTATTTATTTCATTTTTAATAAACGCTTCCAGTTTTTGATTCTCTGGATAAGTGATTAAAACTGGGTTAGCATCAATTCCTGTTTGTTGTAAATATTCTATTAATCCTTTTTCACGCTCTGCTCGAGTTAGCTCGTGTTTTTTTATTTTGTTATTAATGTAGTCGTCTATCGAAGAAGCAGTCCAAATACCGGTATAAGAATGTTGGCTATTTTCTTGTCTATAAATGTAAATATTAGCCGTATCATCCTTCATGAGGATATTTTTTTGGATAAAATCATCAAAGTTCTCTGCTATTTTTTGAAACGTAATTTCAGTTTTAGACCCTCGCAAATAATGATTCTCAATTTTAGGCACCAACAAATGCACAAAGCTTTCGGGGTTGATACTTCGTATTTCTTTAGCAGATTCTAGCGAAAGATTTTCTAAATGAATGACTACTTTTTCTGCCTTAGTAGGATGAGGCAAAATTGCTTTGAATGAGTGTATAATTGGCATAATTAAAATTTAGCCAAGGAGCTAATTTCAAATTTAATTTTTAATTGGCAGATATCAATAAAAAAGCCCTAAAGCTTTCACTTTCGGGCTAAATAAGATTTTGTTGCTTTAGATCCATCTTTTAGTAGATCGGAAAATCTAAGTATTAATTTTTTAAATGAGCAATAATTAAATTAGCTAATTCTACCCCAATTCTGGCTTGCGCTTCATTTGTTGATGCACCAATATGAGGGGTTAAAGAAACTTTTGGATGTTGCAATAAATCGGTTCTAGGTTTTGGTTCATTATCAAAAACGTCCAAGCCTGCAAAAGAAACTTTACCACTATCTAAGGCGGCAATTAAAGCATCCTCATCAATAGTTCCACCTCGCGAACAATTTACAATACCTACTCCATCCTTCAATTTTTTAAATTCTTCGGCTCCTAAAATTGGTTTTTCAGTAAATGGAATATGTAAACTAATGAAATCGGATGTCGCTAAAAGTTCTTCCATATCTACCTTTTTTACTGGAACTTTAACTTTAATATCTCCTGAAAGATCTAAAGTTAAAGTAGCAGGAATATCATATAAATCAAATGCTAAAACATTCATTCCTAAACCTAAGGCTATTTTAGCTGTCTCTTTTCCTATTCTTCCAAAACCAATAATTCCAATAGTTTTACCTCTTAATTCAACGCCTTTAGCATAAGCCTTTTTAAGATCATTGAATTTGGTATTTCCTTCAACTGGCATTTTACGATTAGCATCGTAAACAAAACGAACACCATTAAAAAGATGTGTAAAAACCAATTCGGCAACAGATAATGATGATGATGCAGGTGTATTTTCAACTGCAACACCTTTGCTTTTTGCATATTCCACATCAATGTTGTCCATCCCAACTCCTCCTCTACCAATAATTTTCAAATTTGGGCAAGCGTCTATCAGCTCCTTTCTTACTTTAGTCGCACTTCTAACTGTAATTCCGTCATATGCGTTCAGTTTAGATGCTAATTCTTCTTTAGGAATATGATTTGTATCTACTTCTATCCCGGCATCTTCCAATAGTTTTTTTCCTATCGGATCGATTCCGTCATTTGCTAAAATTTTCATTATTGTTTTTATTTTTTGGGTTTGGTTTTTTTTAAGCGTTTTTTTCAGCAAATTCTTGCATTGATTCTACTAAAACATGTACACTAGTAATTGGTAAAGCATTGTATAAAGATGCCCTGAAACCTCCAGAACTACGATGCCCTTTTATTCCAATACATCCTTTTTCTTCTGTGTACTTCAAAAATGGCTTCTCTAATTCAGGGTTTTCCATTACAAAACAAACACTCATATTAGAACGATCTTCAATGGCTACTGACCCTTTAAATAATGGATTTCTATCAATCTCAATATATAAGGCTTTCGCTTTAGCAATATTCTCCTTACCTATTTCAGCTACTCCACCTTTTGATTTTAACCATCTTAAATTCAGCATAGAAACGAAAACAGAAAAAACCGGAGGTGTGTTATACATAGACTCCGCCTCTATTTGTTTTTGATAATCTAACATTGATGGAATCGCTCTTCCTGTTTTTCCTAATATCGAATCTTTTACAATCACCAAAGTTGCACCAGCAGGGCCGATATTCTTTTGCGCTCCAGCATAAATTAAATCGAAATCGGCAACGTTGATTACTTTACTAAAAATATCAGAAGACATGTCACAAACTAAGGGCGCATTTACTTTGGGAAAAGAATGAAATTCGGTTCCAAAAATGGTGTTGTTTGAGGTAAAGTGAAAATATTCACTTCCTGCTGCAACTTGATATTCTTTTGGAATATAACTGTAATTCTTATCTTTTGATGATGCCACTACTTCTATTTCTCCAAATAATTTAGCTTCAGTAATCGCCTTTTTAGACCATACACCAGTATCTAAATAACTTGCTTTTTTACCTTCTGATAGAAGATTCATGGCCACCATGGTAAATTGCAAACTTGCACCCCCTTGTAAGAAAATTATCGAGTAACCTTCTGGCACATTTAACAATTCTTTCACTAAACTGATGGCTTCATCCATTACTGCTACAAACTCAGGAGCTCTATGTGAAATTTCGAGGATTGATAATCCTGTATCGTTAAAATTTAATACTCCCTGAGAGGCTTGTTTAAATACTTCTTGTGGTAAAATGCAAGGACCTGCACCAAAATTATGTTTCATTTACTTGGTTTTTTTGATGATTCAAATTTATGATAATCTTATGGGATACCTATTTTTTTATTTAAAATTTAGTAATCAACCTGATATTCAATTGCCTCGATGTTAAATAATTTGGGATTGCGAATTGATAATTATTTATATCAGTAACCCATAAATAGGACACCGTATTGTTAATATTTAAAAGATTGAAAACTTCGGTATAAATAATAAAGGATTTCAAATATTTTTTCAATAACCTAGGTGGGTTTTTACTTTCTGGATCTAATATGTCCTTAGAAAAACCAATATCTAAGCGTTTGTAGGCAGGAATATTAAAAGTTTGCTGATAGCGTTCTACTCCCGGAGGACCGATTGGCAACCGTGAACCATATAGTAGGTTCAAGTGAACTTTATAGGTCGGGCTGTTAAATAATTTATCTTGAAAAAAAGCTGAAAAATTTAATCTTTGATCAGTTGGTCTTTTGATGAATCCAGGATAAATTGTTGTTTTATTTCCCTGATTATCTTTTTGGATATAAGAATCCCCATCAATGTCTTCAGCGGTTTTCATGATGGATAAGCGGAATGAAGATTCCAAATCTTTAACAAACTCGCCATTTATCCTCAGGTCTAAACCAGTTGCATAACCTTTAGATTGCTGATTTGCATAATATCTAATTTTAAGATTTTCTATATCGTACGGCGTAAGGTGATACAAATATTTATAATAAGCTTCGGCAGTAAACTTTAAAGTAGTTCCTAAACCCTTAAAATTATCATCCATAGAAAGTGCAAAGTGAACCGATTTTTGAGATTTGATATCCCGATTTAAAGTTCCGTCAAAGTTTCTTTCTTC
>JACMOI010000076.1 GCA_014378105.1 Pseudopedobacter sp.
ATTTTTAAAAAGGGGCTATATTTTGCATTAGCTGGTGTTGTATTAACACTGGTATTGATATTCTTAAAATAAAATACGGGTAAAAGGTTATTGATGATGACGATGCAATAACTCATAATTCACAACTCATTTTGCAAAAAAGTATTCCATACATGCAGTTTCGTGGTGGAAGTTCTAAAGGACTTTTCTTCAACGCTTCCGATCTGCCGGCACATGAAATAGGAAGAAATAAAATGGTACTGGTGGCAATGGAAGGTGCCTGGCATGGTGATTCAAGGCAAATTGATGGTTTGGGTGGCGGTACCTCATTAACCAGCAAAGTTGCTGTTGTAAGTATTTCAAAATCCCCAGGTGTAGATCTCGATTATCTTTTTTTACAAGTCGTTGTTGGAAAAGGAACGATATCAACTACTCAAACGTGTGGAAATATTTTGGCGGGGGTGTTGCCATTTGCTGTTGAGGCAGGCATAATCAAAGCCCAACACCCAGTGACCACGGCAAAAATAAATATCGCAAACACTGGTGGTATTTGTGAGGTAATCCTTCAGACGCCGAATGGTGAAGTGCAATATTCAGGAAATGCAAAAGTAGATGGTGTGCCGGGTACAGCTGCTCCCATCATTTGTAATTATTTAGAAACAGTTGGCGCCACCTGTGGTACGTTGCTACCAACAGGTAATGCCAAAGATATTATTAACGGTGTAGCTATTACCTGCATAGATAATGGAATGCCTGTCGTGTTAATGAAAGCTAGTGATCTTAATCTGACAGGTAATGAAACCAAAGAAGTATTGGAAGCCAATAAACCATTAAAACAAACAATTGAAGCAATCAGACTGCAGGCAGGCTTAATGATGAAACTGGGAGATGTAAGCCAGCAAACAATTCCAAAAATATGCCTGGTATCATTGCCACAAAATGGTGGGGTGATGAATACAAGAATGTTTATTCCGCATGTGGTACATGATGCCATTGGTGTGCTGGCTGCTGTGTCAGTGGCAACTGCCTGTTTAATACCCAAGAGTGTTACAGAAGGCATTGCTCATTTTGAAAAGGGCACTCATCTTTTCTCCATTGAGCATCCTTCTGGAGAATTTACAGTCAATTTAGACTTTGATTTTAGTGACGGCAATTTGAACATCAATAGATCTGGAGTGATAAGAACAGCAAGGTTGTTGAGCAAAGGAGATGTATTTATTCCTTCATAGGGAAGTGATGAATATTTTTCCTTTTAATAAATTCTATTTCATTCTTTTAAATAAGGATTGCATGATAAAGAATTTTTGTGGCTTTTCGCTTTTAACGCTCACATTATTGTTTGCAGGAAATAGACTCAATGCATAGTGTCAGGGAATTTAAATTTCACCATTTCATTTGTTCACAGCAAACTTTTGTCAGTTGGCAGCATTTTAAAAAATTTCTCTTATCAATAAAATAGATTTGTGCACTCAAACATATATTATCAATAAAAGAATATTCATTTCATCATAAGCATTAGCTCAAAAAGAAACTTAAATGACACCCTTAACCGAACCGTTGAAGTTGGTATAGAAATTTGTCACGATAAAAATATTCAATTAATCAAAAATTACTTACGTGAAATCGTTAACTATCCTTCTTATTGCTTCCTTTTCCGTTTTCACATCTGTTTTGTTTTCACAACTAGTATTAGTTGACGTGTCAAACATTAAAAGAAAGTGGCTGGATATACCCTATGCAAATTTGTCTCCAGCTGAAAAATTAGATATCTATTTGCCTGATGAAGGGGATGGACCTTTCCCTGTCATTATGAGTATTCACGGTGGTGCGTTTATGTTTGGTGATAAAGCCGATGAACAACTCAACCCAATGCTTAAGGGGTTGAACCATGGATATGCCATTGTTTCCATTAACTATCGAATGAGTGGCGAAGCGATATTTCCTGCAAATATCAATGATGTAAAAGCTGCAATACGTTGGGTTAAAGCAAATGCAGCGAAATACAAATTTAGCCCAGAACGAATCGCTTTATGGGGTGGATCGGCGGGAGGTAATTTGGCCGCTTTGGCAGGTACTTCAGGAGATGTAAAGGAATTGGAAGATATGAATATGGGCAACGCAAATCAATCGAGCAGGGTGATGGCTATAGTAGATTGGTTTGGCCCAACCAATTTTTTATTAATGGATGTACAACTAACAAAAACGGGTAATGGCAAACCTGATCACAGCGAAGCCAATTCACCGGAATCAAAAGTGTTAGGACAAAAAATCACCGAGATTCCAGCCAAGGTAAAGATGGCAAATCCTGAATCGTATATTACGGGCGATGATCCACCATTTCTAATTGAACACGGCACAAAAGATCAAATAGTTCCAACACAACAGTCTGTCATTTTTTACGAGAAATTAGTAAAAGTATTAGGCAAAGAAAAAGTGATACTGCATTTGCTGGAAGGTGCACAACATGGCGGGAAGGAATTTGAAACACCGGAAAACCTGCAAATGGTATTTTCCTTTCTTGATAAAACATTAAAATAAAAATGAAACTTCATACAAAATAAAATAAATAATTATCATAATGGCAACTAGTGCATCAAAACCAGCTCTACATTATTTCCAAAAAGCTAAACCTGCATCTATCAGGTTATGGCATTGGCTCACGTTTTTACTATTCACAGCAACTATAACAACTGTAATATTCGCGTCAACTTTATTTAAGACCAATAATAATATCGATATGGTGCAACAGCAAGTGCATGAAAAAGGAGGTATTGTTACTAAAGACCAGGCTTGGAGCGTGGCTCATGAATACAGTGATAAATTGTGGATGTTGCATAAATATATTGGTTTCGGCTTAAGTTTTCTAATCTTTAGCCGTATGATAATTGAAGTAAGATTATCAAAGGAAAAAAAACTGTCATCAAAGATTCGTTCAGCCCTTGGTTACCCAGCAGGTACCCCAGAAAAAAAGCATTTCCTTTTTGTGCAATTTAGCTATGCGGTATTTTATATTATCTTTATTACAATGGCTACCACAGGGTTGGTGCTAGCTTTTGAAGATGTGGAGTGGTTAAAGCCTGTACATAACCTCGCTAAAGAAACGCATAATGTAGTACAATGGGGATTATACACATTCTTTGTAATCCATATTGCTGGCGTTATAAAAGCAGATCTTACAAAATATAATGGTATTGTTTCCCGTATGATTAATGGTAAAGAAAACAATTGAGAATCATGAAAGTAAACTGGCAACTGAATAAAAATTCAATATTGGCGCTCCATGCTTTGGTTTGGGTAATGATTTTTTTATTGCCTTTTATTTTTAGCGCTGAGAATGATTCATCAAGGGACGCCAACGATCTTGCTTTTAGAAACCTAAATACGGTAACCAATTTATTCTGGATGGGATTGTTTTATCTAAATGCATTGGTATTGATACCGAGGCTATTTTATAAGCATAAGTACATCTACTTAATATTTTCTCTTGTACTATCTTTTTTTATTATCATGCTATTTCATGGCGCTTTGTTTGAGCCATTTGTACAGGGACATGATTTTAACTTTTTTAGATCATCTGCACATAATATCATACCCTTTCTTTTTACTGTAACAGTAAGTACAACTTATAAAATTATTTACGATAAAATTAAAGCCGATGCCGTTGCAGCAGAAATACAGAAAGAAAATTTAAAAACAGAATTGTCTTTTTTACGTTCGCAAATAAGCCCTCACTTTTTATTTAATGTACTGAATAATATTGTGGCCATGGTTCGTTTAAAGAGTGAGGAACTGGAACCCACCATCATTAAATTGTCTTCGCTGCTTCAATATATGTTGTATGAAACTGATGAAGAAAAAGTGTTGCTCCGCAATGAAGAAGAATCACTGCAAAATTATATTGACCTGCAAAGGTTACGCTTTAGCAGTAAGCTTACTTTGAATACCAATTTTGAGGTAAAAGAAGAATGGCAAACCATTGAGCCCATGTTGTTGATACCCTTTGTAGAAAATGCTTTCAAACACGGAAATGGGTTATTAGACAATCCTGAAATCGATATCGATTTGAAGTCATCCAATAATCAACTGGATTTTTTGATAAAGAATAAGTATGTTAGCTCGGATACAGCAAAAGATAAAACTTCGGGCATTGGATTGGCTAATGTAAAAAGACGATTGGAATTGTTGTATAATAACCAGCATCAGCTTACCATAAATAAAACTGATGGATGGTTTATTGTTTCATTACAATTAACTTTTAAATCATGATAAACTGTATTGCCGTTGATGATGAACCGCTGGCTTTAAAACTGCTACAGGATAATATTAGTAAAGTACCTTTTCTAAAATTAGTATCTGCCTGCAATGATGCTTTTGAAGCAATGAAGGTATTGCAGGAAAATAAAATTGATTTGGTATTTATTGATATTCAAATGCCTGGATTAACGGGATTACAGTTTATTGGAAGCCTTGAAAATAAACCGTTGATAATCTTCATTACGGCTTATAAACAGTATGCGTTGGAAAGTTATGATTTATCTGTTGTCGATTATCTTGTAAAACCTGTGGCATTGGATAGATTTATTAAAGCTTGTAACAGAGCCAAAGAGCTTCACGAACTTAAAACAATTAAGCAGCAGCCTTTTGCAGAATATTTCTTTTTGAATGTTGATTACAGTCAAGTAAAAGTAACTTTTGATGATATTATTTGGATTAAAAGTTTAGGAGATTACTTAAGAATAAATCTTAAAAGTACCACAACACCTTTAATAGTAAGAACAAGTCTTAAAGCAATAGAAACTGAATTACCACCCAACAAGTTTATAAGGATACACAAATCGTATTTAATTGCTATTGCTGAAATTACAGCAGTACGGAAGAACAGTGTTTTTATTAAGGAAATGGAACTGTCTGTTGGCGAAACCTTTCGTGAGACTGTCGAAAAACTTATTCGTAAAGAGTTGTAAAATTTTGCAGCCAACTTCCTTGCTTAGCGCATGATGAAACTGGGGCCTATAAAGTGGCTATTGGCGATTAATTAACATGATGCATATGACCTTCCGCCCTTCCTCTAAGCAGTCATTGCGAAGCGGAAAGCTAAAAGCAAAAAGGTGCTATGACAATCTCTAATTTCCTTTGCACAAGCCTAAATCATCCGTTTGTGCTTTTACAGAGGTTCTTCCTCTGTCGGTTAGGGATTGCCGCGGATTAAAAAAGCCTCTTTAAGTTCAGCGCATGATGAACCTGGAGTGTATAAAGTGGCTATTGTTGCTTAATTAACATGATGCATCGGTAGCACCCGCTCATTTCTTACCCCTCCTACTTGCGCCAAACGGGACTTTCATTCTTCTTTTTAAACATCTTTATCGCAGATTGCAAATTCTTTTTATCCTGAAGTACTGGATGCGCAAATGATCACCTCTGGAACAGCTGATTATTA
>JACMOI010000009.1 GCA_014378105.1 Pseudopedobacter sp.
CAGGTTTGATAATTATTATTCTTTCATCATCAAATTTTAAATTTGTAATATCACACTTATCTGCAACAATGTAAATTAGAAAGGTTTGATAGCTTTGATTAAGAATTGATTCTACAACCTGAGGAATGTGATAAGTTTCTTCATATGCAGTAATAATAACTGCAAAATCATTATCCACGTACGTATTGATTACTTTTATTTTCTCACCTCCCTTAATCTTACTAAAAAGCAATAATACTAAGGGAAAAAATAAATTGTAACCAATCGCTATCTGAATACATAACCATATAATCTCAAGATACTTATTAATCATTTATTCAATAAAATTGGCACTAATGGTTGCTTCGTTTTTATTATTAACAGTATCAACTGAAACCTTATTAATCACCCACCCTATAAATTGACCATTAAGACTCTTCAAGTAATTAACATGTTGATTTTTGTTTCCTGATATGGTTTGATTAGCTTCGAAAACGCCCATTACTTTATCTGCAATCAAATTCCATTCTTTAGCTTTACTCAAAGTCTCTAATGATGGTGTTTCTACTAAAATAATATCGAATTGAGTTCTCAGGGTTTCAAATCTTGCTCTAACAGTTTTTTCATCTGTAATTTCAAACAAAGAAGTATCCTCACCTCTGTTTCCCATCACCATTATTCCAGCATTAAAGTCAGAAGAACCTAAATTTCCTGTTTTCAAATAATCCTCTAAATAAAATTTAGTATTAGAATTTTCTGTAATATTTGGATGATCAAAGTTTCCGTCAATTAACAAAATCTTTTTACTAATAACGACATAAGAATAGGCGATACAAGCAATCAATAATGTCTTACCTTCAGAATTATTCATACTAGTAATGTTGAGTACTTGACCTTTTGTATCGATACGAGGAGCCATTTCTCTACTGATCTCATATCTTGCTGATCTTAATTGTTTCTTTAGTTCTTGCATCTCTGGATTAGAGTGTAAATTACTCCAAATCTCTTTTAGAGCAAGGTTGGCGGAATTAACTCTATTTATTTTCCCTAATACTGGGATTTCTGTGATTTGTGCCAACTCTCTGGGTGATGTAATTCTATTATCAAAATAGAATATGATAAAGAAAATTAATAGACAAAAGATTGTACTGATAATACCACTAAGAATGATCAACAACATTTTCTTAGATGGTAGTTGAGCACCAGGCATAGCTACTTGCACTTGTCTCAACTTAGAAGCTAAACTAGCTTCCAAACTAGCCGTATTATATCTATCTAAAATTTCAAGATATTCTTTACTCGAAATATCAACTTTTCTTTCTAATGATTGGATCACAGCCTCATGAGGAACTAAGCTTGACATTTTAGCATTAATCTGTGCTAAAGATTTTTTTAATGAATTTATACTATTTACAGCTAAATCATATTGGACTTGAAGCGTCAGTTTTTGGGCTAATAAATTTATTTTGCTATTTAATGGGTTATCAATGTATTTTGAGTTCTGTTCAATTATTTGTTGATTAATCACCTTATTTAAAGAATCGATGACAGAATTGTATTTGGGATCAAACTGATTTTGAATTTGCAATTCGCTAATCTTGTATAGTTTATCCTTAGTGCTTGATAATTTTCTGTTCATCTCTACCAAGGCCGCTTCTGAGTATTTTCTTACATTTGGATCGAACTGATTATCAATATTTTGAATAGTTTGTTTTAAAGAAATGACATCTTTTTCAGCATCTTGAATCCTTGTTTCATACTCAGTTGTTAATTCATACATTCTTCTAGACTGTTCGGTTAGATTGAGAATGCCATTTTTAATTTTATAGTCTTTTAGCGCAACAACAGCTTTTTGTAAAGTGTCATTTTTTACCTCCGCTAATTTTCCTAAAAACTTGACGGATTTTGTTTGATTTTCTTTTAATAATATGGTGTAATAACTTATAAACTCATTTGTAATAGTGTTAACAATAAAAGCAGATAGCTCAGGATCCTCTGATGTAAACCTTACAGATAAGAAATCACTAATTTCTAAACGGTCAACATCAAGATTATTTCCAACATAATTCTCGCCATAACCCATCGAATTTAAAATCCTATTTAACTGTTTATCTTCATCTGTAAACTGATTTAATGTCTCTCTATTAGCGTATTTTCTTTTAAAGGCATTTAATATTTTTCTTCTTTCTACATCAGATAAATCCTTAATCTCACTACTTAATTCTCTAAAAGGTTTTTCTGAAGTTAAATCGTGAATAATCAGTTGGTAAGATGTTAAATTAATAATCTTTTGTAATTTCATGATCTCAATAAGGTTACTAAACTCCCGATTGATACTCGCTTCTTGCTTATCAACTAAACTGACTAAGTTTTGTGTTTCATCAACAATACCTGTCGAAATTTGACCTTCTGCAACGTATTGATCTGGAAGATTTCTTACTAAAAAATAAGCAATAATCACTGTAATTAGTGGAACAGAAATTACAATAAATCTAAATCTGTACAACAGTTTGTAAAACTTCTTTAACTCTTCCATGATTTATTTAATGTCTTCGATTTTCGTAATTGTTAATTCTTCTATTGATGCTTTTGCAGTTAAAAATGCTGTCTCGGATTGTATCTTAGATTGGCCAATACTACTAAAACTTATTAGTCCTTGGCTATAAGTTGCAAATGTAACTTCCCCTCTTTCGTAACGTAATTTTAAGTCTTTTAATAATCCATCAGCATCTTGTAATGTTTTGGTGAAAAGCTTTACATTGTTAAGAGCTGCTATGTATGCGAAATAACGTCTTTTAACTTCGGCTTCTAAAACTATTGAATATTCTTTAGCCTCAAAATCTGAAGATTGCATTTCAAGTTTACTTTGCTTCACATTATTTGGTTTCTGTAAAATGTTTCCAATGTTAACGTTTATCCCAAACTGATAACCTGAATAAAAACTGGGATCGATAAAATTTATCGTTTTATTTGGTGTAGAAACATATGATACAGATAAAGGATCAAGCCAATTTAATTTCTGCTTTTTAACATTTAAAGCAGCGATGTCTGTTTTTAGTTGATACTGTTTAACTTTTGGGTAATTCTGCTTAGCTGTGGCGACCAATTTCTCTAACAGCAAATATGAAATATCAGGAATAATAGATTCCTGAGCTTTTAAATTATTTGTTGAAGCAATAAGCCCAACAAAAATTACAATTAATAGTCTTGGTATTTTAATCATTAAGCGTTTCATTAGTTTTTATAAACAAAATCTAGGTCAAAATCTTTTTTTTAAATCTAGAAGTTATTAACACACAATGGTGCAAATCTATGCCAGAATAAAGTTAGTAATATCAACAGGGAAATAAATGCTGTTTGAAACTAAAAGAGATGCTATTTTTTTAAAAATTAAATAGTTAAAGTTAAGCTTTACATTTTTAGTGGGGAAGAATAATTGTAGAAATAATTACCTATGTGTAGAAATATAACCTCTCTAATAGCAGTTTTTAATTGTGCTTAGAATTAGTAAATATTAGATATTATGCTGTTGTACGTATGCATAGCTAATAAAGTTCAATTTTAAATAATATTTCTTATAATGGAGTGATATTTGGTTCAATAATAAAGTCTATATAGATAAAAGTTTATTAAGAAATCCTTAGTATGAAAATTAAATTAATACCCAGTTTAATATTTACTGTGTTTTTTATGTTGATAAGTTTTGTAAGTAAGGCCCAATTCCCATACTTTGAGAGCTTTAGAAACGCCACCGCTAACAACGTAGTATTTGGTGGGGCTCCAAATGCTTTTTTAACTGCTTCACCCTCTGCAAGTATAGATCCAGACGGAGATGGTTATTTGAGACTAACAAATAACAACTTTGATCAAAAGGGATTTATTTACAGCACAAGTAACTTTACTTCTCAAGACGGTTTAAGAATGTCTTTCGAATATTATGTTTACGGAGGTAGTGGTGCAGATGGTATTTGTTTCTTCTTATTTGATGCAGCTGCAAACCCATTTAATATTGGAGGATTTGGAGGTTCTTTGGGTTATTCTCAGTTTACTTTAACAAATCCAACTTCCCCAGGTGTAAGTAAAGGATATTTAGGTATTGGTATAGATGAATATGGAAATTTCTCTAACCCCATAGAAGGTAGACAGGGAGGAATAGTTGGCCCAACTCCTCCTGGATTATCACCATTATCGGTAACATTAAGAGGTCAAGGAAACGGAGCAGCAACAACAGCTAATAATTATCCTTATTTAACAAGTGTTCAAACAAAGAGTTTAGGATTCGATTTAGTTTACAGCAGTAATGCTAGATTTCCCGACAGCACTAAAATTGGTTATCGGAAAACATTTATTGATCTGAAGCCAAATCCTGCAGGCGGCTATAATATAACTGTTAAAATTACTGTTGGAGGTGATCCAATTAAAACTTACACGGCTATTGATAATTATTATTATCCTGTAAATGCTCCAACAGCTTTACGATATGGAATTTCTTCCTCAACAGGAAACTCAACTAATTTTCATGAAATAAGAAATGTGTTTATTGATACTTATAACAGGGGAAATTTATTGCCTCCAACTGCTTTGGACGATAATATTACCGAATGCTCTGGTAGACCATCAGTAATCAATGTAACGCAAAATGATGTTTCTCCGAACCCAGGTGGTATTATAAATAAAGGTTCCATTGATTTAAACCCACAGCTTACCGGAGCACAGAAAACCTTTGTCGTGGCTAATAAAGGAACGTTCACGGCAAATAACGACGGAACTGTTTCATACAATCCGTTTAATGCTTCAGTTTCAGGTCAGGTTTCAGTTAAATATACGGTTAATGATAACTATGGAATTACTTCAAATGTAGCTACTGCGACAATAAAGGAGCCGATCACTACGAATCCGTCTAATGCAGGTCCCGACCAATTAGTAAGCATTTCTACAACAACAGCATCAGTTACCTTAGCTGGAAATTCAACAAATAACTCAACAGGTCAATGGACTCAAATATCAGGACCATTAGGTGCAATTATTGTGAACCCTTCAAGTCCAAACACCACCGTAAACAACATGAATCTAGGTATTTATGTGTTCAGATGGACGCTAGATAATCCAGGGGAATGTGTAAGTTCCGACGATGTTCAGATTATAATTAATGCTATTCCCGTTGCAGTAAATGATAACGTAATTGGGGTATATAATCAACCTGTGCAAATAAATGTACTCAGCAACGACACTGATAGGGATGGCAATAATACCATAGATAAGAAAACTGTGGTGATTAAAAGTAACCCTTTACATGGTACTGTTAAAGTAGATCCAGTTACGGGTATTGTAACCTATACACCAAACCCAGGATTTAGTGGGACAGATAGTTTCACCTATACAGTAAAAGATATTACCGGTTCAGAATCAAATGTAGGAACTGTTGAAATTATCATTCCAATTCCTCCTAAAATTGGTTTAGCAAAGTCCTTAACAAAAACTGATAAGTTATTAGATGGTTCTTTCAATGTCACATTTTTGTTTACAATGACAAATTACAGTGCTATAACGTTGGAGAAATTATCATTGAAAGACGATTTAGGTTTAAACTTTATCGAAGCAGATTTTAATGTAATTAGTTTGAAATCAGTTGCTCCAACAGCCTTTACCGTAAATAATGCATACAATGGTAAATCACAAATAGAAATGCTGCTGGGTAATAATCAGCTTTTAGGGCAACAAACTGCCCAAATAGAATTGGTGGTTAACATGAAACCAAAAGTTGATGTTGTTGACTATTTAAATACAGCGTTTGTTCAGGCAAGTTCTTTACTTGATGGTGCAGTAGTGACAGATCAATCAACTGATGGCATTAAACCAGACCCATTAGTCCCTGCAGATGTTTCTCCTAAAGAGCCAACTCCTGTAAAACTTACTATAGTAAAATTATTTATACCAGATGGTTATTCTCCTAATGGAGATGGAATTAACGACTTTTTTGTAATTAATAATCCAACAGGATCGCCAATTTCATTTGAGGTTTACAATCGCTGGGGAAATGTAGTTTATAAATCAAGTGCTTATACAAATAACTGGAGTGGAAAATGTACGGAAGGTATTTATATCGGACAAGATTTACCTGCAGGAACTTATTATTATATCGTGAACTATAATTCTACCAAATACGTGGGATTTTTAACACTCAATAGATAGAAATTATGAAGAAAATTATTTACACAGTTTTTATACTGAGCTTCTTGATTCTTTCTTCAAAGGAGTCAAATGCACAGCAAGAGGCTATGTATAGCCAATATATGTTCAATTCATTGGCTATAAACCCTGCTTATGCAGGAAGTAGAAATGTTATTTCTGCCACAGCGCTATATAGAAATCAATGGTCGGGTATTAACGGGGCACCTAAAACAGGAACTTTCACCCTAGATGCACCTACAAATAATAAAAAAATAGGTTTAGGGATGCAGGTTTATAATGATAAGCTTGGAATAACTAATACTACTGGGCTAGTATTAAGCTCTGCTTATAGAATTAGAATGGATAAAGCAACGCTTTCATTTGGTTTGCAAGGGAGCGTAGAAAGTTATAAAGCTGATTATAGTAAAGTTTCATTAGATGAAAATAGAAATTCTAATGATCCAGCTTTTTCAGAAAACGTAAATAGCACAAAGTTTAATTTCGGAACTGGGGTCTATTACAACTCTGATAAGTTTTATTTTGGTATTGCAGTTCCTAAATTATACCCCAATAGATTGTCAAGTAATTCAAATGCGGCCACTAATATTCCTTCAAAAGAAGAAATGCACCTTTTTATAACTACTGGTTTTCTTTTTAATTTGGATGAAAACTTTAAGTTAAGACCCTCATTTTTATTAAAAGCTGTTAGGGGAGCGCCAATAGAAGGCGATATTAATGCAATAATTTGGATTAAAGATGTTTTGGGTATAGGTGCTCAATACAGAACTAATGCAGATGTTTCTGGAACCATCCAAATCCAAGCAACACAGCAAATCAGAATTGGATATGCTTATGATTATAGCACAACCAAGCTAAGAAACTTTAACACAGGTAGTCACGAGATTATGTTACGATATGAGTTTGGCTTTGAAAAAGATAAAGTAATATCACCAAGATACTTCTAAGATTATACTTCGATGAAAAAAACAATACAATCCTTAATAATACTATCATTCGTTGTTTTATTGATTAAGCCTGTTTGTGCTCAAAGTCAAAAAGATGATAAAAAATTATCTTCTGCAATTTCTGCCTATAATAGCCTGAAGTTTGTTGAAGCAATAGAAATATTGAAACCAATTTTGGCTAAGGATCCAGATAATGTTGATGCCACAGAAATGATTGCAAATTCTTACCGTTTAACAAAACAGTATAAAGAATCCTTAAACTGGTACGAAAAATTATGTAAACAAAGTTATTTAAAACCAGACTGGCCTTTACGTTTTGCTGAGGCATTAGCAAATAATAAGCAGTACGAGAAATCAGAACAATGGTATCGTAAATATTTAAGTATTGTTCCTTCAGATAGGAGAGCAGCTCTTTTTTCTGAAGCTGATTTTGATAAACTTGGAAAAGGAGTAAATTGGGATATTAATTATTTGAATATCAATACTCCTTCCTCAGAATATGGACCAATGCTTTATAAAGAGGGTATGATTTTTTCTAGTAATAGGCTAGACAATAAAACGGTTAAATATGTTTTTGGATGGAATAATACTCCATTCTCTGATTTATATATGGTTAAGGACAGAAAGAATATTAAGCCTATTATAGATACCCTTCAAGACTCTGTTAAAAATATTAATATAAGTAAAAAGCGTGTTAAGTATAATGATGATAATACAGCAGTTACTGCAAACGACTCCAAAATTATTGGTACTTACGCACTAAATTCAAAGGCTTCTGTAGAAGAAAGTGATAAACAAATTGGAATTACAAAATTAAACAATAAGATTAATAGCAAATATCATGAAGCTATAACAGCTTTATTACCAGATGGTTCATTGATGTTTACCAGAAATAACTATTATAATAAGAGATCAAATAGTAGTTCCGAAGGAATTAATAAGTTGAAATTGTACACTGCAGAAGGTTTTAATTGGAAAAAAATTAAACCATTCGATTATAATGATGATGAGTATTCGGTTGGTCATCCAACCATTAGTAAAGATGGTAATATTTTAGTTTTCGCTTCTGATATGCCAGGAGGATTAGGGGGCGTCGATTTGTATTTTTCTATTCGTTTAAATGATAAAAGTCCGTGGAGTAGACCCGTTAATTTTGGCGGTAAAGTCAACTCTGAAGGTGATGAAGAATTTCCATATATCGATAATTTTAATCGTTTATATTTCTCATCTAATGGTTGGCCAGGCTTGGGAGGTTTAGATATTTTTTATGTAGATATAGATGATCTTAAGCCAATAACAAATCCAATTAATTTAGGCCCACCATTAAATTCTTCTTTTGATGATTTTGCAATTGCAAAAGAAAATGATAGTACAGGATATTTTAGCTCTAATCGAAGGGGCAATGATGATATTTATTCATATAAAAAGAGAGTATTCAAAATTAATCTCAAGGGAAGAGTAGTCGATGCAATTACTGGTAAAACACTTTTTGATGCAACGGTTAATCTTAAAAATGGCGATAATGACGAAGTTTTAAAGTTAGATAAAGATGGTATTTTCAATAAAGAAATATCAAAAAATAATGGTTACGAGCTTGATGGTATTTTAAAAGATTATTTACCTGATCGAAGGTACGTGGGTACCGATGGAATAACGAAAGACACAACAATTTATGTCGATTTATTTTTAAAGAAAACCAATAAGATTCAGCAATATGTTATTGCCAATTGCGACTCTTTAAAAAGAAAGTTCTTTGTGGATAATATTTATTATGATTTGGATAAATACTACATCAGACCAGATGCACATCAAAACCTAGATAAATTAGCAGATATGATGAGAAAATATCCTGATTTAAAGGTTGTAAGCAGAAGTCATTGCGATAGCAGAGCATCCGAAGGTTATAATAGAGTGTTATCATTAAATAGAGGACAATCCGCAAAAGCTTATCTAGTTGCCACGGGAATTAATAAAAATAGAATTAGTGTAGAATATTTTGGAAAGAGCAGATTGGTGAATGGTTGTTCGGATGGGGTGAATTGTAGTGAAGGACAACAACAGATGAATCGTAGGACAGAGTTTGAAATTATTTATAACGGAATTAATTTATCTTTAATAGATTGTAAATAATATTAAGATAACGATTTTAGCAAAGAAAAACCCGTCACCTAATTAGTTGACGGGTTTCTTTATTGAGTAGTTTTAAATATCTAAAATGCAATAAGAAAAAGTTTAAACCTTCTCCTTCTGTAACAAGGCAGGAATGGTTTTAAAGAGAATTTTTATATCCAGCCAAATGGAATAATGCTTAGCATAAAAGTTATCTAATTTTTTTCGCTCAATCTCAGACATCACCTTTTTACCACGTTTGCTTATTTGCCACAATCCTGTTAAACCAGATGGGCCTAAAAATCGCATAGACCATTCATTGGTAGTTAATTGTTCTGCCTCATAAAGTGGGAGAGGTCTGTTACCTACCAAAGACATATCTCCTTTTAAAACGTTTAATAGTTGGGGAAGCTCATCAATACTGCTACTCCTTAAAAACGATCCAAGCTTAGTTATTCTAGGGTCATTTTGAACTTTAAAAAAAGCAGAATCTCCATATTGGTTCTGGCTAGACAAAGACTCAATTTCTGTATCTGCACCAATTCTCATTGATCTAAACTTATAGAAATCAAATATTTTATATCCCGTACCTACCCGTTTGCTGGTATAAAATACTGGTCCCTTAGAATCCATTTTAACCAAAGCCGCAACAATTAAAAAAATTGGAGATAAACAAACTAAAGCAGCAGAAGATAGCATGACATCTAAAAACCTTTTTGCAAAAGGCATTTCATACTCAATTTGCGGAACTTGAGACAATTGATTAACCTGTGACCTTAAAACTTTATAAAAAGTCAAGAATTTCAGTCTCTCTTTTACATCGCTGTAAGGAATAGGAGCAGTGTAGCAATCAGAAACACCTAACCCAAGAGCCGTCTTTACAATGACTGAGTTTTTCTCGGTTAATAGAAAAATGGTAATTAAGTTTTTTGTGATGAAATTACCCTTTAAAAATTGAATGAAGTCGTTTATTTCTGGGAACTTTAAAGGGTTAACTTCTATCAGAATAATTGTATTCAGATCGTTGATAGAAAGTTTTTGAGTTGCAGATTTCAGTAAAGCAACGCTTTCTGATTTAGTTAAAGAAAAATCTGAATTTTGAAAGCCTGTTATTATTTCATTTTCTAATGAATCGGCGAAATAAAGAGCATTAACTTTAGCATCTGTAAAAATTTGAGAACCTGGTGCGTTAACATTCGAAAATTGCATCCGCTAATTTAGTATAATTTTTATTTTATCTTTTAAAATTGAAGGATTAAAAGGCTTAGACATCAAACCATTAATTTCATAAGGAATTTTAGTTTTAATATTTTCTAAAGTTTCTGATCCTGAAAGAACAATTACCGGAACATCCCTGAAATATCCACTAACTTTTAATGATTTCACAAATTCAGCACCATCAAAATAAGGCATTTCCATGTCAGAGATAATTAAATCAGGAATATTCCCGCTGTCTAACCAAGTTAAAGCATCAAACCCATTATTTTTGATCACCAACTCATAATCTTTTTTAAGTATGAATTCAAGCAATTTTAAGATTGCAATTTCATCATCTACTAAAAGAATTCGCTTCTTTGGGTTCTCGGTATTTCTTTCTGTAACTATCATAATTTTAATTATTAACTGAAATTAATAAGACAGAAAAAGTGCCGAAATCGCTGATAAATCACAGCTAAACTTATTGCGCTTTGATGGTGACTATTTAATGATAAAGTTATTTTTTATAGTTTTCATTATTTAAAGCTAATGTATCAATTTTTTATTCTTAATGTATTGATTATCAATTATATAATTTTATGATATTTCTACTAACAATAGGATCAACAAGGGATAATAGTTAACAAGTTTAAAGTATAAATAAAATGTTTTTTTTCTTGAGTAAATAATATATCTCATAATTGAAATTATTGGGCGTTTTTATTGTAGAATAAAATCCCGTTTTGAGAAATAAAATACCTAATAATTGAGATTTGGGAAGAATGCCAATCCAAAAAAAATCCCTTTTGATAAATATTCAAAAGGGATTTTATGTTTAAAATAATTATTTCTTTTTCTGTTGTTGACTTTGTCTCATCATTTCTTCCATTTTCTTTTGGAAACCACCAGTCTTTTTCTTGCTTTCTGGTTTTTTCTTATTCTCTTGAATTTGGGCGTGAATCTTATCATCATCAACAAACTTTCTGATAAAATACTGTTGTGAGAAAGTTAGAATATTAGCACAGAAATAGTAGTAATTTAAACCGGCAGGATAGCTATTCAAAACACCAAAGAAAATAATTGGAGTAATGTATCCAATGTATTTCATTTGCCCCTGAGCGCCAGATACCTGATTATTAAAGTACGTATAAATTAATGTAGAAATGGTCATTAAAATACACATCAAACTAATATGACTTCCTATTACAGGTAAAGAAAAACCTAACTTAAAAAAATCATCATAAGTAGATAAATCATGCATCCACAAGAAACTTTCGTGTCTTAACTCAAATAAATTCGGGAAAAAATAGAAAAAGGCTAAGATAAATGGCATTTGGAATACCATTGGTAAACATCCACCTAAGGGATTTACACCGGCTTGTTTATATAATTTTAGATATTCTTGTTGTACTAATGCTTGATTTCCTTCACCAACTTTTTTCTTAATCTCATCCATTTCAGGTTTCAGAACCCTCATCTTAGCCATGGATAGATAAGATTTATAGGTAAACGGAAATAATACTGATTTTAAAATGATGGTTAATAAAAGGATAATTAATCCATAACCAAGGTTTAAGCTTTCAAAGAAATTGAAGATTGGCAATACCAAGAAGCGGTTAATCCACTTTAAAGGTCCCCAGCCCATTTTAACCATTTTCTCTAAATCATTTCCCTGATCCTTTAATTGGCTAAATTTATTTGAACCAAAATAGAACTGCATGTCATAGCTGTTGAGATCTTGATTTTTAAAAGGTAAAGTTAATTTGGTTGAATAAGCTTTAATTGCCGAGCTATCTGGAAGCGCCTCAATTTTAACAGTTGCTTTACTAAAACCTTCTTTTGAAATAATGGCGCCCGAAAAGAAATGTTCTTTAAAAGCCACCCATTTTACTTTTTGGCCTTCAAGAATCTTTTCACCATCTTTTCCTTCATTTAAATAATCAACACCGTCATTTGCTTGATTATAATAAGTAGTAGAGTACATCCTTTCATTTTTGATGTCTCTTTCTTGTTGTAATAGTTTAGTACTCCAATCTAAAACAAGGTTATTGGTGATCTTATTTTGAAAACCTTTAACATCCATTTTAAAGTCGACCTTGTAAGAATCAGGTTGTAATGAATAGGTATAATTTACAAATGAACCATCAGGGTTTTGCATTTGCATCACTATGCTACGTCCATCTTGACTAACCTTGTTAAATGGCCGAGAAGAAGTGTTACCTTCTTTATACGCTATTCCAAATTTAGTATCCGCATCATTAAAAAGTATCACTGGCTTACCTTCATAAGTAGTTTCTTCTTTAATTTCTACGCTGGCAATCCTACCACCGATATTAGAAATACTCAATTTGATTAAGTTATTTTCTAAAGTGAAAATTTCATCTTTAATGTCTGCTGGATTTGTGATACCTGAATCTGATGCTAAGGTGGAATCTGCTTTGGCTGCAGTGGGCATTTGTGCCACTTTCTTTTGACTAACCGAATTTTCTTTTAGCACTGCAATAGAATCTTGCATGGCTTTTTTCTTTAATTCTTCTGATGATGGCTTTAAAAGAAATGTTGATCCTACTAAAATTATTAAAATCAGGAATAATCCTGTAAACGTATTTCTATCCATTATTGCTGTTTATATCCTCTGTAATCCTTTTTTTTAGTTCTTTTTCTTTGCGTACTCAAGTGAAGCGGCGACAAATCTAACAAAAAGTGGGTGAGGATTAGCAACAGTTGACTTTAATTCTGGGTGAAATTGTGCTGCCACAAAATAAGGATGGCTTTTGAGTTCAATCATTTCCACTAAATTATTTTCTGGATTAATACCCGATGCAACCATTCCTGCATCTTCATATTGCTTTAAATATTGGTTGTTAAACTCATATCTATGACGATGACGTTCTGTAATTTTTGATTTCCCATAGATGCTGTATGCCTTGGTGCCCTTCTTTAGTTCACAGTTATAAGCTCCTAATCTCATCGTCCCACCTTTTAGCGTTATTTTCTTTTGATCCTCCATCATAGAAATAACAGCTTCATTGGTGCTTTCGTCCATTTCGGTACTGTGTGCATCTTTTAATCCCAATACATTTCTGCCATATTCAATAACGGCACACTGCATTCCTAAACAAATTCCAAAAAACGGAATATTATTTTCTCTGATAAACTTGATGGCAATGATTTTTCCTTCGATACCCCTATTTCCAAAACCTGGGGCAACTAAAACACCATCTAAATGAGCAAGTTTAGCCTGTACATTTTCTTCAGTTATTCCTTCAGAATGGATACTTTCTACTCTTACTTTACATTCGTTTTGTGCTCCAGCATGTATAAATGATTCGGTAATTGATTTATAAGCATCGGGTAATTCAACATATTTACCTACTAAACCAATTCTAATTTCGGCTGTTGGATTTTTAAGTCTTCCTAAAAAGTCTTTCCAATTTTCTAGATCAGGATCATTTTTCAGTGGAAGTTTTAATTTTGATAAAACTGTACGATCTAATTGCTCTTTTAGCATCAATAAAGGAACATCATAAATGGTTTTAGCATCGATTGATTCGATCACTGCATTCACATTTACATTACAAAAAAGTGCAATTTTCTTTCTAATGTCTTGTGAAATATGATGTTCGGTTCTACAAACCAAAATATCAGGTTGAATGCCATATTCTAACAACATTTTAACCGAGTGCTGGGTAGGTTTGGTTTTCAACTCACCGGCAGCAGCCAAAAATGGCACTAATGTTAAATGGATAACAATGGCATTGTTTGAACCCACTTCCCACTTAAACTGACGAACCGCCTCTATATAAGGTAATGATTCAATATCACCTACGGTGCCACCAAGTTCAGTAATGACAATATCATAATCTCCACTTTCGCCCAATAAGCTCATATTACGCTTAATTTCATCAGTTATATGAGGCACAACTTGTACGGTCTTACCTAAATAAGCACCTTCACGTTCTCTATTGATTACGTTTTGATAAATTCTTCCGGTGGTAATATTGTTGGCTTGTGAGGTGTTCACGTTTAAAAAGCGCTCATAATGTCCTAAGTCTAAATCGGTTTCTGCGCCATCTTCTGTTACATAGCATTCGCCATGCTCATAAGGATTTAATGTGCCTGGATCAATATTAATATAAGGATCAAATTTCTGAATAGTTACGCGGTAACCTCTGGCCTGTAAGAGTTTAGCTAATGATGCGGAAATAATACCTTTTCCTAGAGACGATGTAACGCCGCCCGTAACAAAAATATACTTAGTCATGATGGATTTAGTGTTTTTGAGACTTAAAATAGAGGGCTGAATTGCCAAATTTAAATCTCTTTGTACGGGATTCAAAAGTAGATAAATTTTTCGATTCTGGGTTACTTGTGGAGAAAATAAACTTTTGTGGAAAAGCTTTTAGTGAGTATGATCATGGGTAGCTATTGACTCGTGAGAACAATCACAATGTAAATGAGCAGTGCTTTTTTCTATCTGAATGGTATTGTGAGAGATATTAAACTGTTTCTTAATGATTTTATTTAGTTCTTCTAGTAATTGATCTGGGCTATTTAAATCACTCACCACATGAACAGATAATGCATTTTGCGAAGTACTTAAAGCCCAAACGTGTAAATCATGAATACGTAAAACATCAAGGTGTGAAAGAATTGCTTGTTCAATATTTTCTACATCAAATTTTTCGGGAGCGGCATCTAAGGCTAGAAAAACTGATTCTTTCAAAAGAGACCATGTGGTGTAAATAATGAAAGCAACAATGAGGATACCTAAAACAGGATCGATCCAATTTAATCCTGTATATAATATAATTGCCCCACCAATAGCTACACCTAATGATACCCCAGCATCAGCAGACATATGAAGAAATGCCCCTTTAATGTTTAGATCATCTTCTTGACCTTTCATAAATAGAAGAGCTGTGGCGGTATTTATGGCCACCCCAACTAGGGCAACAATAATGACGATAGAGCCTTCTACAGATGCGCCATTGATGAGTTTATCAAATGCTTCATAGGCTATAAAGGCAGCACTTAACATTAAAAACAAACCATTTATCAATGATGATAATATGGTACTTTTTCTGTAGCCGTAGGTGAAATTTCCATTTGGCTTCTTTGTGGCTAAATAAGTGGCTACCCAAGCTAAAATAAGGCTTAAAACATCTACCAAATTATGTCCTGCATCAGCTAATAAAGCTGATGAATTGGCTTTAAAGCCATAAATAACTTCAACAACTACAAAAAGTATATTGAGTATGATGCCAAATTTGAAAGCATTATTGTGTTTTACTGAATGTTGATGCTGATGAGCCATTTAAAAAGCTTTTAAATCTTATTGACGTTTTTTATCTAATTTTGTTTCAATGGGTCCAATTTACAAAAGTTTGCTTTTACGTTATCAGAATTATTTGATTGAATTTTATCAATTGATAGAAGATAAGGAGATTATTTATCCAAAAGATTTGGCTAACGCGGCTATGATTAGAGATTTCTTAGAAAATCTACCAGAGTTATCTGATGAATTTGAAATAGAATTTACTATTAAAACCACATTGGATGAGCTGGAAAGCATTTGGCAAGCTCAATTTTCAGAAGATGGTTTTAGTATTCGCTCCTATACCTTAGAGGGTTTGGATGAATTAAATGAGTGGTATTTTCATTATCATGATGATTCGAAAGAATACGAAGGAAATTTATTTGCCGATGGTGACTGGGATTTGTTTTTAGAAGAAGTTGCGGAGATTGATAACCAGAGTGAAAAGAGGGTAGAAGCCTCTCTAATTTTTAACTATTAATTCTCACAAAGTTTTATTCTGCATTTTTTCCAGTTCTTTCTGTATCATAGTCACATCTCTATTCTCTTTCTTAGCTAATGCTAAAGCCTTAAGCTGGGTATTTTCTGCTTCTAAATAAAAGCCCAAACGATAAAAAATGTGAGCAAGTGTATCATAATAACCATATATTGGATTTAAATCAATTGATCTTTTACTCCAATTCATAGCCTTTATTAAGTAGCTCTGATTTTTTGTTCCTGTTAAATAAAAAGAAAAGGCAGCATTATTTAGTTCATTTGCAAAACTTGAGGTGTTAAAGGAAATGATATCGCGTCTTAAAACAACATCATTACCTTTTGAAATTGAATCAATGTTGAAAGGTTTTTTAGAATATAAGGAAGTATTCAGTTTTTCTTGAATAGCACTTCTTTCTTTTTGATCTAATATTTTAATAGAATCAGCCGAGATTTGCATGTAATTTTGGTCGTAATATCTGCCAGCAGTCAACAAATAATTAGTAGTGTCCTTTACTGCTTGATAATATCTTAGCAAATTTAACGTCGAACTTTTGATGGCTTGTCGATAATTACCACCCCAACTGCTTCTCGTGAAGTTAGCAGTTGCATTCGCCCTAAAGTAATTTTTATCAGCAATAGCAGACATTAGTGAATTTGTGATAATGGCGTTATTGATTTCATTTCTTACGATTAGAGGTTCTTTTTTATAAATACTATCAATAATTTCTTTGTTTAAGTAAGCAGCCTTATAGGCTCTACCATCTACGAGCGGGCCGGCTTTTAAAATAAAAAGAACTTCATCATAATTACTCAAATCCGAGACTTTTAAGAAATCGATATATTTCTCCATAATCTCTGCATTGTCTTTTAATCCAACCGAAATTCTTTTATTGACATAAGCCTTGATTTCTGGAATGGTCAGTTGGTTATTCTTAAACTCTTCATCATATGTGATTAACGATTTCTGTTTACTTAGGCTGAGTGCCTCATTAGCTATACCCAGAAGTTTGGAAGCCACAACATCTATACCCGATTTTTTTAACAGTAAACCTCCTTTGCTATCGAAAACCAAAATTGTTGGAAAGATGGATAAGTGATACGTTTTGATAAATGCCAAAGCATTGGTATCCGCTCTATTAACCTTATAGGTTATAAAATGTGAATTTAATGATTCTACCAAACCTGTATTTGAAAATCCATCCGAATAATTGGCGACAGATGCGGGAGGTGTCACAGATATAAAAACAAAAAGTGGTTTATGCGTTTTCAATGAAAAGCTTTTTGCTGTTTCAAAAGTAGTCTCAAAATGGACGTTTTGTGCACATACCGCAAAAGAAATAGCTGATAGAATAATAAAAAGTAGATGTTTTTTCATGGTTACTAAATTAATTATAAAAATGAATACTGCAAATTTGATGTAAACAACGGGCAGTAAAATACTTTTTTATTGTAAACGTATTTCAGTATAGGACAGTCCATAGTTATTAGAAGATGGAAAGGTCTTTATGCATACCTTTTTTCGCTCATCCTTCGTTTTTGAACGAAGGATGAGCGAAGGAAAGCAAAAGAAGTTGCCTATTATTCCTAGATCATTAAACCAGGTTAGCCTTTATATATTTATAACTTTGCGTAATGCTATCATAAGGGTCTCCAGGGCATTTATCCTGCTCAACAAAGAAATATTTAAGGCCAGCTTGGTCGGCATGTTTAAATATTTTCTTAAAGTCAATAATGCCATTGCCAACTTCAGTAAACATACGGTCAGCAGTTTTATCCATATCCTTCACATGCCATAAGGGGAAACGTCCAGGGTGCTTATTGATCAAAGCAATAGGGTCCTGTTTTGCCTTGGTAATCCAATACAAATCCATTTCCATTTTAACAAGATTTTTATCAGTATTTGTTAGTAGGATTTCATAGGGATACTTACCATCCTCTTGAATGAACTCAAAATCATGATTGTGATAGCAAAGTTGAATGCCCGCTTTTTTACAGGTTTCGCCAGCTTTATTAAAATCTTCAGCTATTTTTTTGTAATGATCCAGGTTGCCACGTTCCGCTACTGATAAATAGGCGCAAACCATATATTTAAGGCCAACTGTGGCAGCATCATCAACAGCTCGTTCCCAATCATTTAAAATAGTGCCTTTTTGTGAGGCTCCATTAACTTGTTCTTCGCCAAGCCGAAAGTGACTACTAGGCATTATCAAGCCATTTTGTTTTAAAAGAAAAGCAAATGCCTGAGGTGTCATGCCGTAAAACATTTCGTTTCCTGTGTAGGTAGCCCCTTCGACCGAGGTGTAACCAACCTGTGCAACTTTTGCTAGGGTTGATGCAGGGTCTTTTTGCATATAATCTCTAACCGTGTATAATTGCAGGCCGATGTGCTTTTTGTCATGGGCAAATAAATGAGGACTCAAAAGAACACCGGCAGAAAGCAAAGCCGAGTTTTTGAGAAATGTGCGTCTGGAGTTTATCATGATTTTATAGTTAATTTAGGTTTAATTAGTATCATTAGCTGTTGACAGTTTTAAAATTTATCGTCGTTTACCTCAATCCAAACATTATCTGGGTCTTGGAGATACACTTGCTTAACACCATCAGGCCTTAATTGCGGTAATTTCGAATCTCCTTTCCAATTACCATATTTGATGCCCATTTTGTTAAGATGATCAATAAAAACATCAAGAGTAGGCACAGAATAAGCGAAGTGAGAGTTGATGTCATGGGATAAAATTTCAACTGCACCTTGTATAATATGAAGTTGGCTGTGTTCACCTGTTTTGAACCATACATGTTTACCGTCATTAAATGGTTCGGGTATTTCTTCAAGTTGCATGACATCTTGGTAGAAAGCCTCGCTTACTTTAAGATCTTTAACATAAAGCGCAACATGGTCTGCATGGAGTGCGCTTTGGCCAAAAACGCAAACAGATGCGGTTAAAAGCAAGCACAGCATTGTTAATTTCATTCTCTTCATCTTTTGGAGTTTTATTATTTGTTTAAATCATCATTAAGCGTAACCTAACTTTTTAAGGTATTCAAAATCATATTTAGCACTTTCTAATGCGGTATTGGTGTATTCTTCCTGCTCAACAAAAAAATGTTTTAAACCGGATTTTTTTGCGTTTTTAAATAAATCGGGAATGTTCACATCACCTTTGCCAAATTCCGTACTGCGTTTAATTTTTTTATCCATATCCTTTAAATGCCATAATGGAAAACGTCCGGGATATTTATCAAAATAATATTGAGGATCAACGTTGGATGCAATCACCCACCCAAGGTCCATTTCCATTTTTACCAGTTCTGGGTCTGTATGATCCAATAATAGGTCATATAACGTTTGTCCATTATCTTTTTCAAACTCGGATGAATGATTATGATAACCAAAAGCGATATTCACTTTTTTACAATCTTCGCCTGCTTTTAGAAAAATTGCAGCGCTACGTTTGTAATTTTCAACTGTTTGCCCATTTGAAGGTAAAACGGAACAAATAAGGTAAGGCTGTCCTGCTTCAGCAGCCTCATCAATCGATTTTTGCCAATTGGCATCGATCTGTACGTGACCACTTATCAACTTAATCCCCAAATCGCCGCAAATATTTTTGATTTCTCTGGGCTTTAATCCATAATAATTGCCCTTTTCACTTTTTGCAGATTCAATTTCTGTATAACCGATTTTTGCTAGCATTTTTAATGTGCCGACAGCGTCGGCAAGCATTTCTTTCCTTACACTGTAAAGCTGGATACCTACTTTTTTTGATATTTTACCCTCCGCTTTTAACCAAGTAGGAAAAGCAACCGAACCGGCAGCCAATAAACCCATACTTTTGAGAAAACTGCGTCTTTTACTGTTTGATGTTATCATTTTATTTTAGTTAACTGTTTCAACTGGGTTGGTATTGCTGATTAAAGCAATATATTTGCTATTCGGCGACCCAAAGGGTGACTTCATAGAACCTTGCCTACTGTAAAAGGAGGCCAATACTTTCGGGATGTCCCAGGTTAGCGGTAGCAGATGAATGTAAGAATGCTTATATAGCGAATGGATACCTGGCTCGACCTTGGTCGTTAGGGAAGTTAAAAACACCATCCATTTATCATTTGTTGAAACAGGGGCAAACCAAACATTATACCTAACACCCGATATGACGTAATGTTGTGTTTTAGGTAAATAAACGCTTTGCCCAAGCTTTACATTTTTGCCTAAATCAACATGACCGTCAAAAATACCAATAGTCTTTTGCGGTGTCGGAGCAATCATCAACATCACGAGCAGACCTATAAATAATTTGCTTTTTGTCATCGGGTATAAATAATTATAATTTCATTAAAGTTTCAGCTAAATTTTAGACATCAGATACAGCATAAACATTGATAATTATTATAAACCATCTTATAAAATACAAATGAACAAGCTAGCTTTTAGGTTTACTTGAGGTAAATTAGGATTTTAATTTTAATAAATCCATTGTGCATGATAAGTAAGGTTGATTATTCTAAAAAAAAATAATTCATTATATTGATTTACAATACATCATATATTCATTTATATGAAAATAAGAAGTTCTGATTAAGTAGAGCCTTTGTATTAGAAAAAAAAGGAAGCTGTTTCCTTATAGCGAAGAACCGAGAAAGAAGCTGGCGATGAGGCTTAATGTTGGCTAAAAAATATATTTAATTGTTGACTCGACGCCCTTCAATATTAGGTATCAAACAGAATGATTTTTAGGATTTTGTGCGATATATTCCTTCAATAAAGCAGGGTATAAACTGCCATTCCTTATGATCAGTCGGATTTGTGCTTTACTTTTTTCTAGAGGGTTTGCTAAAATGCTTTTCGCGTAGTTTACTGCATCTTTAAATAAAGATATTTGTTCATTTTGGGTTTCATTGGCTTTATCCAATTCATAGCTGGATAAGCAGTAAGGATGATACGGTCACCTGGATATTGTTTTACTACAATGGTTTTATCAATATGGCCTCTAAAGTCCTTTAGCAATGGATTTTTACTTGTTCCCATAGGTATAAATATTTATCATAAAAATAGGTATTGAGTTTTAGATCATCAAGCAATAAGTCTTTCTTTTATGATAAAATCAGTCTGATTTTTCTGACTGGAGTAGGTAAGTGTAGAACACATAAGAGAACAAATAGAAAAATCTCTCTATTTCATCGGGATGTGTCTATCTATTCTAAATATTACTGATTAGCTTTTCGATATAAATCCGACTTTTCTTTGCTTTTATTTCAAGTTCTCTTCTGTTAGCTTCAATTTTTGTTTCGTAATTTTCAGAGTAAACTAATTTCCATGGATCTTTATTCTTGGTAGCGGTGACCATCCCTGAGTGATGCCTTGATAGTCTTGCCGGTAAATCTTGTGTATGGCCAATATAATATCGTCCTGATTTTTCTGATTGGAGTAGGTAAGTGTAGAACATATAGGATAATAAACAAAAAAACCTCTCACGGGCGTGTGAGAGGTTTAGCACTCCAAAAGGTATCAATAACCGGACGCTTTTTAGAGGATATACAGACATTAGGGAGTTCAATCGCATAAAGAGCGATAGGTAGCGGGATGGATATTCGGACGTTTTTTAATTCGATTTCCTACCAAAATCTTTTTGTGCTTAAAGTAGTATGCCAAAATCCATCAGGGTATTTTAATCCCGAACTGATAGCTCTGCCCATACTGGCGTGTGCGACCCAAATCATACCAGCCACTATTAGGTTTCGGTTTCCCATAGCAAAGCCGTATCAACCTCTGTAGATTGGGGATGCTTACCTTTATTGAATCTACTTTAGATGTTTCCGATAATTCGAGGTTAAGAAATGTCATTTGCTCGCTTTAAAGCGTTATCAAAGGTGTCTTTGATATTTCCTTTCCCGATTTGAAATAATAAACGCGCTTTCTTTAGTTCGCCCATGACTTGTTCGTTGGCCACTTCTGAAATGATCAATTTCGTTCCTTGCCTTTTCATTTCCTTATTTACTTCTCTTAATACCCTGATACCAGTGGCATCTATAACGGGCACATTCCTCATCCTGATGATCAATACCCTGGCAGGCCTCTCCAAAACTTTCATGGCATCCTTAAACTTATAAGCCGCACCAAAAAATAAAGGGCCATTGATCTCAAAAACGTCAACTCCTGTGGGAATATCTTCCGGCATAAGCACTTCGTCAGTATTATCTGCCGAAGAAACCGCTTGTTTTACAGAACTCGCCTGCATCATTTTTCGCATAAACAGGAAGGCTGCCATTATCATTCCTATTTCAATAGCTACCGTCAGGTCCACTAATACTGTCAGGGCAAAGGTGGTTATCAACACTGCTGCATCACTTTTTTCCCCTTTAAATACAGCAATAAAATTTTCTGTTTCACTCATATTCCAGGCCACTACGATGAGTATCCCCGCAAGCGTTGCCATCGGGATGAGCGCGGCCCACTTGCCAACAAAAAGTAAAATGATGAGTAAGGTAATTGCATGGACAATACCGGCAATAGGTGTTCTTCCCCCGTTTTTTATATTTGTAGCAGTCCTTGCAATGGCCCCGGTTGCCGGAATTCCACCAAAGATGGAAGAACAGATATTGGCAAATCCCTGGGCAATTAACTCTGTATTGGAGCGGTGATTTCCACCGATCATACCGTCTGCTACTACCGCGGATAATAACGATTCTATACTGCCGAGCAGCGCAATCGTAAATGCTGGCCGGATCAGCTGCTGTAAAGTGGCGAAGCTCACTCCGGGTATGACAGGCTTGGGTAGTGAGGTGGGAATAGCCCCAAACTGACTGCCGATGGTTTCTACCGGAATTTTAAAAAAATAAACAGCCAGCGTGGTTAGGACAATGGCAATTAATGATCCTGGAACCTTATGGGTGATTTTGGGCCATAGAAAGGCAATCAATAAGGTAAACCCCCCTATGCCGGCTGCATATAGATTTACAGCAGACAGGTGCCGGCCATACGCTACCCACTTGCTGATAAAATCAGCCGGGACGTTCCCCATTTTTAATCCCAACAAGTCCTTCACTTCGGATGAAAGTATGATGACTGCGATCCCGGTGGTAAAGCCAATAATCAGGGGATAAGGAATATACTTGATGGCACTCCCTAATTTGGTTAGCCCCATAATAATCAGCAATATGCCCGCAATAAAAGTGGCGATAATCAAACCATTGATGCCGAATTGCTGGACAATGCCATATACCACCACGATAAAAGCCCCGGTTGGCCCACCGATCTGTACCCGGCTGCCTCCCAAAACCGATATAACCAAGCCCGCAATGACGGCCGTAAAGATTCCCTTTTCAGGAGACACACCTGATGCAATAGCAAATGCAATAGCTAAGGGCAGCGCAACAATGCCGACAATTACCCCAGCAATTACATCTTTAAAAAACTGATCCTGGTGATAGTTTTTTAAAGTATCAATTAACTTTGGTTTAAACATGGTTTTTATTTTAACTTATCATTATTCCTATAACAGGGCATGAAACCACCCCGTCCTATTTCTTTATCCACATTTTCAATACCCTGCTATAGGAATTATTGACCAATTGGTAACCCGGAGGAACTTGTGTATCCGGAGCATGAAAAGTTACCAGCCTCGTTTCAGGAGGTTTTTCCTCCAGCATTTGGAAAACAAACCTGCTATACAATTCATATAATTCAAATGAAGTTCTTACCGTATAATCTATCCGGCTATCGGGCTCAATATTTTCATAGAAAGGATTGTAAAAATAAAAATGATCATAATTTTTAAAGTCCAGTTCTGTCAGGTTCCCGTGTATAAAATTCACATTAGGCAATTCAATTTCCGCTTTGGCTATTTCGGCGAAAGTATATAATTCTTCCCGCTGTTCAATTCCACAGAAAAATGTTTCGGGGTGAAAAAATCCTGCTGTAATACAGAATTTCCCTACACCGCTGCCAATATCCAAAACACTGGTATTGGGAATAGACAAAAAATCACCTGCCTTTTTTGCGATGTCCACAGGTGTCCAATGCATCTGGGACAGTTCCTGGATATGTTCGGGGTACAGATCATCAAAAGCGGTATCATGACGGAATAGCGCAGGGTTTAATAGCTCATTAAGCATTCTTCTGTTTTTTCTTTGGATTTGAAAATTTCTAAATCGCGAACGTAAAAATTGTACGGTTTCCATTTGGTCAGGTTTTGATCCACATTTTCATCAAGCCATTACAGGAAATATCTACCAGTTTAAAACCGGGTGGTATTTCCTGCTCAAAACTATGAAAGGTAACCAGCCGGGTTCCTGAAGGCTTTTTATTCAGTGCAGCACAGAGATATTGATTATAGTAGTTATAAAGGCTTTCTGACAATTCTATGCTATCATCTATTTGATTTTCGGAGTCAATGTTCTCATGAAAAGAATTATAAAAGTAGAAATGATCGAACTCCTTAAAATTGACCTGGGTGATGTTGGCGTAAATAAAAGTTACATTGGATAGCTTTGTACACCCTTTAGCCTCTTCGGCCAGGTAAATTAATTCATGCCTTTGTTCAACACCGTAGAAAAAAGTTTCGGGAAAATGATGGCCCGCTGCCAAACAAAACTTCCCAATACCGCTGCCAATGTCCAACACCCTCGCACCTGGTTCCGCCAGAAATTCAGCCGCTTTGCGGGCAATAGCCAGTGGTGTCCAATGTTTAAGGGACAGTAATTGGAAATGTTTTGGGTACAACCAGTCGAATGCAGCATCATTTGTAAATAAGGATGTATTTAAATTATCCTTCTTTAGTTTTATAACAGGTCCGCCCTGATGGTCTTCTGGGACTGGCGGGAAATAAGAAAATGGGTAAGCTTTCATGATCTGCAAATTTAGCCGTTGCAGGAAAGCGATTTACCGTAAGAAATCAATGCAGAAGCTGATATTTATCAGTTTTAAAAAATTCGTACCTTTATATGATGAGTTTGTCTGGAATTTTCCCTATCGACCGATGGAATTTCACTACGCAATCGATCCTTAATATCCTTTCCGAAGAAGAATATGCAGATTTGGTTGCTAATCAAAGTGACCAGAAATATCTGAAAGGTGATGTTGTTTTTAGAGAAGGTTCCGTACCCGCTGGTATTTTTTTAATAAGAAGCGGTAAAGTCAAAAAGTACAAAGTGGACAATTTGGCGAAAGAACAGATCATTTACGTGGCTAATCATGGAGAACTGATCGGTTATCATGCGGTTTTATCTGAGGAAAGATACCCTGATTCGGCGGCCGCTATAGAAGACAGTTTGATTAGTTTCATACCCAAAGAAGATTTTATAAGTATTTTACACCGCTCCCCTGCTTTTACACAGCGGTTATTAAAAGCTTTAAGCCATGAATTTACGGTATTAGCGAACAGTATTTCCGTGATCGCGCAACGAACAGCACTGGAACGGCTTGCTATTGCCTTGATCGTACTCCGGGAAAAATACAAAGAAGAAGGATTGGATGAAAAGGAAATTATTTTAAATATCTCCAGAATGGACCTGGCTGGTATGGCGGGGATCGCCCAGGAAAATGTGATTCGGCTATTAAAGGAATTTAAAGCAGAGGGGATTTTGGAAACGGATGGCCGGAAGATACGGATCAAGGACATCAAGTTGCTGATCAAAAAATCAAATTACAAATAAAAATACTGGTTACTTCTCAGTTAAGGTTCTTCAGAAAAGCCTTCTAAACATCATCCATGAAAAATGTTCGTCTGGTTGGCAACTGGAGGTGTTCAGTATATCCATTCATTAACCCGTTTTGAATAAAAGAAGAATTTTGGCTAATTAAAAATATAAATGAAAAACCCTCGCAAGTACGCCGGTAGTTGCGAGGGTTTGTACTCAGAGCGGGAATCGAACCCGCACTCCCTTAACAGGAACAGGATTTTAAGTCCTGCGTGTCTACCAGTTCCACCATCTGAGCATTTTTAAGCATGCTAAACTTTTTTCAATCCCTTAAGCGGGAATCCCGATACAAATCGGGACGTGTCTACCAGTTCCGCCACTTCAGCATTTAAATAAATTTCTTACTGCTAGGAAAGAAATTATTGAGCGAAAGACGAGATTCGAACTCGCGACCCCAACCTTGGCAAGGTTGTGCTCTACCAACTGAGCTACTTTCGCATTTATTAAACTCTTTCTCCTGATAACAATCAGGATGAGCTAATTAAAATATTTAAAAGAACATTGTTTCCCTTGCGGGTTGCAAATATAGACAGAAAAAAATAGTTTGCAAGGGACTAATAAAAAAAAGTTAAAACAAATTATAAGTCATTATCTTTCAGTACAAAAAAAATCAAATCTTGTTCAAAACCTCTGCTTAAAGCATACTGAACAAGTTTGTATTTCTTTTTATAAGCAACCTTTTCTTTGATGTCTTTCTCTTTTTTAATTAATATCTGTTTCAATTTTTCTAAGTATTCATCCCCATCTAAACTTTGCAAAGCTTTTTTTATCAACGGCGCAGATACTTGTTTGAATTTTAAACCTTGTGATATCTTGTTTTTGCCCCAGCTTTTTATCCTTAATTTTCCTTGGGCATATGCCTTTGCAAAGCGCTCCTCATTCAAATAATTATTGACTATTAAATGTGAAACGACTTCTTCTAATTCTTCACCACGTAAACCCAGCTTCATCAACTTGCCTCGAACCTCGTACTGACTTCTTTCTTGATAAGCACAAAACGATTCGCCCTTGGCAATTCCAGTTTTCACGTCTGTAGAAATAAATTGATTTTGCTCCATCGGTTTTAAAATTAGTGATATTCGCGAATAATCGTCAAATTTGTTGCTGATGTTTAAACAATCTTATACTGTTGAAGAACTAGCTGACCTAATTGCCCAAAAGGTATTGATTAATTTACCGCAACAGTTAATTTCTCATTTATCAAGTGATAGCCGAAAAATCGCAACTCCCGAACATACTTTATTCTTCACCTTAAAGGGAAGAAGAGATGCACACCTGTTTATCTCTCAGCTATATCAACAAGGTGTAAGGAGTTTTGTAATCACAGATGAAAACTTTCAGACAAACCTTTATCCAGAGGCAAATTTTCTTTGGGTGAAAGATAGTTTGAAGGCTTTACAATTATTAGCCACTCAGCACCGTCAAAATTTTCATTATCCTGTAATTGGCATTACTGGAAGTAATGGAAAAACTATAGTAAAAGAATGGCTTTTTCAGTTATTGGTTCCCGATTATAAAATTGTTCGTAGCCCCAAAAGCTATAATTCCCAGATTGGTGTTCCGCTATCTGTTTGGCAAATGAATAAAAATTATAATTTGGCGCTTTTTGAGGTTGGTATTTCTACCAAGTCAGAAATGGATCAACTAGAAAAAATTGTGAAGCCTGATATTGGTATTTTAACAAATATTGGCTCGGCACATGATGAAGGTTTTAAAAATAGAGAAGAGAAGCTAAAAGAGAAATTAAAGCTTTTTAAGGAAGCTGGAACTCTAATTATAAATGCAAACTTAGTCAGATCAAATATTCCTCAAAAGGATGTTTTTACTTGGAGTTTAAATGGCTCAGATGCTGATCTTAAAATTATTGCCATTCAAAAAGATGATGATCAAGCGCTGATTAGTTCGGTTTATCAATCAAAAGAAATAAGCATTAACATTCCATTTAATAGTCAATCACTAATTGAGGATGCTATTATTTGTTGGGCCACACTTTTAAAACTAGGTGTAAAGCAAGAGATTATTCAACAAAGAATGTTAAAACTTTTGTCTGTTAAAATGCGATTAGAGTTAAAATCTGGGATTTATCAATCCTCAATTATTGATGATTCTTATAACTCTGATTTTTCTTCTTTGGAGATTGCATTAGACTTTCTTAATCAACAAAAGCAACATTCTGATAAGACTTTAATTTTATCAGATATTCATCAAACAGGTATTCCTCCAAAAGAGCTTTATCAAAATCTGATTCAATTATTAGAAACTAAAGGCATTCAACAATTTGTTGGCGTTGGAGAAGATCTTTACCAGTTTAAAGACGCATTTAAGATAAAAAGCTGGTTTTATAAAACAACCGATGATTTCTTAAATCAATTCGATACTTCTTTGATTAAAAACCAGATTGTGTTAATTAAAGGTGCAAGACATTTTGAGTTTGAGCGGATTAGTAAATTACTGACGCAAAAAGTTCACGATACGGTTTTAGAAATTAATATGAATGCACTGGAATATAATCTAAATCATTATAAATCAAAGTTAAAACCAGGTGTAAAATTAATGGCCATGGTGAAAGCTTTTGCTTATGGAAGTGGGAGCGAGGAAGTAGCTAATTTATTGCAACATAACCGTGTTGATTATTTAGCTGTAGCCTATGCAGATGAAGGAATAACGTTAAGACAAGCTGGAGTTACTATTCCAATTATGGTTTTGAGCCCAGAAGTTTCTTCTTTTGAAGCGATTGTTCAATATCAATTGGAACCAGAACTATACAATTTTAGAATTTTAAAGGCTTTCGCCGATTTTATTTCAGAGGCGGATCCTATTGAATACCCAGTTCATATTAAATTTGATACAGGCATGCATCGTTTGGGATTTGGAGCGGATGATTTTAAAGACTTATCGAATTTTTTATTGCAGAATTCACAATTGAAGGTTAAAAGTGTTTTATCGCATTTAGCGGCTAGTGATAGTGATTTGCATAGCGATTATACGGAATGTCAGATTCAATTATTTGATAAGCTTTCATCTAGTTTAAAAAGTGTTTTAGGATACGATTTTATCAGGCATATTTCCAATACCTCTGGTATTAGTAAATGGCCCGAAGCTCAGTTTGATATGGTACGTTTAGGTATTGGGTTGTATGGCATTGAAAGTATTGAAAAGGAACGATCTGCTTTACATAACGTGGCCACATTGAAAACCACCATCAGCCAAATTAAACATTTGAAAAAGGGTGATACCGTTGGATACGGCAGAAAAGGGGTGATGTTGGAAGACGGAAAAATAGCAACAGTTAAAATTGGTTATGCCGATGGATATCCTCGAGCTTTAGGGAATGGGGTTGGTAAAATGATGATTAACCATCATCAGGTACATACCATTGGGAGTATTTGTATGGATATGTGTATGTTGGACATTACGGGTTTAGCAATAAAAGAGGAAGATGAAGTGATTATTTTTGGAGAAAAAGCCTCTGTTTACGAAATGGCAAATGATTTAAAAACTATTCCTTATGAAGTGATTACTAACATTTCGCAAAGGGTGAAAAGAGTTTATTTTTATGAGTAAATAATTAAGGAAATGAAAAGGATATTAAGTGCATTATTTAGATATTTTATAAAAGGTTTATTAGTAGTTATTCCTTTAGGAGCTGCTTTTTTTCTTCTTTTTTGGGCTTTCTCTTCAGTTGATGATGCCCTTAATTTAAGTGATAAGTTATTTGTAAACCCACAAACTGGAGCACCGCTTTACATTCCAGGAATTGGAATTTTATCGGTTATTTTAGTGATTTTAGTAGCTGGATTTATTGCTACCTATTTAATTACTGAGCCTATTTATAATTGGTTTAGTAAATGGTTGAATAAGTTACCTTTATTTAAGTTTATTTATTCTTCCATAAAGGATTTAACAGAGGCTTTTGTTGGCGACGATAAGAAATTAAATGAACCCGTTTTGGTGGAAGACAAGGATGGCTTTAAAAGAATTGGCTTTTTAACTCAAAAAGATATGAGTGCTTTCGGTTTGAAGGGAGAAGTGGCAGTTTATTTTCCATGGTCCTATTCCTTTGCAGGGCAAGTTCTCATTGTTAAAGCAGATCAAATAAAACCTTTAAAAATATCATCGGCACAAGCCATGAAATTTATTATTTCTGGTGGAGTGAGTGCTATGCACTAAAGACTTCTCTTATATCTGCTAAAGCCAGTTGAAATTCCAAATCTGATAAACGAATATTGATCTTTAAAATAAATGTTATATGGATCTTCTCCATAGTAACCTAAGGTCGCCATTAGAAAGGTATTTCGCATAAAAGACAAACTATAATTACTAGTTAATTCCATATTTAACCTCTTTTTTAAATTTAAAAATGGGGTATTTTGGATTGGATTAATAGCATAGGAAATATCGGTGTTGAGCCTTAAAAATTCCTTTTCATTTTTTGATTGATACTTGCGATAAGAAAAATTATATAACAAACGGGTGAAACCATAATCACCTTCCAACGCAGTTTCATAAGAGAACCATTTGTGCCATTCTAAACCAATTCTATGGTTTAGAGAATAATTATCTTGACCGATCATCAAGTTATCTCCAAAACGATAGGAGAGTGAGAGGTAATTGGTGCTAAAGTTCCCGCTATAGGTATTAATCGAGCCATCTGGATTTAAAGCATCGCCATCCTGTCCATTAGAATGGTGCGTGAAACCTAACTCTGCATATTTATAATGATTGATATCGTTATTTAAATGAAAGAATATACTTCCTCCTAATTTAAAACTGGGAGTTCTTACTCCAGCAGATTGTTCATTACGAACCCTAACTGTAAAATCTGGAATAATAGCAACCGCAATAGGTAATTTCTCAGTGGCTAGCAACATATATTGTGTAGTCACTCTACCCGAGATAATATACTTTGAAGGTGCGCCTATCTCGCTGTATGGGGAGGTATAAGAGAAATCAGCATTTTCTTTATATTGATGGATATAGTTTTCGTTAATAGAATCTTGAGTCTGCCCAAATCCTTGCAAAGAAATTAGAACAAAAAATAGGAGTGTTAGATGAATTCTCATATAACGATTAACGAGAGTTCTTGTTAGTAAGATTCATTTGATTTTATTTAATTGTGGAAGGCAGTTTAATGGAAACTATGGTGCCTTGATTAACTTCGCTTTCAAGACTAATTTCACCATCGTTTTTCTGAATCATTTCTTTGCAAATAGATAAGCCTAAGCCAGTACCCACCTCACCAAAAGTTCCTAAACTGCTTTCTACCAAGTAATTTTGATTTATTTTATTCATTAATTCATGCGTCATACCCACCCCATTATCTTCTATTTTAATGACTTCAAAATCACGAATTCCTGAAGTAGAAATACGAATTTTACCCAATCTAGGAGTAAATTTTATAGCATTATTAATAATATTTTGGATAACCACACCAACCTGATTTTTATCAACGGTTACCGCCCGATCTATATCAATATCTAAATCAATAGAAATATGCTTCTCTTCTGCTGCAATTTGCATCAAACTTAATTTCTCACGAATTAATTCTTCTAAATAAATACTTGTTTTTTTTGTGTTTGAGCCACCCATTTGACTTTGAGCCCAAATAATCAAGTTTTGTATAGATAGATTTAAACCTTTTAATCGTAAACTTACGTGTCCTGCTAGGCTCTTAAATTCTTCAACACTTAAATCTCCAGCAATAAATAAATCAAACATAGCTTGTAAGGATGCTAAAGGACTACGTAAATCATGACCTATGATAGAGAAAATCTTGGTTTTTTCTTCGTTACTGCGCTTAAGTTTTTGATTAATGAGCTCCAATTCAGAAGTTCTTTCTATCACTGTATTTTCTAATTCTATATTCTTTTGTTGAATGATCTCCTGAATTTCTTTAAGCTTTTGATCTTTTAAAATAGCGTTTTCATCAATTTGTTTACTCAATTCTATTCTTTGATCACGATATCTGTTTCCTAATGCAAATGAAAAAAGTAAAACTTCTAGCAACGTTCCGATTTTGAAAACCGTCGGTCCAATTTTCTGGGTTATATCAGCATCAATAATTAAAAACTCAACACCTAAAATTAGTCCTGAAATGATTAATGGGGTTTCTGCAATTAAAAATAAAATGGTAGCTCTGCTTTTACTAGAAAGATTACTTAAACTAAAAATCAGCACCGAGATGATGTTTC
This sequence comes from Pseudopedobacter sp., assembly GCA_014378105.1. Taxonomy (GTDB): domain Bacteria; phylum Bacteroidota; class Bacteroidia; order Sphingobacteriales; family Sphingobacteriaceae; genus Pseudopedobacter. The sequence goes on from JACMOI010000009.1 coordinate 32,103, forward strand.
CAAGTGCTAGTATTGCTAAAACAGTATCTTCTGAGTGTAAGTAGTAGTTTTTATCATTGATGAGTTGAACAACAAGTGGAATGATATAAAGAAATTGATAAATAAGAAAATATTTATACCATTTATCTTTTTTACTGGTTTGAAAATAGCTTAAAGCAAAGCTGATGTAAGCGATATTAAAGAAAATCAGAAAAACATTATTGATATAATGTTGAATGTTATAAACACTTATTGGTAAATCAATCCAACGGCTAAGCCATAAATTTACCATCCAAAACCCTAAATTGATAAGGTATAATAAATAATAGATATAAGTTTTATCTCTAAAAATTAAAAAAATTAAAAAGTTAAAAATAAAAAATGAGACGATAACAGATGAGATGCTAATGGCTTCAATTTCTGATCGCTTGTCATATTTATTTAATGTTGATCCAGGTGTTAACTTTAATATCACTTTTGAAATTGGCGGAAAACTGCCATTCATTTTTAGGAGCAGCTTTTTGTTTTCACCACTTAAAAAATAAATAGGTATAAATCCGGCTTGGATATTTCTGCTAATTTCGCCTATTTGGTAACCTAAGCCAGTTTTTCCAATTTGTTTTCCGGTTTCAAAATTATAAAGCGTAGTTGAGTCTGAAAAATTCGTCTCCAAATAATATAATTGACCTGATGGATTTTGATTAATAACACTGAAAACAATCCAATTTTCTGTAGACTTATTTAGGTTCTTTTGGCTTTGAATTTCGGGCAGAGAGGCTTTGAAATTATTAAAATCTATTTTGTTTTTGGTTGGATAAATGAGGGCATTTTTTAAAACATCAACAGTGCTTATACTATCTATTAAATAAACATTCTGACCAAAAGCTATATTAATTCCAATAAAGAATTGGAAGAATATAAACATTATTAAGAGCAGGTTTATTTTCATTAAAGTATAAACATTTGCCTAATATAAAACATCTTATAAAAAAAGCCAGATAATCTGGTTTTTTAATATTAGAAATTTGGTTTTAAAACATACTTATCATAAAACCTAAAAATATGTTCTGCTGCTTCTTCGGCTGTATCAACCATTCTAAAAAGGTTTAGATCATCTGGATTAATGTTATGCTCTACTTCTAGCATGGTATTTTTAATCCAATCGATTAAACCGCCCCAATATTCTTTTCCTATTAAGACGATCGGAAATTTAGCTATTTTTCCGGTTTGAATTAAGGTTAAAGCTTCAAAAAGCTCATCCATTGTCCCAAAACCGCCGGGTAAACCAATATATCCTTGCGAGTATTTCATAAACATCACTTTACGGATAAAGAAATAATCAAACTCTAAAATCTTATCTCTATCAATGTATCGATTATGAAATTGCTCGAATGGTAATTCAATATTTAAGCCTACTGATTTTCCGCCAGCCTCGTAAGCTCCTTTATTTCCAGCTTCCATAATTCCAGGGCCACCGCCTGTAATTACGCCATAGCCTCTTTCAGTCAAAAGTCTTCCAACCTCTACCGCAATTTTATAATATTTACTATCTTGTTTTGTTCTTGCAGATCCAAATATGGAAACACAGGGACCAATTTTAGCCAATTTTTCAAACCCATCCACAAACTCCGCCATGATTTTAAAAATCTGCCATGAGTCGGTTACTTTAATTTCTTGCCACGTTTTATTCTCAAACGCACTTCTTATTTTGTCTTCACTCGTCATCTTCTTTTATTTGTGTTATGCAATTTTAGCCTGTTTATTAGAAATTAATAAAAGGCCGGCAAATGTAATCATTCCGTTTATTAATATGAGTTCATTATCAAAAACGTAGCCACCCAATAAAGTTTTAGAATTTTGATTCAAAAAGAAACAAATGGCTGGTGATAGCAAACAGACAATAGGAACTAATTTATCGTAAACACCTCGTTTTTTTAGGAACAACCCAAAAGCATAAAGACCAAGTAACGGACCATAAGTATAAGAAGCCACCGTGAAGATAGCGCTTACTACTGCTTTATTGTTTACCTCATTAAAAAGAATCACCGTAAAAAACATCAAAACAGAGAATAAAACATGTACGCCATGTCTAGTTTTAATACTTTTTGCCGAGTTTATATCTTCTTTTTTATTAAAGCCTAAAAAATCAACGCAAAAGGAAGTGGTTAACGCCGTAAGAGCCGAATCTGTAGTGGCAAATGTGGCTGCAGTTAAACCCAACATAAATACAACAGCAGGAATTATTGATAAATGATTTAAAGCAATTTCAGGGAAAAGAAAATCCGTTCTAGGATTTCCAAGTTCATCTAAAGGAATAGAAATACCGTTTTTAGCCGCATAAACGTATAATAGTGCGCCAACGCTCAAGAAGAAAAGATTGATAATCACAAATATTCCTGTAAAGGTGAACATGTTTTTTTGTGCTTCGCCAATATTCTTACAACTCAAATTTTTCTGCATCAAATCCTGATCTAAACCAATCATGGCAATAGTGACAAACATACCACCCAAAAGCTGTTTGCTGACGTGGTATTTGTTGGTTAAGAAGTTTTCGTAAAAAAATATTTTTGAGTAGCCACTATTTTTAATGGTCTCGAAAGCCTCAGCAACCCCTAAATTTAAGCTATTGCAGATAAAGTAAATGGTTAGTATAACCGATAAAACCAGAAATGTAGTTTGTAAAGAATCAGTAATGATGATTGTTTTTAAGCCACCTTTAAAAGTATAAAGCCAAATTAAGGTGAGCGAAATTAACACAGTGGCCCAAAAAGGTATTCCGTAAGCATCAAATATAAATCGTTGTAAAACAATAACGACCAAATAAAGTCTAAATGCCGAGCCAATTGTTCTGCTCATCAAAAAAATACCTGCTGCGGTTTTATAACTTACTGTACCTAATCTTTTTTCTATGTAACCATATATAGAAGTTAAATTCATTCGATAATAAAGTGGTAATAATACCGTAGCGACCACAATAAATCCAATGGCATTACCTAAAACAAATTGAAAATATTCAAACTGATTACCGCCTAACGAACCAACTTGCCCAGGAACAGAGATGAAAGTAACACCGCTCAGCGCAGTTCCTATCATTCCAAAAGCTACCAAGTACCATTTTGAGTTTCTATTGGCTATAAAAAAAGTAGAATTGTCTGATGATTTTCTGGAGGTGATGAACGAAATGATAATTAAAATCAGAAAATAGCCAATGATAAAAGACAATAGAATATTAGGCGACATAGTTTAATTGGTTTACAACAATTGTAAGATATAAATTGAATCGCTAATTAGCATTAAATTTTTAATTTAGCAAAATGAATTTCTCCTCTAAATTATTAGAGAATGCCGTAAATGAATTTGGAAGGTTGCCCGGAATAGGACAAAAAACTGCTTTAAGATTGGTTTTACATTTATTAAATCAAGACCAATCAACAGTTGAAAAATTCAGTGACTCTTTATTAATCCTAAAAAAGAACATTCGTTTTTGTAAAACCTGCCATAATATTTCAGATCATGATATTTGTGAAATTTGTACTTCAGTGAAGAGAGATAAATCATTAATCTGTGTGGTGGAAGATAGCAGAGATGTAATGGCGATTGAAAATACGCATCAATATAACGGTTTATATCATGTTTTAAATGGATTAATCTCTCCTATGGATGGAGTTGGGCCTTCAGATTTAACTGTTGATCAATTGGTTTCCAGAGTGAAGGAAACAACAGTAAATGAAATTATTTTTGCTTTAAGTGCAACAATGGAAGGTGATACTACGATATTTTATCTGCATAAAAGATTAAAAGAAGAGCCTTTAAAAATTAGTACGTTAGCTCGTGGAATTGCTTTTGGTGGTGAAATTGAATATGCTGATGAATTGACTTTAGGTCGATCGATAACTACCCGTGTACCTTACGAAAACACTTTTACAAAATAGCCTTTGGAACTATCAATAGTTATTGTGAGCTATAACGTAAGGGATTTATTGCAACAAGCTTTAGATTCTTTGATGGATGCAGCTGAAGATTTTAAGTATGAAATTTTTGTGGTAGATAATGCTTCCAAGGACCACACAGTAGAAATGGTTCAAGAAAAATATCCTCATATTCATTTGATAGTCAATCCTAAAAACATCGGATTTTCAAGAGCTAATAATCAAGCTATTTTGAAATCGAATGGTAAATATATTTTAGTCATCAATCCAGATACCATTACCAGTGTGGATACGATTCATAAAGTTATCAAATTTATGAAACTACATGATGATGCTGGGGGGTTAGGAGTAAGGATGATCAACGGCCAAGGGAGATTTTTGAAAGAGTCTAAAAGGGGTTTACCAACTCCTTGGGCTGTGTTTAGTAAATTTGTAGGACTCTCTAAAATTTTCCCAACTTCTAAACTGTTTAACCGTTATCATTTAGGTTGGATAGATGAATATCGAACATCTGAAATAGAAGTTTTGGCAGGTGCTTTTATGTTGTTGAGAAAGAAGGCTTTAGATAAAGTAGGTTTATTTGATGAAACATTCTTTATGTATGGCGAGGATATAGATCTTTCTTATCGCTTATCTTTGGCTGGATACAAAAATTATTATTTCCCCGAAACTTATATTATCCATTTTAAAGGACAAAGTACTAAAAAATTAAGTTTGCGATATATTCAAAGTTTTTATGGTGCGATGTTCATATTTGTAAGAAAATATTTTTTAAAGTTTTGATATGAGCTTAAAAGATAAAATAGTTGTAATAACAGGAGCTTCTAGCGGCATTGGGAAAGCTTGCGCAGAAGAGTTTGCCAAACGAGGCGCTCATGTAGTTTTAGCTGCCAGGCAAGATGTGGTTCTTTGTGAAATTGCTCAGGAAATTCACGATAAATATCATGTGAGAACCTTAGCAGTCCAAACAGATGTAAGCAATGAAAACGAGTGTAAAGATTTAATGCAGCAATCCATTATAACAATGGGCAAAATTGATATTTTAGTGAATAATGCCGGAATCTCTATGCGGGCCTTATTTAAAGATTTAGATATGGATGTAATCAAAAAAGTAATGGATATCAATTTCTGGGGAACAGTTTATTGCACAAAATATGCCTTCGACGAAATTTTGAGTCAATCTGGTTCTATTGTTGGTGTATCATCCATAGCAGGTTTTAAAGGTTTGCCTGGCAGAACTGGTTATTCAGCTTCTAAATTCGCAATGAATGGTTTTATGGAAGCCCTAAGGAACGAGAATTTAAATAATAACTTACATGTAATGGTGGCTTGTCCAGGTTTTACAGCTTCAAATATTAGAAACGTAGCTTTAAACAGTGAAGCCAAACCACAAGGTGAAACTTCTATGATTGAAGAGAAGATGATGACAGCAGAAGAAGTAGCTACTAGAATTGTAAATGGTGTAGAAGCCAGAAAAAGAACATTAATAATGACAGGTCAAGGAAAATTAACAGTAATACTTCAAAAAATTTTACCGAAGTTTTTAGATAATTTAGTTTATAATCATTTTAAAAAGGAAAAGGATCCGCTGATCAGTTAATATTTTGAAAAGTCTTCTTTTAATCCTTTTTTTAATAATGAATATTTTTGTTGCACTAGCCGGTGTCAAGAAAGAAAAAGATTTGGCTTACGCCGATGCTGGAACATCGAATTTATTAGATATCTACCATTCAGATCAGTTTTCAAAACCTCAAGATGTTATTGTTTTTATTCACGGTGGTTCATGGAATAGCGGTTCAAAAGATACTTATTGGTTTTTAGGAAGAAATTTTGCCCGAAAAGGTAAAATAGCCGTCATCATTAATTATCCATTATCTCCCAATGTTCAATATGACGCGATGGCTTATGATTGCGCAAAAGCACTCAAATGGGTTAAAAACCATATTCAAGAATATGGGGGAAACCCTAATCGAATTTTTGTGATGGGCCATTCAGCAGGTGGGCATTTAGCAGCATTAATTAATCAAAATCCTAAATATTTTAATAAAACGGGTATTCAAAATCCTATTAAAGGAGTTATTTTAAATGATCCTTTTGGCTTAAATATCTATCAATATATGAAACTACAAATCAATACTGATGATAAATATATACCTGGGTTTTTAAAAGTTTTTAGTGCGGATGAAACTGAATGGAAGAAAGCTTCTCCCTTCTTCACTGTCGATCAAATTCAAAATCCTTATCAACTGTTTTCCGGTTCAAAAACTTATCCATCAATTCAAATGCAAACTCCTGCTTTTTATAAGGCTCTAAAAGAAAGTCATAAATCCGTTAGTTTTGAAATTATTAATGGGAGGAAACATATTGGAATGATTACACAAATGATTTTCGGTTGTAATAAGATGTATGATAAAATCATTGATTTTATAGATAAACACTAATTAAGCAGCGAATAATCGCTTACTTTTGAAATATCAATTGAGAAAATACCATCTTCATCAGTTTTAATGATTTGGTCGAATTTTGCGTCAAAAATAATTTCGCTTGCCTGATAAGAGGTTCGAGAATGAACATTTTGAGAGAAGGCGTCATCAAAAGCTTTCAAGAATACAACAAACTCAGCTTCGCTGTCTAATAAATCCTTTTTATTTAAGCCATAAAGTGGGCTTTCCTCCGTAATTGGATGAACTATGGTCCACCCTAAAGTAAGTAACTGAATGGCTTTCCTTTCTAATTCTAGTTGGACAAATCTTCTAATGGGTTTCCCATTTTCCGATATATTGATACTCAACATGACATTCATTTCTAGATCAATTAATTGATTACTTCTTAAATTGGCTAGTCTAAACATATATGCTTTTCCATCCTTATAAGGAGCTACAATTATTTTTTCGCTATAAACCATCTTAGCTGTTGGGCGAGAAAACCTTCCATATAATAAACCGGTGGCCAATGCAAAGGTTAATAAACCAATAAAAGATTCTAATGCGGCAACAATATTGGTAAAAAAACCAGAAGGACTTAAATGACCATACCCAACAGTAGCAATTGTTTGCGCAGAGAAAAAGAAGGCATCAGCAAATTTTGTAAGCGGTGTTGAACTCACCGAGCCATTTAAATGCTCCATTCCTAGTAAAAAGTAAATGGTTGCAAACAATAAATTGATGAGGACGTAAGAAATGGATACAGTAACCCAAAACCTATTCCAACTCATATAAATTAGTGAGTTGTAGGCTTCATGTGGCTTAAAAAAAGGAAGTCCTTTTCTTCTAACATTAGAACTGCCGTCTTTATTTAGCAAACGCTGATTATTAGTAGTTGGATTTTTTCCAAACCCCATATCCTCGTCTACCTTGGCTTTTCCTTTTAGTTTAATCATGTAATAATTTCAGTTTTAATTGCCGTTAATTTTTGGAATATTCAAAATTTTACCATATTTGCGACGTAAAGATGAAAAATTTAAATGTAAATACAATCTGGTGGTGGCATTACGAAAATTCGTAAGGCTTAACCTGATTATTTACAAAATGAGATAATAGAGGGTTGCCGTTGGTAACCCTTTTTTTTTGATTAAAAACAAAAAGATGAAAGCGATTTTAAATCACTTATTTGAACAAAAAACTTTTAGCAGAGAACAGTCCAAAGAAATTTTAACCAATATTTCTTTAGGTAAATATAATGCCTCACAAATGACCGCATTTATGACTGCCTATTGCATGAGAAACATCACTGTTGAGGAGTTACAAGGCTTTAGAGAGGCCATGATTGAGCTTTGTATCCCTGTAAATTTAACTAATGAGTTTAATCTTGTCGATTTATGCGGTACAGGTGGTGACGGTAAAGACACTTTTAATATCTCAACATTAGCATCTTTTGTTGTTGCGGGGGCGGGGTATCAAGTCGCGAAACATGGTAATTATGGTGTTTCTTCTAGCTGTGGTTCCTCAAACGTGATGGAGTATTTAGGCTATAAATTCACCAATGATGAATCTGTTTTAAAGAAATCTTTACATGAAGCTGGGATATGTTTTTTACATGCACCACTTTTTCACCCAGCCATGAAAAACGTTGCGCCCATTAGAAGAGAACTAGGGGTGAAAACATTTTTTAATATGTTAGGGCCAATGGTAAATCCTGCTCAACCTCAAAATCAAATAGTTGGAGTTTTTAGTTTGGAGTTAGCTCGATTATATGCCTACTTATATCAACAATCAAATAAAAACTATACTATTTTACATGCACTAGAAGGATATGACGAGGTCTCTTTAACTTGTGATTTTAAAACTTTTTCTAATAAAGGAGAACAAATTCATAGTATTGAGAGTTTGGGATTTGAACAGATTGATGCAGCAACCATAAGTGGTGGAAGCACAATTGAAGAATCTGCTGAAATATTTAAGAAAGTGTTATCAAATAAGGCTTCTCACCAACAAAGAGATGTTGTTTTATGCAATGCAGCATTAGCCATTCAAACGGTAGATCAGCAAAAATCATTTGCCGATTGTTATTATTTAGCCGAACAATCTTTAGCAGGAGGTAAAGCTTTGCAATCTTTTCAAAAACTAATTGCAATCAGTAATTAAAAATGGACTTAAAGATAAAGGTTTGTGGGATGAGAAATGAAGCAAATGTGAACGCATTAGCGGCATTATGGCCAGATTTCATGGGGTTTATATTTTATCCGCCTTCAAAAAGATTTGTGGGATTAGAGTTTGATAAAAATCTTGTTTCAAAATTACCTGATCAAATTATAAAAACCGGTGTCTTCGTGAATGCGCAAGTTCATGAGGTGATTGAATTTAGTAAACTTTATGGTTTTAAAGCTGTTCAATTACATGGAGATGAAACACCAGAATTTTGCCAAAAAATTAAAGGTGAAGGCTTTATTGTTTTAAAAGCTTTTGGTTTGGATGATGATTTTGATTTCGATAGTTTAAAAGCTTACGAAGCGCATGTCGATTATTTTTTGTTTGACACAAAAGTTGACACTTATGGAGGATCTGGACAAACTTTCGATTGGACTATTTTAGATAGCTATCAGCTAGATCAACCTTTCTTTTTAAGTGGTGGTTTGAGTTTAGATAATTTAGAAAGTATTAAAGAAATCAATCACCAGAAGTTTTACGGTTTAGATTTAAATTCAAAGTTCGAGATTGAACCTGGATTAAAAAGTATAGAAAAATTAACAATAGCATTTAGCTTGATTAAAAAATTATGATCATGAATTATAGAGTGGACGATAGGGGTTATTATGGTGATTTTGGAGGAGCTTACATCCCAGAAATGCTTTATCCTAATATCGAGAAGTTAAGAAATGAATATTTAAAAATTATAGCTCAACCTGATTTTCAAAAAGAATTCAAAAGCTTGTTGAAAGATTATGTGGGTCGGCCTTCTCCATTATTTCTGGCAAAAAGATTATCGGAGAAGTATGGTGCTCAGATTTATTTAAAAAGAGAAGATTTAAATCATACTGGAGCTCATAAAATTAATAATACAGTAGGTCAGATTATTTTGGCCCAAAAGCTAGGTAAGAAAAGGATCATTGCCGAAACAGGGGCTGGTCAGCATGGTGTGGCGACCGCGACAGTTTGTGCTTTAAAAGGCTTAGAATGCGTGATTTATATGGGTGAAGTTGACATTAAACGTCAAGCACCAAACGTTGCTCGTATGAAGATGATGGGTGCAACTGTTATTCCTGCTACATCAGGAAGTAAAACCTTAAAGGACGCTACTAACGAAGCGATGAGAGACTGGATCAACAATCCAGTAGACACCCACTATATCATTGGCTCTGTTGTTGGGCCGCACCCTTACCCCGAGATGGTTTCCCTTTTTCAATCCATTATTTCTAAAGAAACTAAACAACAGTTAATCGAACAAACTGGTAACGATCAGCCAGACTATGTATTGGCTTGTGTAGGTGGTGGAAGTAATGCTATGGGCATGTTTTATCATTTTTTAGATGATGATAAAGTAAGATTAATTGCAGCCGAAGCCGCTGGTTTAGGGATCAACACTGGTCATTCAGCGGCAACCTCTGTGCTTGGAAGAGAAGGTGTTTTGCATGGTTCAAGAACCATTTTAATGCAGACAGAGGATGGCCAGGTCACTGAACCTTATTCAATTTCTGCAGGTTTAGATTATCCAGGAATTGGTCCACAGCATGCGCATCTACATAAGGTAAAAAGGGTTGAATATGTAAGTATTACCGATGATGAAGCAATGGAAGCAAGTATGGAACTATCTAAATTAGAAGGGATCATTCCAGCTATTGAAACAGGACATGCTTTGGCGCAACTCAAAAAAATGACCTTCAAAAAGGAAGATGTTGTAGTGATTTGCCTTTCGGGAAGAGGGGATAAGGATTTAGAAACTTTTATGAAATATTTTAACCTTTAATAGTAAAAAAAAGAAAGAGCAAGGAATAAAGATATTTCTCTTATTGATGATAATCCTTTTTCTTTGTTCATTCATCATTAATCAATAATAATGAACAGATTAACTCAACTCTTTGAAAAAAAGAAAAACGATATACTCTCTATCTACTTCACAGCAGGTTATCCCGAAATAGGAGCAACGCTTAAAATTGCAGAAGCTTTAGAGAAGGCAGGTGCAGATTTTTTAGAAATAGGTTTTCCTTATTCTGATCCTTTAGCTGATGGGCCAGTGATTCAACATAGTTCACAAGTGGCGATAGAAAATGGGATGACTTTAAAAGTCCTGTTTGAACAATTGAAAGATTTAAGAAGTAGGGTTTCTATTCCAATATTATTAATGGGTTATGCTAATCCAATGATTCAATACGGAGTGAGTAATTTTTGTAAAGTAGCCGCTGAAGTAGGAATGGATGGTGTAATTGTGCCTGATTTACCATTATATGAGTATGAAGAACTTTATAAAAATGATTTCATCGATAACGGATTAAGCAATATCTTTCTAGTAACGCCACAAACGTCTGAAGAACGGATCAGAAAGATAGATAGCCTCTCCAACGGATTTATCTATTTACTTTCTTCTTCATCAACCACAGGGAAAGATTTAAATGTATCGAAGGAGATTGGCGACTATTATAACAGGGTAAAAGCGATGCATCTTAAAAATCCATTAATCATAGGATTTGGAATTTCAGATCATCAAAGTTTTTCCCGAGCAAATCAATATGCAAATGGCGCAATTGTAGGTACTGCTTTTGTAAAAGAATTAGGCGATCCAGAAAATTATTTGAGTCATATACCAGAATTTATCAGGAAAATTAAGGGTTAGGTTAAGCTAACTCTAATTTTTCTTTAGCATTATATATAGGTTCTCTTTCTGGTTTTGTGGATTTTACTTTTTCTGAATCAGCTTTTTTACTCAGGTAGTTTAAGAAAATATATCCTGTTGTAGCTGCCGAAATGGATGCCACCAATATGGAGAACTTTGCTTCTAATTGAAATAGTGGTGAAGCAAAAGATAATATCGATACAAAAATCGACATGGTAAATCCAATTCCTCCTAAAATACCCACTCCCGAAAGTTGTTTCCAGCTAGCAGCCCTGGGTTTTTTAGCCACTTTAAATTTAATAGCCATCCATGAAGCTAAAGTTATTCCGAGTGGTTTTCCAATAAATAAACCAGCTAAAATACCTAATCCTAATGGGTTAGTTAATCCTTTCATCATTTCAGATTCAAACCTAATATTCGTATTCGCCAATGCAAACAAAGGCATAATGATGTAGCTTACTGGATTACTTAATAAGCTTTCTAATTTTTCTAATGGAGAATGTTTTCTTTTTTCTGCATTGGCAGGAATTGCAATAGCAGTTAAAACGCCAGCTATCGTTGCATGAATACCACTATGGTGAATAAAGTACCATAAAACCATTCCTGGGATAATATAAAAGATCAATTTCTTAACGCCGAAATAATTTAATGCCATTTGGAAGGCGAAAACACCAGCTGCATATAATAAGAATGTCGCATGAATGTCAGACGTGTAAAAAACAGCAATCACTAAAATGGCACCTAGATCATCCACAATTGCCAGCGCCGTTAAAAATACTTTTAACGAATTTGGAACTCGATTTCCCAATAGAGATAATATACCAATAGCGAATGCAATATCTGTTGCCATTGGAATACCCCAACCTTTATGAGTTAGAGTGCCGATATTTACAAATGAAAAAAGTAAAGCTGGCACTAACATTCCCCCAATTGCGGCAATAATAGGTAATGAAGCTTGTTTAATTGATTTTAACTCGCCATCAATGATTTCTCTTTTAATTTCTAAACCAACATAAAGGAAGAATACAGCCATTAAACCATCATTAATCCAGCTGAGAGAACTGAAATTAAGAGCTATACTTCCTAATTCGAAACCAAATTTAAAATTTAAAAAGTCGTTAAAATAGTTTGCAATAGTGGAATTAGCAATTATGATAGATAATAAAACGCAGACTATAAGAAATATTCCAGCTTTTGATTCGTTTTTCTTGAATTTCTTGTAGATATCAAGGCTTAATTTTCTCATTTAATTAAATAATTGATTTAATATGATGATAAAATTAACAAATTATTGAGTTTGTTGCAATTAAAAATATATAATAGCTATTTTTTATAATAAAATTTAAAAATAGGGCTATAATTTTGATTTAATTAAAATTTAATAACTCTGTAGACTACTAATTTATGAATTTTTTAAGATAGTTAACCATAAAATTACTCTTTTGAGTTTTTTTAAGACAAAAAAAGAATTTTATTTCAGTTTTATAGTAAGCTGGATTCTTAACTTTTTATTATCATTCTTTTTTTATTCTTTCCAAGGAATTTTAAAATAATGAAACCTAACATACCAGATGCGATAGAGGCAAGCAAAATGGAGAATTTAGCTTGTATATGAAATTCAGGATCAGAGAAGGAGAGCAAAGCGATAAATATGGACATGGTGAAACCAATTCCACCCAGTAATCCTAATCCCGCTATGTGTGACCAATTTGCCTGATCTGGTAAAGAACTGGCCTTAAGTTTTACGGCTAACCAGCTAAAGGAAAATATCCCTAAAGGTTTTCCAATTAATAAACCAGCTATAATCGCCAGACTTAAGCCAGA